>JBILEA010000028.1:0-17123 GCA_044352355.1 Pontiellaceae bacterium | reverse complement strand
CGGACTTGATCTGCGTCGAACCGGTGGGTTTCTTCAATTGCGGCAACCGGAAAATAACGGTTGGGTAATGAAACAGCCGCACGTAGGTCGTGTCGATAGCCAGCCTATGCACACCTTGCTGGGGAAAATATTTTCCGGGCGCATCATTGACTTCGTCAGCGATGAAAAGGCTGATTTGGCCGCTTACGGATTAGAAAAGCCAGACTATGAGTTGACGGTTTTTTCACAGGATGAGCGCACCCAAACGTTGCTCATTGGCAAGCCCTTGTCTGATAAACCAGAAACCCGTTACGCCAAACGAGTTGAAAGTGATTCCGTTTTTACCGTTCCGACTGAGTGGACCAAAGAGTGTGAAGTTGATCCCAGCCTCTTACGCAGTCGCCAGGTACTGGGCCTCCAAGCCGATCGTATGACCGCCATACAGCTCATCTGCGGTGAACAACAAATCGGGCTCCTCCGCACCAATACGCAATGGCAGGTCGTTCGGCCCATACGCTGGGATGCCGATGCCGAACAAGCGGATATGGTTCTGAAATCACTGGCCGGGGCCGTCGTTGATGAATTTATTGATACACCTACCGCTGCGCAGGTCGCCCAGATGGTCGCGGCACCGTGGAAGGCGATTCTGATCGCCGATGGAAAAACGAATACATTGCACATCGGTAATTCCGATACCAATGGGCTACGGCTGGTTCAGTGTCAAGAAGAGCCTTTATTCTGTACGGTAACGGGGACCCTTGTTCGTGCCGCATTTGTTGATCCTCTTTTTTATCGTAACCGAACGGTGCTTGAAGTAAATCCAACGCTGATTCAAAAAATCACTACACAAAGCCGCGGAGCAGAGCAGTCGGTGTTTAAAATGGACACCGGAGCTTTTGCATCCAGTCAGCCCGATCGGCATGTTAATGCCAGTGCGCTGACCGATATGATGTGGGCACTTAACGAGCTGCGAGTTGAACGGTATGTGGATTTCAACCCGGTTTCTCTTAAGCCGTATGAATTGGATCCGCCGCAAACGACACTGACGGTTACGCTCAGTGATACGAATGCCATTGGTCGCATGGTGCTACTCGGTGAAAAAACAGAGGATGGCCGTTTTGCTATGATTCAGGGGCAGAGCATCGTTTTTGTTGTTTCCGAGAAAATTGCGCAAACTTTAACCCGCGAGTTGACGGTACCTATTGAAAAACAAATTGAATAAATTAAGTAGGCTTGGTTTGTCCGCTGTTTGTTCTGGAAAGTTCTGGTTGCATATATTCCGTTTGACGGGATTTGCGCTGGGGCTTTCTATTCTGCTGTCGCTCTTTGCTTTATTAGTCGTTGGGCTGCCCCCCAGTCTGACGCATCGAATCACCACACAGCTACAGGAATCAGGAGTCCCTGTGCAGGTTCAGTCGATTCGACTCTCCATGCATCGCGGATTGGTATTCAACGAAGCCCGTCTTTACAGTACTTCGCCCGATGATTTGCAGCCGCTCCTGAGTGCCAAAAAAATATATATTTTGCCGTGGCCGGTTGACTGGAAAAATCCTGCGCAAAGCGGCTGGCGTCTCAAAATATTTGTTCGGGATCTCGGGGTTTCGCTCGGCAAACCTTGGGAAAGCGTGTTGCTGGAAAAACATCCGTTTCGTACCATTAGTAAGCTCAATGCTACAGTGACTGTGGCGCGCGGGCGGATCACCATCGACAATGCCGACTTACGTTGGGGCGGTATGCTTATCACGATAAATGGCGCGGCCGCCTTTTCGGTTGGTGGCGAAGCACAACAAGACTCTACTGATTTCCGCGGCCGGGCCGCCAAAGCGGTAGACGCATTGAGCCGGCTGAAATGCGAGAAGCCGCCGCAACTCAATCTCACCTTTAATTTCAATGACGCCCAGCCAGCGGAAACTTTTCTGGATGCAACCCTGTTAGCCGAAGGCCTTTCTTTTGGCGATCGTATTTACAAGCAACTCTCTGGCACCGTCGGTTACCGCGATCGCACATGGACCTGTGCTGCGCTACAATTAGTCCGGTCGGATATAGAGAAAATAATTTTGCGCGGTGCAATTAATCTGGAGAGTAGCAATACACAGGTAACGGTTGAAAACACGTTGTCAGCCGCAGACCTTTTTGGTTTGCTTCCTGACGATGCAAAATCTGCCTTTGCGCAAACCGGTGTTAAACCCTACGGCCGCTTTGACTTTATCGCTTCGCTTGGTCCTGCGCCGTATGATGTGTTGACTCAAAAAGTTGATGTGCTGGTGCAGCAAGCGCATTTAAAACGTAACGACCTTACGTTGGATCCGCTCTCTTTTCATTTAGTGCGTGATGGAGACCAGATTGAAATAAAAGACATTCAGGCGCGTGTCAACGGCGGGCCGTTTGCCGGATGGTTCAAATTCGATTTGATGTCCAAAGCCTGGATAGCCAACGCGCAACTTCAATGTGCTCCGGGACCCGTCTGTGTTCTTGCTGACGATCAAAATCTGATGGATTTTATCAGTCGTTTCCATTTTCCTGTCGATCAGCCAAAAGGCGATCTGACCATTTCGCAAGCTGGCGCCGGTGAGCCGTTGGTTATTACTGGCACGCTGGCCGGCGACCGTTTTACTTGCGGTGGTGTACCCATTGGGCATTTTGAAACGTTCATGGTTTATTCAAACCGGGTACTCGATCTTACCCCGCTGCACATCGTCCGCGACAAAGAGCAGTTTGATGGCAGTGTACAGGTTGATTTTCTGCGCGAACTTGCTTTTTTTAATGTAACAAACAGTTTTCCGCCAGCCGATGTTGCCCGTGCACTTGCACCGGATGAGCATACCGTCCTTGAGCAGATCCGCTTTCATGGACCGGTTAGAGCGTCTGGACGAGGGCAAATGGATTACGGCCGTTGGACTAATCATAATTTTAAAGGAACTTTTTCTGCTGAAAACATCGGTATGGGAAAAGTTCAAGCCTCCTTGTTGAATACCGGCATTAAAGGGCTCGGCACACAACTCGTTTTTACAAATGCCTCGATTCAGCTTTACAGCGGTTTTGCTGAAGGCTCTGCAGAATTTGATATTTTTCTCAAAGATGGTTTGGCGCCTTACCGAATAGGCGCGCGTATCGTTGGCGTTGATCTAGCGCAGTTGCTTGGTCAGATTTCGACTGGCGATTACGGCCGCACGCGCGGACAGCTTTCTGCCACGTTGAACTGTACCGCAGATGCTAAGGCAGGTTTTTGGGAATCCGTGCGCGGTTCCGGTCGAATTGAAGTCAAAGAAGGGTTGCTGGCTGATTTGCCGCTTTTCGGTGGATTCTCGCGGCTGACCGGGTCTGTCTTTCCTGGCTTCAGCTTGTTTTCTTTAACCGCCTTCTCAGCCGACTATGAACTGCATGATGGTGCCATTTGGAGCGATAATGCACAACTGGGCGGCACACTCCTTAGTGCGCGTGGACGCGGGAGCTATTCGCCGAAAACAGGCATCAATTTTACCGTTGCGGCCGAGCCGTTGCGGCAGACAGACGGTGGCGATAAGGAAAGAAGCCAGCTTCAGCGTCTGGCTGCAACCGCGCTCAAGGAGAGCACCGCGCCGCTATTCCGTCTGTTGGAATTTAAACTCGAAGGGCCGCTCGAAAAACCCGAGTGGCGCTTCGTTAATCTGCCGAAAGGAACGTCAGAACTTCTCGACCGTTCCAAGGATAAATAATTTCCGGAGAATGGAAATTATTTCTTCCAGTGGCCGTGCGGCTTCTTCGGTTTGTCTTTCGGGCTGTAGGGGTGCGCCGCGCGTTTTTCGTCGCGCTTCGCGGGATTGCCTGCACCCGCCATCGCCACGCTGACCGGACGACCTTCAAAATCGACATGCCCTTTGGCAAAACTATCGATTACTTTTTGCGCCGTGTCGCGCGGCACTTCGAAATAGGCCTGCATCTTTACGATATTAATGCGGCCGATTTCGACACTGCTATTGCGGTCAGCGACGTTAACCAGATTCATGAGCTGTTTGGGGCTCAACCCGTTGAGCTTGCCTGCATTCATGACCAGCTCAACCATATTCCCGGCGGCAGTTTGCTTTTTGCGTGCCGCGTGTCCAACCGCTTCGTGAACGGCTTCGGAACTGATGTCAGCCTCTTTGCTATAGTAATCGAGCATGCGCTGTAGTTCGAGCGAAGCAAAGCGACGCAGGAGTTCTTCGCGTGAAACGCTTTCGAGGCTCTTGCTGAGCGACGGCAGGATTTCATCAATCAGCCCCGGCTCAGGCGAGACCTGATTCAGGCGATCAATCAAGCCCATCAGGCGTGCTTCGCAGATATTGGCACCCGTCGGTACGGTGCGTTGTATAAATTTACGGCCGAGTTCTTTTTCGATGCACTTCACTTTGTAGTGCTCACGCATGTTAATCAGAGCAATTGAAACACCGGTTTTGCCGGCACGTCCGGTGCGTCCGCTACGATGGGTGTAACTGCCGAGATCGTCAGGCAGGCTGTAATTAATGACGTGCGTCAGGTCGTTCACATCCAGACCGCGCGCGGCCACATCGGTGGCGACCAGCATCTGAAGCTCGCGGGCGCGGAATTTTTTCATCACGCGATCACGCTGTTGCTGTGTCAAATCCCCGTGCAACGGTTCGGCGCTGTAGCCGTCTTTGCTGAGGTGATCGGCGATATCCTGCGTCTCTTGTCGTGTGCGGCAAAAGACGATTCCGTACATCGATGGATAAAAATCGGCGAGCCGTTTCAGTGCGCGGTATCGGTCTTTAGCGTGAACAACCAGATATTCATGGCTAACGTTTTCAGCTCCGGCGTTGCGGGTTCCCACTGTAATTTCTTCCGGATTGACCATGTATTTTTTAGCGATGGCCGCGACCTGTCTTGGCATGGTCGCCGAGAACAACAGGGTCTGTGCGCCTTCGGGCACTTCAGAAAGAATCGTTTCCAGATCTTCTTCAAAACCCATATTGAGCATTTCGTCGGCTTCATCGAGAACGACCCGTTTGATCTTAGAAAAGTCAGCGCGCTTGCGGCGCAGCAGGTCGACCATGCGACCCGGCGTGGCAACGACGATATCAACGCCGCGCACCATAGCCGAAAGTTGCGGCTTGATATCCGCTCCGCCGTAGACGGCCAGAATGCGGACGCCGCGTGCGCAGGTGGCGAAATTCTGGAGGTCGCGGGCGATCTGCATACAGAGTTCGCGCGTCGGACAGAGAATCAGCGCCTGCGGTGTTTTGATTCCCGTATCAAGCATTTGCAGTACGGGCAAACCGAAAGCGGCCGTTTTGCCGGTACCGGTCTGAGCCAGTGCGACGAGGTCGCGGCCATTATTAAGAATCGCCGGGATAACCGCCGCCTGGACAGGCGTCGGGGTTTCGAAACCAAGGCGGGAAATGCCTTCGAGTAATTCGGAGCTAAGCCCCAATTCAGTAAACTTCATTGATACACCCATGTTTGTTGCAGGAACCCAAATACCGATCTTCATTCCTGCAAGTAAACACCGGGGCCTAAAAAGTTGAGGCGCGCGGAGGATGGGGTGGCGGCGGGTAAAGATCAATCAAAATTAACCGACAAAAACAGCCGCCCCTGTAATACCCAAGCCGCCTGATGGTCGGTATTTTCAAAAACGTAGAGCATGCGTCCCGCTTGCTTTCTGCCTTTCTCCTTCCTCCTTCGTTAAAACTACGGCGGACAAGTCGACGGACAAGCCGACAAATCCGCTCAGGGCGGAAAACGACCGGGACGGTCGTTCTACTGTTTTATTCCGGCGCAGAAGGAACAAGATCTGTATCTGGCATATTGGTTAAATACCGTGCAAATAGTGCGACTACCGTGAACGGTGACGACTGCGGGTAAGCCAGCCTTTTTTAATGAATAGAGCGAACATCGACAGGCCGAGCGCGGCCATCAGGCCTAGAACGATAAAGTAGCCGTTCCGTGTGCGTAGCTCCGGCATGTGGTCAAAGTTCATTCCGTATACGCCGGAGATAAAGGTCAGTGGAATGAAGATAGTTGAAATAATCGTCAGCACTTTCATGATCTCGTTCATCCGGTTACTGATGGTCGAGAGATAAAAGTCCATCAGGCTGGAATCCAATTCACGGCAGGTTTCGGCCAGATCGAGGAGACGGACTGCATGGTCCTGACAGTCGCGCAGGTAAACCCGTGTGGCTTGAGTAATGAGCGGCGAGGCAGAGTTTACCAGCGTACTGGCCATTTCGCGTACCGGCCAAAGGGTCCGGCGCAGGGTCATCAGGTCGCGTTTAACCTCAAACAGCAACGCGACAGACGACGAATCGGGATGTTTCAGAATGACTTCTTCCATATCGTCGAGCCGTGAGTCATATGATTCCAGCAGTGGAAAATAGGCGTCAATGATGGCGTCGATCAAGCAGTAGAGCAGATAGTCGGCGTTTAAATTACAAACCAAACCTCCTCTTTTGCGGATGCGTTCGCGCACCGAATCAAGACAGTCGCCCTCGTTTTCCTGAAACGTCAGCACAAAGGCTGAGCCAAGAAAGAAGCTAACCTGTTCCGAAAAGAGTTTCCCGTCCTGCAGGTAAAGCATTCGCATAGCGGTGTAGAGATTGGTCTCATAGTTGTCTACCTTGGAGCGCTGTCGCAAACTGACCACGTCTTCGAGCGCCAGCGGATGGAGTTTGAAAAGCTGGCCGAGATAGCGGAGTACGTTCTCATCACCCAGCCCGTCCACATTGACCCAGAGCACCTGATATTTGTCGATCAGTTCATCCAGTTCGCGGACATCATTGATGCGCTTCTCTAAATACTGATCCGGCCCGTACGCCATCACCTGAATCACCGGCTTCGGCCACGACGGATCAATCACCAGCGTACCGGGTGTCATACCCGGCGTACGTTTCGGTTTTAGCAAATGGTTTTTTCGTTTCATACGGGCACCTTGATTTTCTGCAGGGTTAAATATTCAGCACCAATCTCAGTCCGGCATCCACTTCGGCTGTTTTTGCCGCTGGTAACATGGAAACTTTTTCGGTCAGGCAGGCTTTATCCAGCGTAACAATTTGGGAAATATTCGCTACGGAATCTTTTGGAAGACCTGTCCAGCGATTTTTCAGCAGGACATTTCCCGGCGCTTCGGATAGCCGTAGATTGGAAGTCAGTGCGACGGTCATAACGGTGGGAATGCGGCTTTGATTGAAATCGTCCTGTTGCACGATGAGAACAGGTCTGCGACATCCCGGCTCGGAGCCGCCAGTCGAGGGCAGATCCGCCCACCAGATTTCACCGCGTCGCATTTACCAATCCTCCCTGCCGATGGCCTGAGTTTGCAGGCGGGTCAGAACGGGATCGGGTTTGGACGGCTCGGTGGAGTAAACCGTATCCAGCTTTTCTCTGACCAGAAGGGCTTCGTGCTCTTCTACGTATTGGCTCACGGCTTGCGCATAGAGTTCGCTGCGCGAAAGATGCTGTCGCTTTGCAAACTGCTCGGCCAGAGTGAAAATATCATCCGGAATGGATATCGCGGTTTTCATGTCCGAAAGGTATAACCGCAGTTATACCCAGTCAAACTTTTTTCCAATTTCAGAGT
Source organism: Pontiellaceae bacterium (assembly GCA_044352355.1). Lineage (GTDB taxonomy): Bacteria > Verrucomicrobiota > Kiritimatiellia > Kiritimatiellales > Tichowtungiaceae > Tichowtungia. The sequence goes on along the minus strand of JBILEA010000028.1, from coordinate 9,595 downwards.
GCAATATGCTCTTCGTCATACCATTTGCGGATGATATTCAGTATTTGATCAAGGCAGGCTGGAAGCCTGCGATCGTATCGCAGGCTTCCAGCCCGCCCTGTTTTTAAGCCGAATTTCATGCGTTTTTGGTATCAGATATTGAATCAACGGGCATTTGGAGATTTATGTTTTCGTAGATGCACCGCCCTCGCGTGTCGCGTCGAAGCCTTTGGTGAAGACGGGTCTCATCACTAGAGCAGTTAACGATTGGGATGTCATAGGCCCGTTTTGTAGGACAGGCTTCTCTGTATCCAGAGAGCCTGTGTCTGCACACGCTCCCGAATACGGGAAGCGTGTCCTACAAGGTGATATTGCGGCATTTCAACATAGAAACAAAAAACACGATGGGGATTCACCCTGAATGTTCATCCTGAAGGACATCGCGTCTACGTTTGAATACGAATTCCTCCATCCTTCCACCAATCCAATATTCCACCCTTCCATTCTTCTCAGTCGATGGTGTTGACCAGCAGTCCGTCGCGGAGCTTCGGCTCAAACCAGGTACTCTTGGGCGGCATGAGCAGGTTGGCATCGGCGACGGCCATGAGCTGATCGAGCGTGGTCGGATAAAGCGAGAAAGCGATGATGGCTTCACTGGCATCCACTCGCCGTTCGAGTTCAGGCGTTCCGTGAATTCCGCCGACGAAGTCGATTCGGTTGCTTTCGCGCGGATCGGCGATGCCGAGCAGAGGAGCCAGTACGCGATCCTGCAATACGCTTACGTCGAGTGAGGCGACCGGATCTTTGGACAGCGCCGCCTTCGGCGTCAGCAGAAACCACTTGCGGTCGATGTACATGCAGACCGCGCCGGGCGCGTCGGGCATTTTCTTGTCGGTTGCGGTAACGGTGAAGGCTTTTTCCAAGCCCAGGAAAAACTCTTCCTGCGACTGACCGTTCAGATCGAAGACAACACGGTTATAAGGGAGGATTTTGAGCTGTCCGGCCGGGAAGAGTACGGTGAGGAACCAGTTGTACGGCTCGTCGCCAGTGTGTTTCGGGTTGGCTTCGCGGCGCATTTTCGCCACGCGCACGGCGCTGGCCGCGCGGTGGTGGCCGTCGGCGACATAAAAGGCAGGAACCGTGCCGAAGGCCGACTGTACGGCGTCGGAGTCAGCGATTTTCCAGACGGTGTGGATGATACCTCCGGCGGCAGTGACGCAATAGAGCGGTTTTTCCTGTGCGGTTTTCTGCATCAGACCGGTGATGACCGCGTTGTCACGGTAGGTCAGGAAAATCGGGCCGGTGTGGCTGTTAGTCCGGTCTACGTGCCTGGTGCGGTCGTCTTCCTTCGCGCGGCGGGTCTTTTCATGGATTTTAATTTTGCCGGATTCGTAGTCGGCTACGTTGCAGAGCGCCACGACGCCATACTGAATGCGTCCGTCCATTTCCTGACTGTAGAGATACAGCGTCGGTTTTTCTTCGCGGATCAGTGAACCGCCGGTTTTCAGCTTTTGAAAATTTTCAACAGCCTTAGCGTAGACGGCGTCGGAGTAGGGGTCGGTACTTTCCGGCAGATCGATTTCCGAGCGGGTCACACGCAGGAAGGAGAGCGGATTCCCGGCGGCCATTTCCGCCGCCTGTTTCCGATCCATTACATCGTAGGGAAGAGTCGCAATTTGTTCCGCCAGACCTGCGGCGGGCCGCCATGCTTTAAAAGGATTGATTTTCATGCGGCGCAGTCTACCGAAGTCGCTTTAAAATGGAACCGCTAATCGCTGCGAATTCAATGCGATCCCGCACCGGTAATCAGGCAAGTTGACAAGTTGACATGTTCGTGTCAGATTATACGCGGATGGAGAGGATCTCGTATGAAAACCATGCCGGTAGGCGAATTTAAGACGCAGTTTTCCGATGTGCTGGATCGCGTTCAGCATGGAGAGGAGATCGCGGTGAGTTATGGCCGTAAAAAAGAGAAGATTGCCGTTATCATTCCGTATTCTCACTACAAGCAACCGGCAAAGCGTGTGCTTGGAGTGATGGAAGAGTCGGCATCGTATAAGGTAAAAGGCGATTTCAAAATCAGCACGGAAGAGTTTCTGGGATTGGAATGAAATACCTGCTTGATACCCATGTGCTGTTATGGGCTCTGTTTGAACCCGCTCGAATCAGTGCGCACGCACGGCGGATTATTGAAAATCCGGAAAGTGATGTTCATGTCAGCGCACTTTCTTTCTGGGAGGTTGCGCTCAAATACCAGATCGGCAAGCTGGAGCTTAAGAATTGTGCGCCGGATGATCTGCCTGTGCAGACCGAGCGAATGGGAATACAGATTCTTCCGATGGACGCTGAGTTGCTATCCTCTTCCTATCGCCTGCCGCTGGATAAACACAAAGACCCGTTTGACCGCTTGCTGGCCTGGCATGCTATACAGAAGGGCATGATTTTGATCACCAAAGATTCGGCGTTCGATGAATATCTGAGTGCCGGCTTGAAAACGTTTTGGTAAGCGGTGCCGATGGAGGAAATAGAATTCTAGCCGCGCAAGATCGCAGAGATCCCGGCGCGGCAAAGCCGCAATCAACTTCCGAACAGTGGGAAAGGTCATCCGCAGATGAACGCCGATTAACGCAGATGGGTTCTAAGGTTTGGGAAGTCCCAGATAACCATTAACTTTTAACCGGAAATTTTACGGAACTCATCTGCAAGTTTTCCGTAAATTTCCTTCGCATCCTGACCCAGCGCTTCGCAGACCCAGAAAAACTCCACCACATCCAGCCGCCGTTCGCCGTGCTCAATCCGCCAGACGAAAGACTGCTCACGCTCCAGCGCATCAGCCAGTTGCTGCTGGGTGAAGCCGGCTTCTGTGCGCATGGAAATCAGCTTTTGCAGCACAAAACCGTATTCCTCGGAATGGGTGGACTTCTTCATTTGACCGCATAATGCGGTCAACTCTTAAATTATCGCAAAATGCGTTAATAAGGGCTTGACCGCAAATTGCGTTTAAAAGATTCTCCCTTTCGAAGCGGGAGCGGTTTTATGAGCATCGGCAAATTTTTGGGCAGAAAGGTTGTCACCACATTTTCGGGAGCAGTATCAGGTGCTGCGGGCGCAGTTGTGGATACGGCGACGGATGTCATGAAGAGTGTTGTTGGCGGCGCGACAGATGTTGGGCTGCAGGTACGCAAAAAAAATCAGATGCGGCCTGCGAGCAGTTACATAAAATCAAAGCGCTTTTTGATGCCGGGGTCATCTCCCAGAGCGAGTTCGAATCCAAAAAAAATGAAATAATTAAGGGGTTGTGACGGTCCGAAGGAGAAATTATGAAGAGTGTTTTAAATAAAATAAAAGACAATTTTACGAAGGCGGAGTTCAATGTTGCGCCAAATAAAAAGATCAAATCGATTCAGTCAGATTTTAAAGATGCCTTTGGACTTTCGCTGGTGTTTTACAAAGGGAAAAAAATCGCAGAATCAGATATGACTCTGGCGGCACTTGCTCAGAAAACGGCAAAAGAAATTACAACGAAAGATGCTGAAAATCTGAAGCTGAAAGCTTCCATGAAGGTAAAAGCTGCCGAAGAGCTTTTTGATGAATATTTTGGGATCACTGTTCAGGTAAAAGATCCATCTGGGACACAGCTGATACCCGATGAACAGACTTTGGGAGATGCGGCTCGCTCGTTCAAAGTCTGATTTTCCGTTGATCAATAACCGGGGATGAAACCAAAAAAGGAGAGATAATGGCTAATATAAGTGCATCAGGTAAAGTGAAGGTAAAGAACCTAAAAAAGCAATTCAAGGAAGCCTATGGCGTGGAAATCCGCGTTTATAACGGCGCTAAATTTGCCGATGAAAGTGCAACACTGGCATCTATTCGCAAAGAGAAGAAAGACGGTGAAATCTCTATCAATGGGAAAATGCTCGTCGGAAACCTCGAAGATAAGTTCATGGAGGTTCTGGGTGTTAAGGTGCAGATCGAAGATAAAGAAGGCGGTCTGGCTGACAACTCAGTCACGTTGTCCAGTCTGAGTAAATAATTTATTTCAAATCGCCCGGCCAGTTCCGGGCGTTTTTTTGGAGGTGTGCAATGAGTAAAGCCTATATCCGGGCTCAGATCGCATCCAAACGTCGGCAGATAGCCACATTGCAGGCATCTGCTGCTCGAACCCGTGATGCCAAAAAGAGCCGGGCGGCGTCCCTTTCTTCTGCCATTAAAAGTGCAACGAGCCCCTCAGTCAAGGCAAGCTACAGACGGCAGAAAATAACGATGCGAGAGCAGTATGACCGCCAGATTGACGGGTATAAACGCCAGACTGAGCAGGTACGCAAAGAAATTGCCCGACTGCAAGAACAGATGGCGCGAACCAAATAAGGGAAACTTATGGGTTTTCAATTCAGAAAAACAATTAAGCTGGGAATCTTTAATATAAACCTCTCGAAGTCCGGAGTTGGAGTCAGCGCAGGAGTTAAGGGATTCCGGGTCGGGGGCTCGCCGAATGGAACCCGCCGCACCACACTAAGCATTCCCGGCACTGGAATCCGGTATGTGACAACAGATGCCGCAAAAAAGAAAAAGTAATCCGGATGAATCTCCTGATCGCGGCGCTTTTTCTTTTCCTGATAGCTCTTTGGGCGATGTTTCGTCTGTTATTAGTTCTTGCGATTCCTTTGATCATTCTGCTGGTTCTTTTTGGCATCTTGAAACTGATCTGGCGTCCGGCGGTTTTTTTAATGCTTTTGGTGCTGCTTTTGGCGTTCTGCCACCGACTGTAGTTTTTCTCAGATTTAAAGGAGTCCGATATGAATCGCGAAAATAAGTCTGTCATGAGCAGGAGAAAGAAAACTTTTTTATCAATCTTTCTGGTTGCCATGACCTGCCTGTCGTCCACTGCAGTTCTGGATGGTATTTTGAGAGTGATGCCCGGCTCAAAGCAACTGCACGATCAGTGTGAAAATTATCTCGAAAACTGGACAGTTAAAGCTGTCGTCACGTGTGGAGTTACAAAAAGCATTAATGCAACGTTGTCAGTTGTTGAAGACAGTCAGATTGTTGCAAATGTACTTGGAGTCGGGGTAAATGTTGCTTTGGGAGAGGTTGTCCGACCGCCGAATGATTTAATTGCAAAAGTCGCTGATGTGTCGCTGGCCAGTGCCGTTTCCTTGGGTCTACAACGAATTCTTCTTGAAATAGGCGCTTGGATTGGTCTTCGTATTTTTTTATCGATCTCTTGCCTTTGCGTACTGTTCAGTTTTTGGGTTAGTGATGGATTGCGCCCGAAGTTCATTTCAAGCGCCAAACGTTTCTTGGGGTTAGCGGTGCTCACTAAAGTGCTTATTCCGTCCACAATTCTACTAACAGCTTTTTTAGGATCAGTTTTTATGGAGGCATCTTATGTGGCTGTAGAGAAAGATCTGGGGCTCCTGAAAGCTCAGACAAAAGAACTGAATATGATTGAACAGTTTAGCGGAACTTCAGAAAAATCGGGTTTTTTTGAAAATATCAAAAGCAAATTCGGGGATTTTCGCGGACAGATCGACTCAGTTGTTGAACGATGGGCTAATCTGGCAAGTGCGCATAGTCGTGTTGCTGTTACATCGATTGTTGTTTTCATTTTTCAAACGATGATTATGCCGGTGCTGATTTTATGGATTCTTGTCCGTTGCGCTGGCAGTTATTTTGGAACCGCGATCCAGCAGAAGATGTTGCCAAGTTGGTTTAGCTCTCCGAATCGCAATGTACATCAGGACCGTCATATTTCTCCCAACAATAAGGCTCCGGTCGGAGGGGAGTGATGGGGGAAGAATGTTTGCCCGAGCTGGCTTAAAGTTTTTACAATTCAGATTCCAAGAGGAGGCTCCATGCAGCAAAGAAATAAATCCATTATCTACATGACTATCATGGCCGTTATGTCGGTCGTTGTTTTTGCGGTGTTCGGGGTGCAGTTTGCTTTCTTGCAGAGCTCGGTTGCACAGGCGTTTATCTCGGCCATTTTCGGGTCAATTTTCGCAATAGTTATGACCGCATTCCTGCTCAATAAGCAGACGGATATTGAGTTTGAAAAAGACAAGTCGCAGTGCGTATTTAATGAGAAAATCAGCTTGTTTAAAGAGATTGTAGCTGTGGTTGAGTGTGCGGTCTCCGACGGCATGCTCAGTATGAGTGAGCTAAGGAAGCTTCAATTTATGTCTGTTCGGTTATACATGATGGGATCGGATACCATAATTCATAAATTTTCCTCTTTAATAGACGTTCTCCTCTCGTCTGAAAACGCCGGTTCGGATGCGGAGTTTAAGATAGAAGTTTCCGGCAAGATTCTTTCTGAGTTTTCGGAGTTTGCGATCTACTGCCGGCAAGAGCTTGGCCTGGGGGATGTAAATGTAAAATCCGATATTTTTGGCGTTATTCGGCGGTCTGTTGAAAAGATCGAAGAAGCAAAATCAGGTCGGGATTACACGAAGCTCCAATTCGATGGCGTGCCATATCCGAAATCAAGGTTTGTTCATGCTGTTATGCGCGATTATGTGCAAAAAAATCCGGCTATAACATATGACCAGCTCAAGGAAATTTTTCCAGACAGCCTGCAAGGAGCTTTAGGGGTTTTTGTTCTTTTAGATGAGGCCATTTCTCATTTTAAACGAACCGGATATAAGCGCTATTTTATGGAACCGGATGAGATCCTTGATTTGGAATCCGCCAAAATAGCAGTATGTAATCAATGGGGTGGAAGTATTGACCCATCCAAAACTTCCGGGAACATCCCAGTTTTCTTGAACCGGTGCAGGGAGCTGAAGATAAAAGGGCTCTGATGTGCATGATGGCGCTTCTGCTGGTTCTATCTATTGCTGGACGATCGAGTTTGTGATGAGTGATGAGTGTCCATAAAGGATTGGGCGTTGCCTGGCAATAATTTTCAGGTGAGTGGGCGTGATGGTTCAAGAATTTGATCCGCTGGTTTGTCAGGAACTCCGCGCATACGTTTATGCGCTGAGAGACCTGAATGGCACTGTTTTTTATGTCGGCAAAGGGCAGGGTAACCGATGTTTCCAGCATCTGGATGAAGCCCGTAGCAACGTGCGGGGAACTGTAAAGCTGGATACCATTCGTCAAATATGGAACGATGGCGGTGATGTTCGGATTGATATAGAAATATCCCGGGCGGTGATGGACTGTTTCGGAGGGTTGAAGGCGGATCTGAGTTCTAAAGGGATCCGTGTAGATGATTTCGATTTGCTGAGAAGGCCTCTGTTTAAATTAACCAAAGAGGCTTGTGATCCAAAACCTCAGGTGATTTTATGAATATGCCGCCATATTTTCTTACCTATGATGACTGCAAGGACATGACCTTCGCGGCCTTGAAGGAAAAGTTGTCCGGAATGGAAAAACGGGCAGCGAAAGACATAGCACTCGGTGAGCTGTGCGCTGTGACCAACTATCCGAACGGCATTTATCTGTTTTATGGAGATAATGACCAGTTGTGGTATGTCGGCAAGGCTACCAGTCGAAGCTTTATTGAAAGAATCCCTTCACATTTTGATGCCCGCGAAGAGGCATGGTTCAATACATTGCCACGCAAAATCCAAGCTAAGGACGGTATAGACTATCCGTACGCGCATCAAAAAGCCCTGTCGCTCAAGCTTGTATTGATCGGTATACCTTGCACCAGTCCAGATATGCAGCTAAAGATCGGAAAACTTGAGGATGCGTTCCGTCATCATTTCGGACCCTACCTTAACGCTAAAAAACACGCAGGACAAAAGGCCTTCGACACACAAATAATAAAAGACATTTTGGAGCCATAACTACGGGGTTGCACAATGTGAATCGAGGTTGCTGTCGGATTTGTTTCGGCTGATTTTCGGCGGGGTTTCTGTCATTTAAACCATTTTTAAAACGGCGGTTCGGAGCGGAACTCCAGCCGTTTGCCGGTGCGGGGGTGGGTGAAGCTTAAATACGAAGCATGAAGTTTAAGCTGGCCAGGAGCTGTGCCGGAACCGTAAAGCCGGTCTCCAAGGATTGGAATTCCCAGTCCGTGTTCCGACGCGGCGTGGACGCGGAGCTGGTGGGTTCTTCCGGTAACAGGAATAAACTTCACTCTTGTTTTTTTATTGCTGGTGCTCAGCACCTTCCAATGCGTGATGCCGGTTTTTCCGTGAACCGGATCATAAATCTGGTACGGACGGTTTTCGACGTCGAGGCGGAAGGGGAGTTCGATGGTTCCTTCGTTACCGGACACTTCGCCGTCGAGCAGGGCGATGTAGCGCTTTTCTGTTTCGCGATGTTCAAACTGCCGCGACAGCTCACGGTGCGCATCGGCGGTCAGCGCCAGCACCATCAGGCCGGAGGTATCCATATCGAGCCGATGCACGGCGGGCTGTTCGATGCAGTCCGGATAAAGTGCTTTGATCCGGCTGACGACGCAGTCCTGATTTTCCTCCCCTTTGCCCGGCACGGCCAGCAGGCCGGAGGGCTTTACGACAACGACAAACTCATCGTCCTCATGGACGATTTCGATGGAATGATGGAATGGTGGAATAGTGGAAGTTGGAAGAGGTTCATCATCATTCCATTGTTCCATTATTCCATCGTTCCGCTCTTCCGATCCGCAAAGCATGAAGCCGAGGATCGGCTGACATTTTTCGGCGCAGGCCGGATAGAATTCGCCGTGCTTGCGCGTGCCGGAGCGGTTTTCGCGGCCCCAGTAGAACTCGCTGAGGCCGAGCGGCTTCAAGCCGTTTTTGGCGGCATAGTTTAAAAGCTTCGGCGCGCAGCAGTCGCCCGCGCCGGTTGGAATGCCGCCCTTGAACACTTCAGTCATAGGCTTAGTTTTGCCGCGAAAGTTGGTAAGCAGATAAAGCGCGTGAATCTGCTTCATCAAATCCTGCGAAAGCGCCTTGCGCTTTTGGATCAGCTCCGGATTTTTGTTTTCAACAATCAGCCGGTCGAGTTGCTTGATTTCGCGGTCGACCGGATCGGAGAATCGGTAAAATTCATGAACGTCGAGAATCGGCGGAACCCAGCCGTCGACCAGCCACTCACCGTCGTACTGACAGGAGAACGCTTTCAGAACGACAATGTTTCCGAAGCAGTCCGCACATTCGAGCACGCCGAACATTTGTCCGCGTGCCTCGCCAAAGAGGTAGTCGGTGGAGAAAGTGGATGTGGCGAGTGGCGAGTGGCCAGTGGCAAGTGAGGGTGACGGATTGGAACCCACCCCGTCCGTCGTTTCACTCCGGCCACCCCTCCGGAGGAGGGGATCATGTAAAATCCCCTCCACCGGAGGGGTGCCCGCAGGGCGGGGTGGGTGGGAGAAGTCGAGGCGCTTATGCGTTTCGAGATTTTCCATCAGCGCCAGCGCGTACTTGCGGCTGTTTCCTTCGCCCAGCGAATGAACCGTTCCGCAGGCGGCGCAGAATCCGCTGGCTGATATATTTGATGCTGAAGACATGTCGAACAATGTACGAAGTCGGATCGCAAAATACGCGGATTAATACAAATCATTTTTGAGTAGAGTAGAGAGGTTCCCGCCCTGAACGGACGGGAAGCCTCCCCCTCATCAAACCGGACGTGCAGTTTTCCCGCATCCGGCTTTCCCTGTTGTTTCATCATTGGTCTCTCG
>JBILEA010000210.1:0-5133 GCA_044352355.1 Pontiellaceae bacterium | reverse complement strand
TGTTCGAAGGCCTCGATCAGGCGGACATGATTTTTTGCCGGATGCTCCAGCCTCGAAACATAAATGATGAACGGCTGGTCGAGTTTATACTTTTCTGCGAGCTGTGCGCGGGCGGCTGTTTTCTCGGCCGGTTTAAAAATCTGATGGTTGATGCCGGAGTAGAGAACGGTGATCTTTTCCGGTGCTACACCGACGCGCTCGACGATATCTTTTTTCGAATAATGGCTGACCGTAATGATATGGTCGGCGTTATGAATTTGTGAAGGAACGATGCGCCGGTTATAGAACATTCGCGCGGCATCATATTTAGCATCCATCGAAAGCGTGGCGACATCATGTACCGTTGCGACAAGCGGACATTTTTTGACCAGTGGAATTCGCCGATAGCTTGGGATATGCAGCAGATCAAATTTTTTGATTTTTCCAATGATTGGAAGCATGGTGTTATGCCATGCGATGTTAACTATCGGGTTTGCGACCCAATCGGAGTAGAGCGATTTTTGAAAGTTCGGTGCGGTCAGTTTGATTAGATCTGTTTCTCGCAACGGCATCATGATGTCGTAATGACTGACCGGATCTTCCTGTTGGAGGTGCCGGATGAGTTCTCGAATGTAGGCGGCCACGCCGGACCGCCCGCCTTGCATCACAAACGCTGAAAATCCAATATTCATTGCCGACGGATTCTAAACACACCCACGTGTTTTTAAAATAAACTTCCCCATGAAAGTTTCATGGCGGACGCTGCCGGTTTTTATAAACGATCCAGTGTGCGGTATTGAATTGCCTCAGCAATATGTTCTGCGCCGATCGTATCCGTCTGATCCAGGTCTGCGATCGTGCGTGCAACTTTCAGGATCCGGTCATAAGCCCGGGCGCTAAAATTCATCTCCGCAACCGCATTTTTCAGCAGTTGAGCGGCATCGTCGGACGGACGACAGTATTTGCGCGAATGCTTGGGCTGCATGCCGGCGTTACAGTGAACATGTCGGTCCTTGGCGTAACGTTCCTGCTGGATTTTGCGCGCGGCGACAATACGCCCGCGAATGGAAGCCGACGGTTCGCCTTTTTCGAGTCCGGACAGTTTTTGGTAGTCCACCGCCGGAACCTCGATGTGAATATCAATACGATCCATCAGCGGACCGGAGATTTTGCCCTGATAGCGTTGGACTTGAAGCGGGGTGGAGGTGGAGCGCGGGTCGTCGGGAAAATACCCGTCCGGCGTCGGGTTCATCGCCGCCACCAGCATGAAGCGGCAGGGGAACGTCACGCTGGCCGCCGCACGGGCAATGGTGACAATGCCGTCTTCGAGCGGCTGGCGCAGCACTTCCAGCGCGTTGCGGTGAAATTCCGGCAATTCATCGAGAAACAGTACGCCGTTATGTGCCAGACTGACGGCGCCGGGCACCGGATGAGTTCCGCCCCCGAGCAGTCCAGCATCCGAAACCGTGTGGTGCGGCGCGTGAAAAGGACGCGTGGCGATCAGGGATTCGTTGGGATCCAGTTTGCCGGCGATACTATGAATTTTCGTTGTTTCCAGCGCCTCTTCGAGCGTCATCGGGGGCAGGATGGACGGAATGCGCTTGGCGAGCATCGTCTTGCCGGTTCCCGGCGGACCAATCATGAGCAGGTTGTGCCCGCCGGCCACCGCCACTTCAATGGCACGTTTTGCATATTCCTGTCCCTTCACATCCTCAAAATCGGCGAGGTATTGATTGTGTGTGTTAAACGTTTCGTCCAGATTGACGACATGAGGTTTCAGCGCGAGTTCCATGTTTAGAAAATCTGCTGCCTCGCGTAAATTTTTCACGGCAAACACTTTGATTCCGTCCACCACGGCGGCTTCGGCGGCGTTCTCGAGCGGAACAAGGATGGCTTTGCGACCGGCGGCCCGCGCCGCCAGCGTAATGGGCAGAACGCCGCGCACACGGCGCACCGCACCGGACAGAGCCAGTTCGCCAATCATGCAGGCGCGTTCAAGCAGGTCGGGTTTAATGTCGTTTTCTGCCGCCAGCATACCGATGGCAATCGGCAGATCGAAGCTCGGGCCCTCTTTTTTGATATTGGCTGGCGCCAGATTGATGGTCACGCGACCTTGCGGCGGCGTGAAGCCGGAGTTAATCAGGGCGGTCGTAACGCGATGCTCGCTCTCCTTCACCGCCGTATCGGGCAGGCCGACAATCAGCGTTTTCGGTTCGCCGTGTCCGCTATTGACCTCAATCTCTACCGTGTAGGCGTCGACGCCGTAAACAGCACCTGAAAAAACTTTGGCCAGCATAAGCAGAATCTCCGCAGAAGAATAGACAACACTCCATTTTGCGCGGCATCCTGTAGTTTGTTTTAAGTATCAGCAAGACTGTTTCGCTATTTTCTATCAGTTGATGCCGGCCATGCCGCCTTTTCCAGGGCAGGGGACGTCTCGTTTGGTAAAATCGCCGGGTTAAGACGGCAAAAAACGGTTTATTTTACGACCGTTATCAGGTATCAGTTAACGGTTCTCGGGTTGAAAAGAATGAACGGCCCGCAGATGAATAACTTTTAACCGGTAACAGATAACTGCGCGAAGCGAACGGAGGGTTTCATGTCAGGGCATAGTAAATGGGCGAATATTAAGATTCGAAAGGGCAAGGCGGATGCCGTGCGCGGCAAGGTGTTCAGTAAGATTGCCAAGGAAATGACCGTGTCGGCTCGGATGGGGGGCGGCGACCCGGCAGCGAATATCACGCTACGTTCGCTGATCGTGAAGGCCAAGTCGGTGAACATGCCCAACGACAACATTGACCGTGCTATCAAAAAAGGCACCGGTGAACTTGAGGGCGGTGCGTTGGAAGAGTTGATGTACGAAGCCTATGCGCCGGGTGGAGTCGGGCTGATTGTACAGTCGCTGACCGATAATAAAAACCGCGCCGCTTCCGAGATTCGCAATGCTTGCACAAAAAATGGAGCGAGTATGGCTCAGCAGGGGGCTGTCAGCCGCAGTTTTCAGCGCAAAGGGCAGATTTATATTACCGCCGCCGGGGTGGATGAAGATGCGCTGATGAATATTGTGCTTGAGGCTGGCGCAGAGGATATGACTCGCGATGGCGATCAGTTTGAAGTGTTGACGGCATTTACCGACTATGCCGCGGTGTCCGAAGCCATTTCCAAGGCGGGCATTGCCACCGTTTCTTCCGAGCTGACCATGCTCCCCGATATGCCGGTGGATGTTAAGGATAAAGAAAAGGCGCAGGCACTGATGAAGCTGATTGAAGCGCTGGAAGAGCTCGACGACGTCCAGAATGTATATGGCGCGTTTGAAATCGATGATGCCATTTTGGCGGAGATGGAATGAGTAAAGCCCGCATTCTCGGGGTGGATACCTCGTTGCGGTCGTCCGGCGTGGCGGTGATTGAGGTGTCTGGCCAGCAGATGCGTGCACTGGCTTACGGACGAATTCACAATAAGCCTGCGCTTTCGCATTCGGGCTGTTTGGCGGCCATTCATAAGGAAATCGACAAATTGATCGCCGAGTTTTCCCCTGATGAAGTAGCTATTGAAGGCGCTTTTTTTGCCAAAAATGCCAAAACAGCGATGATTCTTGGTCAGGCGCGTGGCGTGGTGCTGGCCGCTTGTGCGCTGCGGAATCTGCCGGTTTATGAGTATTCGCCGCGTTCGATTAAGCAGGCGACGGTTGGAGCCGGAGCGGCCAGTAAGGAGCAAGTTGGTAAGATGGTCGTGCGCCTGCTTGGGCTGGCTGAAATTCCGCAAGAGGATGCCGCCGATGCACTTGCAACAGCAATCTGTCATGCCCATCAACGCGGGCTGCCGGAAGCCTTGCGTTCAAAACCGGTTTAATGTTAGTTTTCCCGCCCTGTTTAAGAAAACAAAAGGAGATACGTCGAATGGAACTCAAGGAAATCAAAAAAATCGTTGAAATGATGACCGAGAATGATCTCGCAGAATTTTTGCTGGAAGAAGAGGCTTTCACGCTACAACTCAAGCGTGGGACTGCGGGCATAACTCAGGTTGTTTCGGCTCCTCACCAGATGATGGCGGCTCCTGCTCCGGCGGCGTCCCCTGCCGTCGCTCCGGTTGCTGCACCTGTGGTTGATGAAAACGCCGGGCTGATTGAAATTAAATCTCCAATGGTTGGAACGTTCTACCGCTCTCCGTCGCCGGACGCCGACTCTTTCGTCCAAATCGGTCAGGATGTGTCGACAGAAACGGTCGTTTGTATCATCGAAGCGATGAAGGTGATGAATGAGATTCAGGCCGAGGTAAAGGGCAAGATTAAGAAGATTCTCGTGGATAACGCCACACCGGTTCAGTTTGGTCAGGCGCTGTTTCTTGTTGAACCGGCATAAGAGTGAGCTGTGAAGCGCGAAATGTTGAACAATTAAGCTTTCGGGCTTTTGGTTTAGTTTATTTCGTGTCTTGGAGTTCGAATTTCGAATTTAACCCGAAGGTTTTTTATGTTTGAAAAAATACTGATTGCCAATCGAGGCGAAATCGCGTTACGAATCATCCGGGCTTGTAAAGAGTTGGGAATTAAATCGGTCGCGGTTTATTCGGAGGCCGATGCGGAATCATTGCATGTTCAGATGGCCGATGAGGCTATTTGTATCGGTCCTGCCTCGGCCACATCCAGCTATCTGAAGATGGCGAATATTATCAGTGCCGCTGAAGTGGCGGATGTTGACGCCATTCATCCCGGCTATGGGTTTCTGGCTGAAAACGCCCATTTTGCTGAAATCTGCCGGAGCTGTAACATCACGTTTATCGGGCCGACGCCTGAAGTGATTCGTCAAATGGGCGATAAGGCTATTGCCCGCGATACAATGAAAGCGGCGGGCGTTCCGATTACTCCCGGTAGTGATGGCGTCCTGACCACGAAGGAAGAGGCGCTCGAGCTGGCTAAAAAAATGGGATATCCTGTTCTGATTAAAGCCGTTGCGGGCGGAGGCGGTAAAGGGATGCGCGTGGCGCATAACGACATAAGCCTCGCGCAGGGGTTCATGATGGCCAGTGCTGAGGCCGGAAGCGCCTTTGGCAATCCCGATGTGTTTATGGAAAAATACATTGAGTCGGCTCGTCATGTTGAAGTGCAGGTGATTGGCGACAACCACGGCAATGTGGTTCATCTTGGCGAGCGCGATT
>JBILEA010000209.1:0-5172 GCA_044352355.1 Pontiellaceae bacterium | reverse complement strand
AACCCGTGACTGGAGCTATATCGAATGGGACGGCGGAGCGTTGAAGGAATTTTATCACATCCGTAAAGACCCTAATGCCTGGTTCAATCTGTCCGCCAACCCGGAAGTTCAGCCGGAAATGAAACGGCACAAAGAACTGCTCCGGATGGAATTTGATCAGAAAAAATAAATGGACGGGACTTCCTGCCGCACTCAAAAAATCATCTTTGGAGATAAAACAATGCGTCGTTCATCGAAAAATAGTAAAGCAATTCAAATTCTGCTGGTTCTGCTGTTTCAGTCATCATGGGTTACGCTTAGCGACGCCGCTGGCAAAGTCCCGCCGGAACGGGAAGCCGGGCAAAAGCCGCTCATCATGGATACGCTGGTTTTCGGTAATTCTGTCAGCGAAAAAAAACATGCGCTGAAGGGTTTCGGTAATGTGCGTTCGGAGAAACTCCAGACGGAGATGGGTGGAATCAAGGGGCACTATGCTGTTAAGACCATTCAGGGGAGCGGCAGCCGGGTTGCTTTTACGTTGACGAAACCGGCGCGGACTTCTTCGCTCATTTTGGAAGTGCAGGAAATCCATGACCGCCGGCCAAAGGCTTTCGGCTACATGGTCAATGTCAACGGGGTGGACCTCTATTTCCGCACCTATGAAGAAATCGGGAGCGGCCCGAACCATTATTTTGTGCAGATCCCCGCTCAGGCCGTCATGTCGGATGGACCGCTGACGGTGACGATCACCAGTGCCGGAGCACCCGCCTTCAGTCTGGGGCAGGTCTGGCTCTACGAGGACTTTTTCGGAACAGTGGATACTCAGGAGCAGGTCTTCCGCCCGCTGCCGATCATGAGCATGAACGCCACCTCCGCCGAAGCCGGAAACCCCGGGGTCTCGTTTGCTCCCTTTGGAGATTTCATCCAGCCCAATTATGCCAATAAACCGTATGCGAATGTTCGGCAGGATATCCACTCCAGCCTGACCCAATCGGGTGAGACGGGCCGTCCGTTGCAGATCCTGATTAACGGCCCGACCTGGGGTGGTGCCTTTTCCGGTCCCGACGGGCTGGGAGGCTATTTCAATGATGTCCGCTACAGTATGCTGGCTTATGATAAAACAAGGGATCTTTATGCGCCCTCCTTCCCGAACATGTGGAGCAGCAGCTTTTTTGCGACCTTCCGCGATCCGCACATGAACGCCATCATGAAGCGCCGCTTCATGGAAAGCCTTGGCGATCTCGGCACCTTTGTGGATTTTCTCAAGGCGCGCGGCAAGGAGCCGCAGACGGTCTATGCGCGCGAACTGGGGCCGCCGATGGGCGAGGTGACCGCCGCGACGATTGCAGCTGCCAGGAAGGATGGCGTGGTGCTTGACCCCGGCGACGGTCTGGATGAAACCGAGCGGCTTTGGCTTTATCGCGATTCGGTGCGCCTCTGGCAGGAATACGCCGCGTGGCATGCCGAGGTTTTCCCGCGCGAGAGCGTGGTGGTGGACCGCGGAACAGTCCATCTGCCGAAGGAGCAGTCTGTCGACAACCAGTATGCCCACACGATTTTTAAAACGGAGGGCCCGATGAAAGACCGGCGCTGGTTCGGCGGTCAGGCGGGCATGGTCGACGGGTTCTGGAGCAGCGGCGAGGTGTTCTGGGACGCCTTTCCCAAGTACGACTACCTCAAAGCCAATGGTAAATTGGCCTTCGTTAATCTGACCGTCAAAATCCTTAAAAATGACTGCACTCCGCTGCGCAATCTGTACGACAGCGGCTTCCAGTTCGTCACCTTTTATCAGGACACCAAGGCGTTCACCCCCTTTATTCACAGCGCGGATGGTTGTGAAGCGGAGCCCGCCATTGCGCCGGTGCATCATGAGCCGACGGTGATGGAGGCTCTATACAACCTGCAGGAGACCCTCGGGGCCGAAGAGCTGGTGGAGGCCTCCGAAAACCTGAAGATCTACACCCAAGGCCGTGACAATGCCGATGTGGGCAGTGCCAAGCGCCTGGCGGTCGAAGATTGTTCGCGGCCCGGGCAGGTGACCTATCGCCTCACCAACGGAGGTGAAGCTTTCACCAGCGGCCTGACGCTCCATCTCGACGGGCGAATCTCACCCGGACCCGGCAATCGCATTGAGGTTCAGATTGGAGAGACGCTCGAGAGTCTGCGCACGGCGGCCATGCTCACCGATACGCAGCTGCCTTGTCCTGACCATTGGACTCCTTACATGACATCGAAGACTTCCGTAGATCTCGGCAAGGAGCTGATCGGCAGGAAAAACGGCTTCCTTCGACTGGTTCTGCATGCCGAGAAGGCCCCTGATGCGGCGTTTCTGTTGGACTGCCGCGTGGCAACCCAGTGGCCGCACTCGACCGGGCACCTCGCCGGTAATCCGTTTACCATGCGACAGCAGCGCACGCTCCAGCTGTGGATTCAGGATCGGGCGGTTGCCCGGCGTCTGCTGGAGCGCTATCGTGATCTGGCCGGCGATGAGGCCGTTGCGCGGAAAGGGCAGGAACTTTTTAACCAGGGACGCTATCGCAGTGTCCAGCGCCTGATCAATGGCGAGATCTCCCAGGTGCTGCCGGCGCGCTACGCTGTTCGCGGTCATGGCCGGCTGGGCCGTTATCCGGTTCAGGTGCGGCTTCCGGGGGAGGATCAGGTGCTGGTGGTAACCCTGCATGCGGTTTCGGAAAAATCATGCGAGTTCTCCGTAAGTTGCGATGTGGATCAACAGCCGTTTGAAATCAGTTTCGAATCGTCCGGACGCTCCGCAACATGGAGTCTCATGCGGGTTTCTGAAAACCGGTACCGGCTGGCTTCAGGCACCGGGGAAAAAGACTCCGAACAGATCGCGGTCAAGGATGGCCGGATCAGTGTGAATGCCACGGCGCTGAAGGTGTCCCCCGGTGCTCCGGCTTTGCCCGGCAGTTTCGTCGCCCGGTATCTGAATGGGAGCAAGGCATCCATTCAGGTCGATACCCAGAACTTGAAATTAATGAATTACGAAAATTCGATCCAGTTAAAGGTCGCCAAGGATGTGCAGGTGGTGCGGTCGGCCGAACGGCTCGCCCGGCCCGGCGAGGAGGGGAACTGGCCCAAACGCTTTGACCGGGTCGAGCTGACGCTCAATGCAAAAGGCGAAGTCTCCGGGATACGCTCCCTCTACGGACATGACAGCGGACGGATTAAAAGCGTTATTGCTCCCTCTCTGCTCAAGGATTTCACCAATGGCGGAATCATCCTCGAAAATGGAAACAGCTATGAATTCCACTATGACACCCAGCTGGACACCGTGGCGATGCACGACCGTTACTGTACGTATGAAGCGCGGATGATCGCGCAGGCGTTGAAGCCCGGGCAGGAAGTGAGTCTTGACTATTCCCCATATGCCGAACTGGGCACCAGCCGCCGTCTAATCAATGTCACTCAGCCTTACCGGGTGCTCATGAGTCAGGATTTCACCAAGGGCGATAAACAGGATTGGAAGGCCGATGCGGTTTCTGTCCAGGGGTTGGCGGTCAAGCCGCATAAACCGGAGCCGAATTATCTGCACGATCTCGTCGTCCCTCTTCTGCGTCCGGAAAAGCCTTTTGAGCCCGGGTCTGTGATCTATCGCGTCCGTTTCGACCGCCCCCTGAAGGCCACAGTCGTCGAGTTCACCGCCAGAGCGTTTGAAGATTCCAGCGCGGTCGAATTTTCAGTCAGCACCGATGGAGTCCAATGGATTTCCTGCGGCCGGTTTGATAATTCATGGCAGAACAGCTATGCCCAAAGCGCTCAGGGAAAGCCCTGGAGTAATCCCTGGAAATTCATGGATCTGACCCCGGCGGTTCAAGGGCGCACAGAATTTCTGCTGAAAGCCACGCTGCGTGTCCATTCGGCGGACGAGCGTTTCTGCGTCGGCCAGATCCGCGTGGTTACGGAGGAAACGGCACCATGAGACCGCTCCAAATTCTCACAGTTCAAGCCCTCCTGCTGAGCGGAGCAGGGCTGGCCGCTGACAGCTATGGGAACAAACATATCCAGTTTGGTGAGCCTGCCAGCGAGTCGGCCTATCAGTTGACAACCAAAGGCAAGGTGCAAGTTGAAATCCTCGCCACGGAAATCGGTGGACTAAAACGGAATTATCCCGCACGCACTTTGCTTGAAGAGGGTGCAGCGCTGAGTGTCACCTTTGAGCGTCCGGCCACGGCCAAGTCTTTAGTGCTGGAAGTTCAGGAGATCCACAACCGGCGTCCGCGCGCTTTCGGTTACAAAGTCAGCGTCAACGGAGTGGATCTGTATTTCCGCACCTACGAAGAGCTCGGTGACGGGCCTAACCATTACTTCATTTCCATCCCCGCGACAGTTCCTGGAGAGATGTTGAAGGTCACCTTTGAGAACGCCGGAGCCTGGCCCTTCAGCCTGGGCCAACTCTGGCTGCACGCCGACTTTTTTGAAACCACCGCGCAAAGCGAAAAGGTCTATCGGCCCCTCGGCCTGCTGGGAAAATTCGCGAAGCCTTCAGATAAAGAGTTCAAATCGTTCGCCCCGCTGGGCGACGTTTTGCTGACCAACTATGGCAACAAGCCGTATGCGCAGACTGGCGACGACGTGCGCAAGAAGCTGGAGACATCAGCTCAAACGGGACGGC
Organism: Pontiellaceae bacterium; assembly: GCA_044352355.1. Classification (GTDB taxonomy): domain Bacteria; phylum Verrucomicrobiota; class Kiritimatiellia; order Kiritimatiellales; family Tichowtungiaceae; genus Tichowtungia. The sequence continues at coordinate 560 of JBILEA010000209.1, read as the reverse complement.
CCGTGCAGATCATGCTCAACGGGGCTTCCTGGGGCGGCGCCCCTTCAGGTCCGGATGGACTGGGAGGCTATTTTAATGACGGACGGTACAGCATGCTGGCGTATGACCGGGTCGCAGATCGCTTTGTTCCTTCGTGGCCCAACATGTGGGCCAGCACCTTCTGGGCGACCGTGCGTGACCCGCACATGAACGCCATCATGAAGCACCGGTTTCTCCAGAGCCTCGCTGAGGTGCCGGATCTGTTGGCTTTTCAAAAGGTCCGCGGCACTCCGGCCCAGCCGATCTTCGTTCAGGAACTCGGTCCGCCCATGGGCGAGGTCACCGGATCGACCATCGCCGCCGCCGCCCGCGACGGCATACGGCTTGACCCCCGGGACGGCTTCGACGAGCAGGAACGGCTCTGGCTTTACCGTGACAGCGTGCATCTCTGGCAGGAATACGCCCGGTGGGCCGCCGAAGCGTTCCCGCGCGACGCGGTCGTGGTTGATCAGGGCAGACTGCAACTCCCGGCAGACCAGACGTCTGAAAACATCTATTCCCATACCATTTTCGGAGCGGAC
>JBILEA010000208.1:0-5176 GCA_044352355.1 Pontiellaceae bacterium | reverse complement strand
TTGAACCTAGACAAGCAGATTCAGAGTCTGCTGTGCTACCATTACACAATCGGGCAGAAGAACGTGAATAAGCCAGAGAATCGGCCAGAGTGCAAGAGGGAATAGAGAAAAAGAGATGAGAGAAGCCGGACAAAGCCGGGTTATTGGTCTGTTGGGTGTAGGATTTGATACCGAGGACGGGCAAATCAGAGTTACAGAGGCCGGCGAATACCGCGTAATCATGGGATCCGGCGAGACCCATAAAGCGTTGCAGAAAATCTGTCACCGAATTAATAAAGCAATTAAAGATTCCGGGAAAAAGATAACGGACTTTTCTCCTGAAGAATTTATGGAGCTGGTAAAGGAACTCCATTAAAAATGGCTGCATCATGAAGATTTTGTTTCTTACTAATAAACTTCCTCATGCAGAAGTTGCTGGCGGACATCGAATTATTTATCAACGCATTCGATATTTAACGGAGCATGGACATCAGGTTGGAGTTCTTTCTTTTATTCAAGATGAAAAAAAAGAACGAATCGATACCTTGAGGCCTTTATTGTATCGACTAACCACATTACCCCATCCCCGACGTAATTTTTTTGTTCGGGCATTTCATGATTATCTTTCTTTAAGTCGCCCGGCCGTTTTTTGGAAAAGTTATACAGAAACCATGCTGAAAGCGGTTGGCGAAGAAGTTGAACAAGGGAAATACGACATCGTTATAGCCGAATTTTCTGAAATGGGGCAGTACCTGTATAAAAACCCATATTTATCTGCTGTTCATAAAGTCATATCCTGTCATCGGTGTGTAACCGCCGCGTATGAAAAATATATGGAATTGGGAGAAGTAAAATGGCGGCTACATCTTAAAAGCATCCCTCAATTGAGGGGATTGAAAAAATATGAGTTTAATATGTACCGTTGTGCGGATCGAATATTGGTTCTTACTCCGCAAGAGCGGTTCACTATGCAATATTATGCACAGGACCTCGCTATTTCTGTCGCGCCTACAGGGGTAGACATTCAACAATTACAAGCGTGTCCGCCCGTTCCAAAAGAATCGATTATCTTATTAACCGGTTTTATGGGCGACCCGGCCAATGAAGATGGCGTGGAGTGGTTTTATCATCACGTTTGGCCGCTACTTAATAAAAAATATGAGGATTTAAAATTTTATATTGTTGGTGCGGCACCTAGCCGGCGGATTAAAAAAATTGCGCAAAAAGATCCGCGAATCATAGTGACAGGCAGTGTCAAAGATTTGCGCCCATATCGTAATCGGGCGAAAGTTTTTGTTTCGCCCGTTCGCCTTGGCTCAGGATTACGCACGAAAGTCCTCGAAGCTATGGCGGGCGGGGTACCTGTCGTTTCCACCTCATTGGGGATGGCCGGCATTGAAGCACAAACCGGTGATAATTGTTTAGTCGCGGATACGCCGGAGCTCTTTGCTCAAAGCGTCGAATGGTTACTCACCGACCGAGAACTTGCTGCACGGATGGTTCGTCACGCCCGCGAATTGGTTGAAAAGAAACATTCGCTTGAAAGCGGCATGCTTCGTCTGGAACGAATTCTTACAGAAATCATAGAAAGATAGCTCGAATGCCGAAGACAACCTGGATTCCTTTTCATCAGCTCGAAGCCTTCGTGGCCGATACGTTTAAAGCCCTTGGCGTTCCAGCGGACGAGGCTCAAATTTGTGCAGACGTCCTCATCACCTCCGACAAACGCGGTATTGATTCCCACGGCGTCGGCCGCCTCAAACCCATTTACTACGATCGCATCGTAAAACAGAAAATTCAACAGCCCGTTACACAGTTTGAAATCGTCCGCGACAACGCCGCCACCGCCGTTGTCGACGGTCACCACGGCATGGGCATGGTTATCGCCAAACGCTGCATGGAAATGGCCATCGAAAAAGCCCGCACCTATGGCCTCGGTATGGTCGTCGCCCGCAACTCCACCCACTACGGCTTCGCCGCCTATTATCCGATGATGGCCTGCAACGCCGGTATGATCGGTCTCACCGGAACGAACGCCCGCCCCTCTATCGCTCCCACCTTCGGCGTTGAAAATATGCTCGGCACCAACCCGCTCGTCTTCGGTATCCCGACCGACGAAGAATTTCCCTTCACCAATGACTATGCCACCTCCATTACCCAGCGCGGCAAAATCGAACAGTATGAAAGGGAAGGCAAAGCCTGCCCGCCTGGTCTTGTGATTGACCGCGAAGGGAAAACCAAAACCGACTCCGCGCAGATTCTCAAAGACCTCGTCACCGGCGAAGCCGCGCTCACCCCCATCGGCGGCATCGGCGAAGAAACCGGCGGCTACAAAGGCTACGGCTTCGCCACCGTCGTCGAACTCCTCTCCGCCGCCCTCCAGCAGGGGAAATTCCTAAGCGCGCTCAGCGGTATCGACGACAGCGGAAAACCGCAGCCCTACGGGCTCGGCCACTTCTTCATGGCCATCGACATCGAACATTTCTGTGACTTGCACGCCTTCAAAAAAACCGCTGGCGACATCCTGCGCGAACTGCGCAACTCGCAAAAAGCGCCCGGCGCAGAACGCATCTACACCTGCGGCGAAAAAGAACACCTCGCCTGGCTCGATCGACAGAACAAGGGCGCCCCTATCGATGAAGCGCTGCAGAAACAGCTCATCGCCATTCGCGACGAGCAAAGCCTCACCCAATACCGCTTTTCTTTTGAACCATGAGTACAGCACATTTCGATAAACAGGCTGTCGAATGGGACGACAATCCCGGTCGCGTAAAAAATGCCCGCAACATCGCTGCCGCGATCAAAGCGACTGTACCGCTTTCAAAAACCATGTTCGCTATGGAATTCGGCTGCGGCACAGGCCTTGTCAGCCGCGAACTTCTTCCGGTATTTGGACTGTTCTTGCGCCAAGGACTTCATTCGCGACGATTCGTGTAAATTCGCGGTTAAAAAAATCCAAAGAAAGAAACTTTCCGCTCGCAATTTTCCAATGTTCGGAAAGAATGGGATGCTTTTCTTTGTGCTCGTTGAGCACGGAACAGTGGAGTGCAGAAGAATCGGAATAATGGTGTTGGGAATCCCCAATAATCCATTGATCCTTCATTCCAGTATTCCAGAGAAAATTTATGGCGTTACCGTTTACACAGAAAATTTTGCAGGACTGGGCCGGGTGGAAGGCATTCCGCGACGGGAAACTGCTGTTTGAGCGCGGCGTTGTCGAAAAAGTCGAATACGATCATCCGTTTATCTCCGGTGAGCTGGCCGTCGGCATCCGCGGAATGCGCACCAAATTTGAACTGACCAAGGACGGGATGGTCGACAATCTCTGTCCCTGCCGGGAAAATCAGGAACGCGGATTGATCTGCGCCCACCTTGTCGCGCTGGGGCTTGAAGCAATCAAATTATACAGCGATCCGCAGCGGCAGGAAAAAGAGCGCAAAGAAAAAAAACGCGCGGAACGGTTGCAGCAGCAGGACGAAGCCAAATACATCACCCGCGTTCCAGCAGAGCACCCAAAAGCCATTTCCGCCGTCCTGCGTATCATGCTCGAACAAAATTGGCGCGAACAGGCGCTTGGCGGGCGCTTCCCGCTTCGTTGCGTTGCAGACTATCAAGGGAAATGCGTTTTACTGAATGAAATCCCCCCCGGAGTTCCTTTATCGTTCACGCCGCGCGATGAAAACCTGCTGTTCGTTATCGAGGATATCTGCGAAGGCCCGGCCAAAGGACGGCTGGTGGCCCGCGAGGCCGACTTCATCAACCTGCTGCAACTTCTCTTCAACAAGCCGCTGAATGAGCAGGGCGCGCAGCAACCCCTTTCGGTCTCCCCCGAAACGGCGGGCACAAGTCTGCGGATGGAGCTCGATGAAATCAGCGGCGAGCTCGGCCTTTCCATGCACATCGACCCGCCGTCCGATGAAAAACCGCTGTTTATCATCGGCGCCCGCGAGGGCTGGGTTTTTACTCACAACACCTTCCGCAAGCTGAACGAACTGCTGCCCGCACCGCTACGGAGCATTTATCATAACCCGACACGGATTGCCCGGCCTGCCGTACCGCACTTTCTTCACCACGAACTTCCAACCCTTGGAAGCCTCATCCCGGTTGACACCAAGGTTGCGCCGGATCTTCTAACATTAAAACCGGCCGAGCCGCGCTTCCGGCTTGTGGTCAGCGGCAGCCCCGCATCGTTAGCCGCTAAATTTTATGCAGAGTACGATCATCACCAGCTTATCGCCTGTCGCGACGAGGTCGCAGGGAATTTTGCTATTCCATCGCCTGACGATATTCTGGAATACGGCATACGCAATCCGGAGGCTGAAAAACGGGCGCTTGAAAAATTGGCCTTTTCCGGCTTCCGCGGGAATCGTGGCGACCTGCTCACCGCCATCGTCGGGCCGCGCGAGGTATTGAATTTTCTTGGCGGGGCCATTCCCCGCTTGCGGCGCTACGGCTGGCGCGTCGAACTCGAAGGCCGTGTGGCACCGTTCATGGAGGAAGCAGAATTCACCACGCCTGTTATCCGGATCAACGAAGCCTCCGCCAACGGATTTTTTGACGTCGGCTACGCCTACGAAAACAGTGGCGGGCAAAGTTTGAGCGAAAGCGAAATCCAGCGCGCGCTGAATATGGGTGAAGCGTTCATCGAAAAGAATGGGCGCACCGTCTTGCTCGATATCGACGCCATCGAAACTGCTCGTGAAGTGTTCAGCGACTGCGCCTTCGGTGCCGGCGGTGCAGCAGGCACGTTCCGTATGAACGACATTTATGCCGCCTACGTTCAATCCTCTCTTTATTCGCTCGATGGTGTAGACGTTGAAGCGTCACCCGATTGGATGAAAAAAGCGCAGATGCAGAACCGTGCGCAAAAAATCGAGCCGGAGCCATTGGGAGAAAAGCTGGAAGAAACGCTGCGCTCGTACCAGAAAGACGGCGTCTATTGGCTGCGGTTCCTGGAACGCAGCGGATTCTGCGGGCTTCTTGCTGATGAGATGGGTCTGGGTAAAACGCTGCAAGCGCTGGTCTGGCTTCAGCTGGAACGCCATAACGAAAAGGCGCGCGGCAAACCGGCGCTTATCGTCTGCCCGACCAGTCTGGTGGAAAACTGGGCCGAGGAAGCCGAAAAGTTTACATCTGGACTGCGCGTATTGAAAATGCACGGCGCTGAACGCCACGACCATTGGGAAAAAGTGGGCGA
>JBILEA010000207.1:0-5190 GCA_044352355.1 Pontiellaceae bacterium | reverse complement strand
CTGGCGGTCATGGGCCGCACGCTCAAGACGATCGGCGAGGATTGGACGTTTGAGTCCAAAAATGCCGAAGAGGTTTTGTTGCGCCATTTCAAAGTGCATTCACTGAAAGGCTTCGGCTGTGAAAACTCGCCACTTGGACTGCGTGCCGCAGGCGCGATGCTGTATTATGTAAATACCGGACTGCGCCGTAATCTCGCCCACGTCCGGCGTATTCAGGTGAAGAATCCAGACGATTACCTGCTGCTCGATGAAACGACCATCATGAATCTGGAGCTGATCGCTCCGCTCAATCCGGCCCGGCAGGGTCCAAAATCGACGCTGCTCTCCGTACTGGACACAACCCGCACGGCGATGGGCGCGCGGATGCTGCGCGACTGGATCGTCCGTCCGTTACGCGATCTTTCTGAAATTAATGCACGGCTCGACGCGGTTGAAACGTTTACAACCAACCGCACGCTGCTGGCTGAAGTGCGCGAACTGCTCGGCGAAATGCGCGATCTGGAGCGGATTATGTCGCGACTTGGTTCAGGCGGCGGCAACGCCCGCGACCTGCGCGCCGTCGGCGAATCACTCGATCAACTGCCGAAACTTAAAGAACTGCTGGCTCCTCACGCCAAATCGCCTGCAGGATCAGAGCCGGTGGAAACGCAACGTGAGGACACACGCTCCCGAATACGGGAAGCATGTCCTACAATGGAACATCCTTTCCAAACACTGGAAAAATCACTGACCGAACTTCCAGCCATTGGAAAGATGATTCATGAGGCCATCGACGACGAACCGGCGGTCTCGACCAAGGACGGCGGGATGATCCGCCGCGGTTTTTCGGCGGAGCTGGACGAGTTGCGCGACGCGGCCGGCAAAGGTAAACAGTGGCTGGCCGAGTTTCAGACAGCAGAACAGGAGCGCACCGGCATCAAATCGCTTAAGGTGCGTTTCAATCAGGTGTTCGGATATTTTATCGAAATCACCAACAGTAATCTGTCGATGGTGCCGGAGACCTACACACGCAAGCAGACGATGACGAATGCCGAGCGGTTCATCACACCCGAACTGAAAGAGTATGAAAATAAAATCCTCGGCGCACAAGAGCGGGCCGTTGCGCTGGAATTTGAACTGTTCAGTCAACTCCGCGACGAAGTTGTGAAACATATCGATGAAATTCAGCGCAATGCCCGCGCTGTTGCCGAAGTCGATGTGTTGGCATCGTTCGCCGAAAATGCGCTGACCCGTCGTTATGTCCGCCCCGCCATGAGCGAACAGGACGAGCTCATCATTCACGACGGGCGTCACGCCGTGGTTGAACAAATGCCGGACGCCGAACGGTTTGTACCAAACGATACGACACTCAACTGCTCCGACCATCAGCTGATTGTCATTACCGGCCCGAATATGGCGGGAAAATCGACCTATATCCGGCAAGTGGCACTAATCACGATTATCGCTCATATCGGTTCGTTTGTTCCGGCTTCGCAGGCAAAAATCGGACTGGTAGATCGCGTGTTCACGCGGGTCGGTGCCAGCGACGATCTGGCACGTGGACGCAGCACATTCATGGTGGAAATGCAGGAAACCGCGAATATTCTAAATAACGCAACACCGAAGAGTTTGATTGTCCTCGACGAAATCGGCCGCGGCACCAGCACGTTCGACGGAATCAGTATTGCGTGGTCGGTGGCCGAATTCCTCTGCACCAATCCGGCCGTGCGCGCCAAGACACTGTTTGCAACGCATTATCACGAACTAACCGATCTCAGCCTGACCATGCCGGGTGTACAAAATGCCAACGTACTGGTGAAGGAACGCGGAGATCAAATCACCTTTCTGCGCAAAATCGTTCCCGGTGCGGCGGATAAAAGCTACGGCATTCACGTTGCACGGCTGGCCGGACTGCCCGCCGCCGTGCTCGAACGGGCTAACGAAATTCTGCACAACTTGGAAGAAGGCGAGTTTGAAGCCGAAGGTATGCCCAAACTGGCACAACATCGTACGCGGCGCAAAAAAGCGTCGGATTCGCAAATGAACCTTTTCTGAGCGCCGTTGCGAGGCGCGAAATGATGGAATGATGGATCATTGGATTACGGCAACCTTGAAGTCTTTCCACCCCATCAATCCAACCATCCTTCATTCCGCCAATCCACTCTGATTCCTGCTTGTAAAAAAATCTTGCGCCGGTAAAATCCAGCCTATTGTTTCAACAAGGGAGTTTCTGCTTTATGAGTAACAAGAAAACACTCGGGCTTATCTTAATTATCGCCGGATTCGCCCTTCTAACCCTCACCGGTATACGCACCATCAGCAGTCCGGAAATTTTTACGCATATCGCACTGGGACAAGCGCATAGCGTTAAAACGGATACCCTCTCCTACGCCATGACCGGCAAAACATGGATCAATATGAATCCACTTTACAACAGTCTGGTCTACCTCCTCTGGTCTCTGGGCGGTGCAGGGCTCGTCACGCTGGTTCACGTTCTGGTTGTGATCGTTTCCTTCCTGCTCATATTGCGCTTCAGTAAAGAATGGGGCGGGCCGCTAAGCATCGGGTTGGCGCTGTTACTCTGCTCCCGGCTGATACTCCCTGTATTTAACCCGACCCCCGCCGTATTCTTCATGCTCTTTACAGCCCTGTTTTTAAACCTGCTTTATCGCATGAGAAACTTCAACCTGCTGGCCGGTCTTTTGCTGGTTATTCAAGTGCTCTGGACTAACATGCACCCCTCCTTTCTCTTTGGCCCGGCACTGATTTTATTTTTCGCTGTCGAAAATTGGCAGGGAACCCGGGCCGTCTCGCGTACCACCATGGTGAGCCCTCTGACCTCAAAACTCTTTTTTCTCTCCGCAGCAGCACTGGCCGTCACATTGATCAACCCGAACCTGATCAACCTGCATCGGCATATTCTGGCCAACTGGACCGTATTGACCGGCACGGAAAATCTGGAATGGATATCCATGTTCAGCAGTAATTTCCCGCAAGGATTGATCAGCAGCCTGACGGTCTTTGCACTGATCCTCGGCGCGGGCGGCCTAATCACTCTGCAAAAACGTCTTCCATCGATGATCACCGCGATGGCCTTGATCGGAGCCTTTTTAACGGTGCGTTCAATTGGATCATTGCAACTCTTTGCCTTTCTAGCCTTTCCGTTCATGGCGCTCAGCTTCAGCGCCGTCAGCGAATATCTTACTCGCACCCTAACTACCGTTTTAAAAACCAACGAAACCATGCTACATGATGCGCTTTCAGTGGTTGCGTTAATTCTGATGGTCGGTTCGATGGTCTCAATAATTACGAACCGATCCTACGCCGATATCGGCAGTGCATCACGCTTCGGACTGGGTGTCGAAAAAGGATCTTTCCCTGTAGAAGCAACCCGCATTCTATCACGTGAAGATTTCCCGCAAAATATTCTGAATATTGCACATGATGGAGGCTACATCGCCCTGCAAAATCCATCGCGCAAAATTTTCTGTGACACACGCGCCTCATTCTACGGCTCTGAATTCTATAAAACGCTCAATAGCGCATTACTGGGTCAGGCTGGCGCATGGCGCACCATTCTATCTGACTGGAATCCGCACGCCGTCGTCATGAACGGATGCTGGTCAGACGCTGGCGCTCTAGCGAATCGCCTGATTGCCTCCACGTCGTGGAAACTGGTCTATTTTGACGGAGCCACCATCATTCTGGTGCGAGACCTGCCGGAATACGCCACACTGATTAATGATCCCGTTATTCAAAAATCCGGCATAGTACTTCTTGAGAAAGCCCATAAGGATTATGTGGAACAAAGCAAGGGGCTTTCCAAAGCCGGTAATTCATCGCAACTGATCGGCGCAGGCGGCATTTATCTGGCCCTCAACCGCCCGCAGCAGGCGCAGGAAATCTATACGACTCTCGTAAAAAATAATCCAAACATGGCGGGTGCTTTCCTGAATCTTGGGCAAAGCCTTATTCTCCAAAAACAGCTTTCAAAAGGCCTTGAGCACATGGAGAAGGCTGCAAAAATCACTCCGCGAAACGGACGGGTCTGGATGGGTCTTTTTCAGGCCTACCGCCTGAAAGGTGACGAAGCCAAAGCGCGAAATGCGGCCGATCAGCTCAATAAATTCTTCCGGGCTGAAAAAGCAACGGTTGAAGAACAGGAAGCCACCGCGCAAAAGAAAGCCGTACCGAAGCCGGAACAAAAATCTGAATTAGAAGTTGAAATGCCTACCCAGCTGAAATAACGGCCTGTTTTTCACAGGCCATTCAAGGCCTGACCATTTTTTGGAGTTTTTCAGGTTCTATTCGGGGCTGCAGTTCTTTACTCTACCCCGCATGCACCTACTCAATAGTCTCTTACCGATTTTTTTAATTATTGCGCTCGGCAAGATCCTCTGCCAAACAGGTTTTTTTTCGGATCATCTGGCTAAAAGCCTGAACCGTCTTACCTACTGGATTGCCCTGCCGGCCCTCCTGATCGATAAAGTATCCAGTGCTACCTTCAACTCCGGCGACGTTTCACGCCTGTCGCTGCTTCTGGTTCTAGCCACGATAGGCTCAGCACTGACCGCATATACCGCCACATTCATCCTGAAGCTGGACCGCCGCTCCACCGGTGCATTCGTGCAGGGCTCGATGCGCTCCAATAATGCCTTTATCGGACTGCCTGTCATCATTTATTCCATGTCGATGCTGCACCCTGACATTGCAGCGCTGGCAACTGTTGCGCTGGCCCCGTCCATTCTGTTTTATAATTTCCTTTCCGTGCTGATTCTGGTTATTCACGGTGACCGGCAGAAGAGGAGTCCAGGAACCACGATACTGCTGTTCATGAAACAGCTTCTACTCAACCCCTTGCTTATTGCCTGTGCGCTCGGCCTGCTCTTAAACGGGTTAAAAATTACTCTACCCGTCGCGATTCAAAGCACGCTGCGGGCACTCGGCGACACCTCGCTGGCCCTGGCGCTGTTAAGCATCGGCGCCTCGCTTTCATTCAAAGGCATCCGCACCGGTCTGGCTGCATCCGTCACAGCAGCCGGGATCAAAGTTTTCGTCCAGCCCCTGATCGGATTGGGATTGGCGGTACTCTGGAATATCCCACCCGTCGAACGGCAGATTCTGCTGATCTATCTCGCCTGCCCGACCGCCGTGGCCAGCTATGTTATGGCTGATATTTTTAACAGCGACCGGGATCTCGCGGCGCACATC
>JBILEA010000206.1:0-5199 GCA_044352355.1 Pontiellaceae bacterium | reverse complement strand
CCTTTTAGTCCCGGTTAAACAGCCGGAATCCATTGACGACATCTTGAAGGATGATGCTCTCAATCTGCTGGGCAACAGCGAGGAGGAGAGCATTTTCACCCTGCGCAACGTGCCGCAGAATATTGAAGCACCCGACTATGTGGCCCAGCGTCAGCCCTGCAAAGATTTCAGCCGGTTCGAGCCGTTGTTTAAGCAGTGCCACGCTGATTTACAGTCCGGAAAACGCATCCTGAGACCGTTTGTGAACGAGCAGCAGATTCAGGCCGGTGAATATTTCATCCTGAGCGGCATAATGGTCTATGTGGCCGATGTGGGTGACAAAGAGAAGAAAAACCAAAAGGTGAACGCCCGGCTTCGTTGCATTTTCGAAAACGGGACAGAGGGCGACCTGTTACTTCGTTCCCTTGCCCGCAATCTGTACAAGGACGGCAGACGGATCACCGAGCACGAAGACCGGCTGATGGATGATTTGAATAACATTACCGATGAAGACGGGCAGACCGGCTTCATTTACATTTTGCGCTCGCTGAGCACCGCCCCGCAGATTACCGCGCTTTCAGACCTCTATAAAATCGGATTCAGCACGGTGCCGGTGAAGGAGCGGGTCAAGAACGCTCCCGATGATCCAACCTATCTCATGGCACCGGTTCACATTCTTGAAACCTTCGAGTGCTATAACCTCAACCCGCAGAAGCTGGAGCTGTTGCTACACCGATTTTTTGGAAAGGTTTGTTTGGACGTCGATGTTTTCGACCGGGACGGGAAACGCTATACGCCCCGCGAATGGTTCATGGCACCGCTTCCAGTCATCGAGGAAGTCATTGAACTGATTATCTCCGGCAAAATCATCGATTATGTTTATGACGACGAACTGAAGCTCGTTTCCAGAAAGTGATTTTTAAAACTTCACATATCGATCCTGTCTTTTAACCTTTTTGATTTTGCCGCTTTGCTGCCGTCGCTCTGTGATACCAAAACCGTATGATCGGTATAGGCACGGGCCACCGTCCGCACCCACAGTAAGAACGATTTCCTGTAGCCGCGTCCGCTGGGCGCGGAAGAAGTACGGCCACGAAAAGCCACAAAATCATTTTCCCATCTTGCGGATATGCTGAAGGCACGGCAACAGCCGGATAAAAACGATCTATTCATGATTTTGCCACTCACGTTGTTCATTGCCGCGCGATAACGCGGCCTCTCTCGCATAGCTCGGGTGTCGGTAATGATTTTGTCAAGAAAACCGCCGACTGCCTTCTCGCCATTGAAACCGGCGTTCTCACCGACGATTTTTCAGTCTCTGATTTTGATTTTTCTGGTACAGTTTAAGGCATGCAGTGGCCGGAAAACATTCGTAAAAAACTGAGAGAGCTGCCGGATGCGCCGGGCGTTTATCTGATGCGAGGACGGACCGGCGGTATCATTTATGTCGGCAAGGCGGCTTCGCTTCATAAGCGGGTTCAGAGTTATTTCCGCGAAAGCACCTATCATAAAGCCGAGCCGAAACTGCGCGGGTTGATCCGCTCGATCACCGATTTCGATGTGTTGGTGCTCCGTACCGATGCCGAGGCGGTGTTGACTGAAGGCAAGCTGATCAAGGAGTACAAACCGCGCTACAACACCATGTTCAAAGACGATAAGCGGTTTCCGCTGTTGCGCGTTTATTTGAACCGTCCGTTCCCGAAGTTTGAACTCTGCCGGATCGATAAAAATGACGGCGGAACCTGTTTCGGCCCGTATACTTCGGGGCTGGCGGCCCGCGCCGCGCTGGAATTTGTCGAAAAACGTTTCGGTATCCGGCAGTGCCGTCCGGACTTGCCCGACGCGGAAACCTATAAGCATTGCCACAACGATATTATCCGCCAGTGCGCCGCGCCGTGCATCGGCAAGGTGACCCCTGATGAATACATGGAGCGTGTTCAGACGGCTTGTGCGTTTCTGCGCGGCGAACGGCCGGAATTTATCAAAGAGGTGCGTGCGAAAATGGAAGCCGCCGCTGAAAAGCACCGGTTCGAGGAAGCCGCCGCGTTGCGCGATATGATGTTTCTGCTGACCCGTGCGGTGAAGGAAAGGGCGCTGGTGCGTAAGACCGACCGGATGCTGATTGACGACGCGGACACCGGTGTGAATGAATTGGGTAAAGCGCTAGGACTTTTAAATCCGCCGCGTCTGATTGAGTGTTTTGATATTTCTAACATCTCTGGAACCTATGCGGTGGCGAGTATGGTGGCGGCGGTAGACGGCGTTCCGGTGCCGCAGCGTTACCGCCGGTTCCGCATCAAAACGGTCGAGGGTAGTGACGATCCGCGCATGATGGCCGAGGCGGTACGCCGCCGTTATAGTCGGCTCAAAGAAGAGCAGGGGGCGATGCCCGATCTGGTCGTCGTGGACGGAGGGATCACCCAGCTGCGCGCCGCCTGTGCGGCACTGGTGGAAGTTGGCGTAGAGATTCCAATCGTCGGACTGGCGAAACAGTTTGAGGAGATTGTCCGCGATGACCAGCCCGGACTGCGTCTGCCGCGTGGGTCCAAGGAGTTGCGGGTCATAACCGGTCTGCGGGACGAGGCGCACCGATTTGCTATTTCCTATCATCGAAAACTGCGCGCACAGCGCATCCGCGAGTCGGCGCTCGACGAAATTCCAACCATTGGACGCAAGAAAAAGGAGCTTTTGCTGAAGCATTTCGGCTCGTTTGAGCGGTTGCGTAAGGCGAGTCTTGAGGAGTTGCTGGCAGTGCCCGGCGTTGGTGAAAAGACGGCTGAACTTATTCTTAATCGACTAATACGAAATTAACTTAATAAGTATTTTTTTACCACCCGCTCCGCTAGAGCAGACTTCGGAGCAACTCTGACCCCCTCGGAGGTTTCTCTAGCGAAGCGGGTGGTAGAAAATTGTTTTCTGGCGGATCAGCCTGGACAGCAATAAGCAGCGGTTGTGTTGCTACTCCTTCGGTTAACAGCTATACGGCTGAAATCGATTTTGGTGATAGAGGATACAAGTATATTGGTGTGCGGTTCAGATTCAGCGGAACGCCTAAAGGGCGGGGGATAGACTATGCTACCGCCGTGGATAATCTATCGATCGACGCCATTCCTGAACCAGCTGCTTTGGCGTTAATCAGTCTCGGCGGTGTCGTCACCTTGATTGCTAGCCGATTGGGTCGAAAAGTGGGTAGCCGCTGAATTTTAGGATTCAGGGTTGATCGTTTTTATCTGAGCTGGTACTCGATCTCTCCGAGTTGAATATCTCGGCGCACGATACCATAACCGTAAGCCGAGCCATGAGGTTTTATGATGCGGCGGAGGGGAAATGGGCGAAGGAAAAACAACAGATTCTAAAATCCATCGGGTGACCCCTTTACCGCGCAGATACTCCGGCGTTTACGGTAGTTCGGCAGATTATGCGTGGTGACGGCGCTATTTGTTTTCAGACAGCTCGTTACTCATGTATTTGATAAAAAGTTTTCTTCGCACACAGGCTCTATTTCTGTTAACTTCACCGTCTTTAAAACTAGGAGTCGATATGTCTTCCAAAAAATCGTTGAAATTTTTATTGGTGATTCTTTCTTTGTTCTCCGTAGCGTTTGTTGCACAGGCGGCTACGCCCACAAAAACGGGAACGGCCAAGAAGCAGGGTGCCGCTCCGGCAGCAGCAGTTCCGGCAAGAGCAACGCTGAGTGTTATTTCCCGCGATCCGTATTATGGCGCCGTGGTGATTGATGCGTCTACTGGCGCCATTCTGCAAGAAGATCACGCTGCGGCGGTGGCCTATCCGGCCAGTATGGTTAAGCTGATGAATCTGTTCCTGATTTTAGATGATGTAAAAGCCGGAACACTTAAGTTGGATGAGTCGGTAGTGGTGACGCGCGAAGTATCACAAATCGGCGGGCGACAAGTCTGGTTGAAGGAAAATGAAGTTTTTCCGCTCGAAGAATTAATTTATGCGATGATGATTCATTCGGCTAATGATGCGGCCGCTGCGCTGGCGATTCGTGCATCCGGAACCAAAGAAGCCCATGCGGTACGAATGACAGCCAAAGCGCGCGAACTCGGTTTGCGTAATACCGTTTTTCATACCGTGCATGGGTTGCCGCCCGGTGCGGGACAGGAGGTCGACAAAACATCCGCTCTGGATATGGCCTTGCTGTCAAAAGCGCTGCTGGAAAAACATCCGGAAACTTTGAAATACACGGTGATTGCAACGCGTCCGTTTCGCGAGGGCAATCCGGTTCAGTTGACGAGCTCCAATAAATTGCTTGGCACGGTGCCAGGTTGCGACGGACTCAAGACCGGTTATTTTTATGCAGGTGGTTTTTCTACTACGGCTACTGCACAACGTGACGGGCGGCGGGTGATTGCCGTGGTGTTGGGCAGTAAGGATAAAAACGTACGCGATGCCAAAGCGGCTGAGTTGATTGAAAAAGGGTTTGTGCGTTTGCCACCACTGCCGCCGCCGGTTGTTGAGCCGATTGCAGAGCCCGATCCTGTCGTGCCTCAAGCAGAAAATAACGCGGGCAGTTTTACACCGGTGATAGTCGTTCTGATTGTTATTGCTGTGGTCGTTGCCGTGATCATGATTCGGCGGCGTAAAAAGTAATTACCCGTTGAGTATAGGATAACCGACCAGCGTTAGCAGGCGTCGCATGAGCGATTGCATGCGTGTGCCGCTTTCATAAGCCAGATCGAGAAGATCTTTCTGAATGGGTTGCTTGGCGTGGCGCTGGGCGGCTTCAATCGACACGTTAACGACGGTGAGCGGCTGCATCAGTGCTAAGGTAAGTTTTGAAACCTCTATCATCAACTCCTCGCGATTCAGGTGTTCGGCGTGGTCTTCTGCAGTGACGGGATGGTGCCTGCGCATTTCATATTGTACTTCAAGTTCTTGAACCTGCTTTTCTACTCCGTCTGCATAGGTTTCAAATCCGCTGCGTGCGGCCCCAACGGCATGTTGAGCTTCTGACGGGTCGCTACCTGTAATTTGCATTATATTTTCGAGGTTATCGAGAACGACAGCCAGAGCGCTTAGATTCAGATTATTGTCTACGCAGGGTTCGTTTAATTTATCCGGTGCCGCTTCTCCGGCTTTGACGATTAAATGTTGCCAGTCTTCAGGCGGAATATCTGACGTATCCAGTTGTTTACTGGATTTTTTTGTCCCCTGTTTTTTGATACCTTCGATCATCAGTAGCTCTGCTTTATCCAG
>JBILEA010000205.1:0-5215 GCA_044352355.1 Pontiellaceae bacterium | reverse complement strand
CCGTCCGGATTTATACCGAAACCGGATCGTTAACCGAAACCGCCCGTGTTCACGAATCGCTGACACAAGCCTATCTACAGGATTTTTCAAAATACAGCGGACGAATGGATCCGGAAATTATTCAACAAGGAAAGGGGTCAGTCCTATAAAATAATGATTTAGAATGCCCGCTGATGCGTTCAGGACGAGGATTTCTTCGCTCGCCGAGGGTCAGTTTCTTTTCCGATCTGGCGGTATTTTAAAAATTGTCTTTCCTGATCAATTCTTTTGATCCTGCAGGTCTGTCAGCAAGTATTTCCCCGCGCCGGTCAGCCGGTATTTCTGCAAGCGGCTGTTGGGTTTTTCAGGGACGGTCATTTCAATCAGTCCAGAGTTCAATGCCGGTTGTAAGTAGCGATCCCTGAAGTTGGCCTGACTTTTCAGTTTAAGTACTACTTGAAGCTGCGTTCTGTTTAACTGTTTTGCCTTAAGTGCCTTAATAACTAGAAGGACTTCACCTGTGACTTCACCTGCGACTTCACCTGCGACTTCACCTGCGATTGGCGCCTCGCCTTGTCCGTTCGCTTGTTTGGCTGAAATATCGGTTCCAAATTCCGGCACTTTTATGATCATGCGAAACACATCGCCTTCGATTAGCTCAGGATCGGCTCCACCATAGGCTTTGCCGTAGCGCATCATCTTGCGCATCCCAGAACCCAGCTCGTCCGCGCGGTAGATTTCGCGAAAGAAGGCACCGATGACCGGATTTTTGGGATACGGCGCGAAGGTGGAAAGTTTCAATGCGCCAAATCCGTGGGGTTTGCTGGCATTCTCGGTCAGCACCTGCCCGTATTCAATAATCAGTCGAGCCGGGGTGGCATTGGTGTATTCGCGATGGATGAGCATGTTGGAGGCGACCTCGCGGAAAATGATGTCGCGCAGACTGACGCGTTCGATGCCGTCCAGATAGAAAGGATCCGGCAGGTGTTTCTGCACAAAGGCCAGCATCCGGTCATAGCTGTCAATCAGGTTGGTGCGAACCAGATCGCGGTCGTCGTAGCGATCGACATTGACTTTGCGCAGAATCAGATCGGTGCGATGGGCGGGAACCACGGTCAGGATCAGCTGGTCGGTGCCGAACAAGAGAATACCGGCCAGCGTCACCCCGGTTTTTTTGTTCAGCGGGTCGGTCTGATAGAGCTGAGCACTCTGGAGAAGCTGCAGATCATCCATATCAGCCCAGGGATGACTCCGGGTATTGACGCGGGCGATTTTCCGGCAGCGCTCAATTAAATCCGCCCGCAACTCTTTGAGCTCAATCAGCGGGTATACTTTGTTTTCTGAAAACGTTGCCAGCTTGCGCTGGTAGAGGGTTGCCACCTGAATGGTGTGATCGGTGATATCAAAGTCACCATCTTCGTTACGATCATAGATGCGTCCATTGCAACGGTGAACCTGAGAACTCTCGGGCACATAGATGCGCAGTACCGTTTTGCCGTCAACCGGAACCTCATCAACGGACAGATAGGCCGGGGGTATAATCTTCTGCGGGTTGTTCAGCGTGTTGACAAAATCCTTTTTGATCCGTTCCACACAATCCGGATCAACACCGGTGATTTCACCGTTATCTTTTACCCCCAGCAATAGAGTTCCGCCATGCCGGTTGAGAAATGCACAGACCGTCTCGTAGACATCTCGGCTCAAGGAAGATCGGCTCTCCTTGAACTCGAGCGATATACCTTCGCCCTGCTGCGCCAGCGTTAGAATTTTCTGTGGGTCCAGACTCATACCACCCCTCTCTCTCTATCGAAACTGCTTAAGAACCTTCAAAAGCTATACTTTCCCCCGCCGATTGGAAACTCCGAAGTCCTCAGCATCCGTCATCAATAATCATCGCCGATGCTGCACTTTTATGCTCAAGCATTGCAGGCTTCCATTGGGCTTAGTTTCGAGCCACGAAAATAGTTTGGAGAAAAGGTGTCCGTCTATAAAATGATGATTTAGAGGTGCCCAGATAATACGATCGGGCGGCGATTCACTTCTCGCCGAGGGTCAGTTTCTTTTCCAATCTGGCGGTATTTTACAAACAGACGGAAACGGGCAAGGATGAAGGGCCGTTCCAAAGCTGATCTGCGGACTAAACCGTTATTTCTTAGGCGGCTATTTCAAAATCTCCCAGTGCCCGCCTTTGTCGGGACCCATGCGGCGGATCAGCCCTCGCTTTTTCAATTTAGCCAGCTGGTACTTTACGCCGTCTTCGGAGATGTTGCCTAAAAGCTCCGCTATTTGAATGCGACTTACACACGGATCATCCGCGAGGATCTCTAGCATTTTCTGGGTAGTTTTCTGGGTAGTTTCTCCCGCAGTTTTTTTCCCGGCTCTCCCCGGAACTACGAAAGCCTCTCCTCTCGACTCTTCGACAGGAATCCGCCTTTTAAATTCAACCATCAGTCCAGTTTTTTCGAACTCAAACGAGGGAAATTCCACATCGCTTTCCCGACAGGCGTCACGAACCTTATCAATACCGCGCCCCCAGGACTCGATGTCGCCCGTGCGAAAAAAGGCTCCCGGCACAAAGCGCTCGGGATTCTCATGAAAAAGCAAAGCTGCGGCACGCCGCAGATAACCGCCTTCGCACAGCTGAAGGTTCTCAATAATAGTTTGGTTGCTGTCTTGAAGCACCTCTTCATTCATACGTCCGCTTTTCGCCGCCGCACGCCTGAAATACTTGAATGAGGACGCATCAAGCTCTGCCATGGTTACATACGGCACCGGCACGCCGTCCCAGTGTCGGCCCTGTTTACGCAGGAGAAACTTGTCCAGCGTCGAGCCCTTCAGCTCCTGCTTCGTGCTTCCGCTGCGCAGGTGATATTCTCCTTTATAGCTCACAGGATATGGATATGACTCAACTGCGATCTCCAAATATTCCTTGCCGGTCTCTTCGCGCAGGTTCACCTGTACAAGAATACCCAGAATATCCCTCACCTTATTGGGAATGTCTTCCATGAGTTTCGCGGCATTCGGCACACCCAGAACAACCCCCTTGTCGTTCCGGCCAATAACCAGCACCCCGCCCTCGGCATTGGCGAAGCCGCAAATCCACTTCAAATACTCGTCCCGCCAGGATTCTTTGAATTCAATGTTCTGATATTCTTTCATACCAGCCCTATATTTCGATATGTCCCCTGACTTCCTCCGGGTGTGCGAGAACGATTGCTCCATCAGGATGCGCTGCAACCTGTTCGGACATGAAGCGGATCACCGCGTTAAAGACAATACAGTTAACCGGAAAATTAATTCCATTGGAAGCTTCAAGGCGGAGTAATAGTGCAACTGTATGACCCGATATTTATTTCTGAAACGTCCTGAAAAAGTGTGGCAAAAGTGTGGCTTTGGGTCGTCCGAAAGCAGGGAAAGCAGGGTATTTCATCGGCCTTGACAAACCGGGTGAATTGTTATATCTTATTTGAAATCATAGACTTACTGAAACAGAATGCCCCTGACTGAAGACCTTTGAGTCAAACTCGAAGAAAAAAGGCGGTTCAGCCCGCGAACAGCGAAAGACGGGCTAAATCCCGAAGAACGCTTTGCCTAGAGCACGGAGAGCTTTTTCGCGGTCGGTGTCTTTGACGGCAAACATCATGCTGATTTCAGACGCGCCCTGATTGATCATTTCCAGGTTCACTCCGGCGGCGGACATAGCTTGCGTGGCTTTTGCAGCCATGCCGGGCGTGTAATGCATCCCTTCGCCGACCACCATGATCAGCGCAAGTCCGTGTTCAACCAGCACCGCGTCAGGTTTCAGTTCGGCTTTTATACGGGCAACAACTTTTTCCTCTTTTGCTGCCGGCAGATTGGCCGAGGCCAGAATCGCGGAAATGTTGTCGATCCCTGACGGCGTGTGTTCAAAGGAAATTTTTTCGTCCTCCAGTATCTGGAGCAGACGACGTCCGAACCCGATTTCGCGGTTCATCATGTATTTATCAATATAGATGGCGCAGAAGCCGGGAGCGCTGGAAATACCAACTACCGTCTGTTCACCCGGGGCACGTGTCGGCACAACCATGGTTCCGGGAGCTGCCGGATTATTGGTGTTCTTAATACAGATCGGAATATTGGCGCGAACGGCAGGGACAATCGCTTCATCGTGAAAAACACCAAATCCGGCGTAGGAAAGTTCGCGCATTTCACGATAGGTCATACAATCGATGGCGGGCGGATTTTCAATGATACGCGGATCCATCGAGCAGACGGAATCAACATCGGTAAAGTTTTCGTAAACATCGGCTTTAACCGCCGCCGCAAGAATCGCGCCGGTAATGTCCGAGCCGCCGCGCGGGAAAGTCGCCACGTCGCCGCCTTTGGTGACACCGAAAAAGCCGGGGAAAATGACGATTTCTTTGATCTTTTTCAATTCAGCCAGTCTGGGATAAGACTCATCGAGAACCTGCGCATTGCCGAAGTCATCGCTCAGCAACATACCGGCGTCGCCGGGATTGACGTATTTTGCCGGGAATCCGGCTTTGGTGAAAGCTTCGGCAATGACACGGGCGGCGCAATCTTCGCCGGCAGCCTTCATAGCGTCCATAAACTGGGCGTCGTTTTTACCACGGCCTTTAATACGTCCGCGCAAATCGGCTTCGATGGTTTTGGTCACAGCTTCCGGCAGTTTCAGATCGCGCTGAATCTCGGCGTAGCGATTCACTACCGCCATCAAATCGGCCTCAAAATCTTTCCCGGCGATCACGGTATTTGCCAGCGCGATCAGCAGGTCGGTGACCTTGGTGTCGGCTTTATTCCGCTTGCCCGGCGCGGAAACCACAACGATGCGGCGATCAGTGTCAGCCGTGACGATTTTTACAATCTTCGAAATCTGTTCTGCGTTCGCGACGGATGTCCCGCCGAATTTTACTACTTTCATGTTTATTCCTTAGAGCCGTACTTTCTCTGTGTTTCCGCCGCCTTCATCGCCCCGCCCTGCGGCATTTGATAGGCCTCAGACCAGTCGTGAAGTGTTGCCGGGTCAAAATCTGCACCGTTTTCCCAAACTAATGTATGAATTTCGGGATCAATGCGAACGGTATTAAAAAGTTTTTCGTCGCTCAGCGAACCAAAAAGAGCACCTTTCAAAACCGGACGAAAGTCGATGGTTTTTTCAGTCGCATCGGAGAAGTGCACGCGCAAGGTGAACGGTGCCACCTTCTCGAAGCGTTCGACTTTAACTATTTTGTGTGTC
>JBILEA010000204.1:0-5227 GCA_044352355.1 Pontiellaceae bacterium | reverse complement strand
GACGAACCGCCTGCGGCAGGATGCCGCTGCCAACATGAAGGAAATACTATACCGCGTCCTCAGTCCACTTTTTGGCCTACATGACTGTCAGCAAGTGTTTCCCTGCTCCGGTCAGCCGGTATTTCTGCAGGCGGCTGCTAGGTTTTTCAGGAATGGTCATTTCAATCAGTCCAGATTTCAATGCCGGTCGTAAGTAGCGATCCCTGAAGTTGGCCTGACTCTTCAGCTTAAGTACTACTTGAAGCTGCGTTCTGTTTAACTGTTTTGCCTTAAGTGCCTTAATAATCTGGAGGACTTCACCTGTGACTTCACCTGCGATTGGCGACTCGCCTTGTCCATTAGCTTGTTTGGCTGAAATATCGGTTCCAAATTCCGGCACTTTTATGATCATGCGAAACACATCGCCTTCGATTATCGGAACATGGAAAGAAGGCGGCGCCCACGCCATCATTGAGCTGTGTTTTATTTTCCTGCGAGGCTCAAGCTGTTAATTTTCGTCTCCAGCTGTTCTAACTCGAGGATGATGTCTTTCCAGTCGGGTGCTTTGCCAAAGATCATGCTTTCCATGTCCTGATAGTCCCGGCGCAGAGCATCCCTTCGGTCAGCTTCCGGCAGTAAACGGAACCCGCCGGGCCGGGCGGTTTCATAATGCGCCCAAGTCTGGGCGAAGAAAAAGCTTTTGTGAGCGACCACACGCTTCAGCAGTTCAAGTTGTTTCAGTGCCTGCTCAGCAATCGGCAACCGGGTCAGCCGATACAGGTCGTAGTAATGCCGCGACAGCCGTTCGCGGGACGGCTTATCCGACGGACGATGACACTCTGCGTGCAACAGCGTTGCCTTCTCCCAAAACGTCCGTTCCGCCGCCAGCGTGCGAACTTTACAGGAAGGCGTGGTAAACAACCCGGGAAACGCTTCTGCGGCATAGGGCGTAATTTCAGCATCCGTCGCCGGCCAGTCATCGGAGCGCGCGCCCATCTCCAGCCGGATGGCCGGACGGACGTAGGACATGACTCCCGACAATCTGGTGGATGGATAGGCAAAGATCACAGTTTGCAGGTCTGAGGGATCCAACTCCACCGACCAGCCCGTTGTTCCAAGCACACTGGCAAAATCCCGGCGCAACTCTGGAACCAGCTTGTCCGCTACAACCCGCTGACATTCGGCCACCAGTGCGTCCAGCCGCCGCCGGGCCTCTTTTTTGCTGATACCCGGGTGCTCCGGATCATGGTCGTCAGCGAATCCTAAATCGCGGCGACTCAGTGAAAGGTCAACATCTTCGGAAAACCGGTCAATGGCCCGGTACACTTTGGACAGCGACGTACCACCCTTAAAGATCAAGTGCGGGCGAAACTGGAGAACCTCGAAGATGCGCCGCAGCGACCAGCAAACCCAGAAGTCCTTCTCGACAATGGCGGATTCAATCTCCAGCCGCCTTGTATGCACATCTTCGAAAAACGCTGCGCGGTCGGATGCCGATGATCTGGCGATTTTATCCATACGAATCAGTCCTTCCCTTCCGCAACGGCCTTCAGCACGGGCTGCATCCAAACCGGTGCAACCCGAATATTCCGAAGCAGTGCCTTTCGATCCTTTTCAGGAAGAATCTGCCGCAACCGGCTGATGTCAGCATCTGAAATCCGCGTGCGACCGATGTCTCGGAGTGCCTGGAATACCAGCGGCGCCACGCGTCCGCTAACCGCCAGCGTAGAGGGTTCCACATGATGGAAGTACAGCGTGTGCGGGCCGATCTGAACCACCCGCGAACGGCCATCTGTGATGTACACATTCTTTGCGGGCACCTGAGTTGAAAGTCGCAGGAGATTTGACGCATAGGAGCGCGACAAAAGAATACGATGCCCCAGCTTACGCGCAAAAGCGCGGGCAACCGCATCCGCCGTCGGCATCCGCAACTGGCCCGTCAACGAGTTCTGGTGCGGGTAGATGTAAAGCCCCCTGCCCAGCCGATGCAGTTTTCCGCGCCGCGCCAGACGGGAAAGCGCCTGATCAACTGCGGCGCGACTTCCTAGACTGGAGAAATCTGTTGCAGAAACAGGGAGCGTAGTCCGATAGCGCACAATCTGCGCAACTATCTTATCCGCAATGTACTGTGAATCTAACGTCTTCATATACTGTCAGAAATATGTACTCACATTTATGACACTTGTCAAATACCTGTTATCGAAAACAGTACAACGACTTTGACAAGCCAAGAGCCTTTGACCTGCCAGATCGGCTGGATGTCGTTGTGCAATTGCTATGTCTTGACTCCAAACACAGTTTCCGCTGTCCACTCTACTCCGAAGCGATGAGGTATTGCCCGTGTTCGTTGCGGATCATGACCTTCATTTGCCTTTTCCTGTCAGCAGATACTGTGGCGAAGTTTTCAGGATAGCAGCCATCGCGACCACTTCGAAATCCCGGACGCAACGGAAGCCGGTTTCCATCTTTGTCACGGCGGTTCGAGTAATTTGAATGCGCTGTTTTCGCGGAAAAGGTGTCCGTCCTTTAAAATGATGATTTAGAGGTGCCCAGATAATGCGATCGGGCGGCGATTCAATTCTTGCCGAGGGTCAGTTTCTGGGGTAGTTCATCCAGGCGGGATGGCCAATGCTGACGGATTTTTCGTAAACACGGGTCAATGCCTGCTGAAATCAGGGTTTATCCGTTTTCCGAACGATCATGATCGTTCCATCTTCTCGTCCAAAATCTCATCGACGTCCCTCATGAGGGAAAGAGCCGATTTGTCCAGCTTTGAAAAAGCGAACCATTTTTTTCCCAGATCTTTCAAGGACGCTCCGATGTGATAGACTGTTTCGCCGTCCAAAATCAAAAAGCGGTCATGGCTGCGGTCGAATTGACGAACGGAAACAGTCGGATACTGCGCATTATGTTTTTCCAAATCCTGTGCGAAGGGGTTGCTGATTTTACGGGTCAAAATAACTGCGCGGACATTTCCCCTGCGCTTGGCGAGCTGTTCCAGAACGGTGTCGTCCACATAGTTGTCGATCAGAACAATTGATTTTTTCGCCTGCCGGAAAAGATCGTTGACAAAGCGGTAGGCATCAAAAACCTGTCCATCAAAGAAAACACCCTGCACGGGCTGTTCTGCGGTTTTTTCCAGCTCCCTGAAGATCAGTTCGAACTTTTTATCGGTGTCTGATTCGAAAGTAATCTGCCGACGCTCGACAGAATCCAGTCGGGCAAAAACCTGTGCGTTATTCTGAATAAACCGCCGCATTTCCACGAAAGCACGCATGATTTTCACATGGACTTCAGCGGCTTTGGCGCTTTTCAGAACACCCGCAAGGCTGGCAACACCCTGTTCTGTGAACACATACGGCAGACTGCCTCCGAGATGCTTCCGGGAAGGTATCGCATTCTGCGATACCATGAAATCAACCTCCGATTCGCTCAGTTGGAACATGAAATCCTCGGGAAAACGTTCGATATTCCGCTGAACCTGTTCACGTAAGCGGATGGGCTTCACTTCGTAAAGTGCGGCAATATCCTTATCCAGCATAACCTGCTCGTCACGAAGCTTAAAAATCCTTGCTTTGATGGCCTCCGGCTCCAACGAAATGATTCGATTACTCATGCTTGATGCTCCACCCGGTACGTTCTACATTCCACCTGTACACCCTGATCGTTCTTCTCCCGTCCTTGCGACGGTGCCAGGGCCCGGGGTTTCTTTTTTTACAGCCTGCCCGAAAAACATCCGGCTTTCTATCTTTTTAAGTTGAAATTTATTTTTATTTTCTTCGCGTTTTGGGTTCTTTGCAGTCATAAGCTTTTTTTCCCGATCTGGCGGTATTTTACAAACAGACGGAAACGGGCAAGGATGAAGGGCCGTTCCAAAGCTGATCTGCGGACTAAACCGTTATTTCTTAGGCGGCTATTTCAAAATCTCCCAGTGCCCGCCTTTGTCGGGACCCATGCGGCGGATCAGCCCTCGCTTTTTCAATTTAGCCAGCTGGTACTTTACGCCGAAAAAGGGGTCACCCCTTTTTCTTTCGTCTGGGCTATCATTTGCAAGCGACCTGCAACAAATCAGTTAAAGCTGAATTCCAAAATAGTTTTTTGCGTTATTAAAGCTGATGTTTTCAACCATTTCACCAAGCAGATCCATATCCGCCGGAATTTCACCATTCTCAACATCTCTGCCGATCAGGTCGCAGAGAATGCGACGGAAATATTCGTGACGCGGATAGGAAAGGAAGCTGCGGCTGTCGGTCAGCATGCCGATAAATCGGCTGTTGTTATTACGAAACACACCGACATGAAACTGCTGGACCCAACCGCGGGCGTGGTTCATCTGCCCGATTTCATACAGGAACCCCGCTTCAAATTTTTCGCTAAACTGTTACTTTTCCCCTTTTTTTCGGAGCGAAGCGTAGACAGCCAGCCGTTGGCTGGAGTGACCAAAGGGAGCGGCACCCCGCAGGCGCGAGGCCGCTTTCCCCGTCCAAAGCGGCGTCGCGTTACACTTGCCGCCGCACTCCAGAATCAAATTTCCCATTGAAAATCCCATCCAAACTCAGTGCGGCAGACTATTTCCGCGAAACGGGTCACGAAAGGTACCATCCGATGATTTTTAGAATCTACTGATTTCCGCGATTCAACCCAAGATACCGAGAAAACGGGATGTGGCTTGGTGATTCACAGCGACGAAGTTTTTCCCGTTTTGTATTCGTCGCGGGCTTCGCTCACCAGTGACCCAAGGCGTCCGTTGCGGGCATCCGCCTCAAACTGCCGGTCCCATGACGCAGATTCGAACGCTTCAAACCAGTTGCGGAACTGGCTTAAATCGTCCGGCGGAAGATGTTCCACCGCGCGCTCAATTTCTTTTACCGTTGTCATGCCCGCTTTATAGAACCTAACCCTGTTTTTTTTCAAGGCGAATGAAATACTCGGCTAAAGAGGCATAAAAATCGGATTTAAGAATTCTGGATTCAACCTTTTTGTGTTTGGCAACGTTCAGGTTTAATGGTTGCGGTGAAGAACCGGATGGTCGTTTCCAGTCCCTGCTCGAAGCTGGACGTCGGAACAAATCCGGCCGACCTGATTTTTTCAATGGAGGCCATGGAGTGTTTAACATCGCCTGCCCGCTCCGAGGCATATTCGATTTTCGACGACGAACCGGTCAGCGCAATAATTTTCCGTGCCAGTTCGTTGACAGTCTGGCGTCCGCCATAGGCCACATTGAAAAATCCCGGCCCGGTTTTATTCA
>JBILEA010000203.1:0-5254 GCA_044352355.1 Pontiellaceae bacterium | reverse complement strand
GCCATCCCAGATAACCGGCGGGTTGGGATCGGGATTCGCGATCGTTTCGTTCGAAGCCTGCACGCCGACTTCCAGCCAGATGTTGGATGAAGAATCGGACTGCACGATGAAGGTCGATAGACTGGCGGGTAGCAGACCGCATGCGAATTGTTCCATTGAAACCAGATTCCACCTTTCATCGTAGACCGCCAACGTGCCATTGGAATCGAACGTGAAATGGTTTCCGGTGGAAATTGTTCCGCTCACATGGATCGACTGATCCCCGAGCGTAATGGTTGGTGAAACGAGCGCTTCGCCGGTTTCGGCCAGCGCGGTCAATCCTTCGAGGAGAACACTGCAGGATGTATTTGCCGGAACATGCCCGATCCCGATTGAAATGGAATCGACATACCGGTAATCCAACGTCTGGCGTGTCGCAATAGTCCAGCCCCAATCCTTCACGCGCCAGGCCTGTTCGCCGGTCGGGATTTCAATCCATTGGCGACCGGAAAAATTGATCGGTACCGCATGATCGCGTGCCTGCCCTCCCCGATGGAGACGTATGATCAGCGTGGCACCGCTGCCGTCGCCCGTCACCCAAAGGCCCAGCCCCCGGTTTGAGCTCAGGTCGAGTACCGGACTGATGGCATACGGTGCGAGCCCCGTATCGTTCCAAACATCGGAAGCAGTGGAATTGGATCGTGCAACCGCAAGAGGACTCCCGCCCAGATAGCCCATTAAATCAATGTTGCCCCCTGAACCGGCATCGTAGCGGGGCAGTACGCGGCCCACGATGCGTACCCGATCAGCTCCGGAAGCGAGCTCCGTCGGCACTTCCAGCGTCTGGACATCCCCGTTTTTAAGATAAAAGCGCGGCGTGATAGTCCCATGCTCCTGGCCAAAGTGCCATTCGTGAGTGTAAATGTCTGTTCCAAGTGCATGCCACTTGCGGAATACCGAACCATCCAGCCGCCACAAGGCCGTCGCCCATTCATGGTTGCCGTTGATCAACACGCGCGCACCCGGACAAGGCCGGAAGTCATCCATCAAGGTCCGCTGCACAGACGACATCGGCAACGATGCGTTCTTCCAGTCTTTCAGCAACTGCAACACGTCAGCGGTCAGCCCATGGTTCGCCAGCGTTGAAGCCGTGACGCCGGTGACATCGTAGGACCCCAAGGAGAAACCTCGATTGTTCACGTTGAGGAATTTGTTCATGTCGTTTTCTATTTCCTCCAGACCGGGCGTAATGCGCGATTTGTCGCCGAGGAACAAGCCGGCATGCCGCCGCGTCTGGAAGACGCCTCCGAGCGCCGCCTTGACCCGGTTGAACCGATATTCCAGCCAGGCCTCAGGGGGAACTCCGGCGCTTGTATTTGCAGTTGTAGGGTGATCCAGATTCTCATAGACCCGCGCCGCGAACTTTTCCTTTCCCCATATCCCGGCCGCCCCGTGATTTTCAAATCCGTCGAATTCCGAGCGGGTTGTTCCCAATGTATTGTTCAGAGCCGCCCAGCGGGTGGCAATGGTATCGAAAAGCGGAGAATTGGGATCCGGCACAAAATCCTGATTGTAGGGGCGCAAATAACCGCGCAGGCTTGCGCCGGCCGGATAGGCGGAGGCCGTCGTGCTCCACTTGCCGCGGCTCACGCCGTCCAACTGCCAGGTACCGTTGCCAAGATTTGTCACCGAAGAGGCGCTGATCCACTCGCTGCCTATGCGAAAGGTCTTGAACTCAAAAAAGGACGGAATGACCGGGGGCGCTTCGGCGGGGCGCGAGCTTGTACTGATGATCGGCATTTCCACGCCGGCATCCGGAACAACGATCATCGTGGAGGCTGAAGATGAAACGGGCGCATTGAGCTTCACGGTGCCCCAGCTCTGCAAGTCCGGCGATACCGTTGTGGCCGAAAATTCGGGATCGACCTCGCCGATGTTCCCGCACAGGTAGTGCAGCATCAGCGACCTGCCACTTGCAGTTTTGAAGGCCAGCAAGTCGGCCTGTCCATTGGGATACATGTCCGGATTGATCTCGTCGTTCTGCCGGTAGAGCAACCAGTATTCTCCGCGCCAGATCCGGTTCCACAGATAGATGGCTTTGGCATCCATCGCCTCCGCATAGGGAAGAAAGTCAGAGTGTCCGGCAAGGTTGTCGGGCACAATATTGAGGTAGCTCGTGTCGTAGGCCATGGCGATCCAGTCATCCAGCCAGGCCTCGGCCGTCGCCCGATTCCAGTCGCCCGTCACCTTCGGATGCGGCAGTCCCTCCTTCGTCCACAGGTCAAGCAAGGCTTCATCCTCCTGCGGGGCATCCACGAATTCATACAAAGCGAAGGCGCCTAACGCATTCGTGTGCGAAGTTTCCCACAAGGAAACACGCTCCAGCCTAACACCCGAACTGGTATTGGCTGCTGCCACCATATAGTCCAAGGCCATGGCTTTGAGCCCGCCACCGATTGCATTCAGCCCGAAGTAGAGGCGCTCGCCCGCGAGCGCAAAGCCGCCCAAGGAGGTAAGGCGAGCCGTCAGATAATCGTTGGTTCCGCCGAAATCAACGGTGAACTGCTCCGGCGACCCCGGGATCGAGAAGCTGTATTCCATCGGGCCGGTTTGGGTAATACCGGAAAAGCAGCGTTTGGTGTTATTGCTTTCCAGTAAGTAAAAGCCATCCGAAGTTGAAGAAGACAGCAGTTCGACCCCGGCGGCGTTTTTCAGGGAAACGGGAACTCCTCCCTGATACATCAGAGTTAGTCCAGACGTCGCAATCACATGGCCGAAGGCATCTCCTTCGTGCAGCAAGCCGTCGAGCGCGCCGGCATCCAGAGCGTTATCATAGACTCTGACCAGGGCCATGTCGGAATCGTAGGTCAGGTTGCCCGCCCGATTACCGCCGATGCGCAGGTCCTGCAGGTTGAAGGCGGCATTGCTCACCGTGCCGACCAGAGCGACATGTTCGGCATTTTGTTCTGTAAGGTAGAAGGAGACGTTGCTGCCGTCGCTCGCCACAACCGTGTGGTACCAAGTGAAAGGTGCAAGGCTGGAGTACGCCACCTTCAGACTGGCATCGTTGTCACCATTGAGGCGGATCGCCGCGCCGGCAGCCTCGATCTGCCAGTCGTTCAGGCTCTGGTTGTCTTTCGACGACATGAGTGAATCGTTTGCATCCTGGGTTAACGAGTCCGACCTCCACCAGAATGAGACGGTAAAGGTGCTGAATCGCGCGCCATTGGGCTTTAGATCGGCTTCAAAGTAGCTGGATCCGGCTGAACCATCGAAATGCGCACTCAATGCATCAGGGTTGGCCGTAATGTTGGCAACGCTTCCTAGCGGCCCCGCGAGGACATACCCGTTTCCGCTGGAATCATTGGTCATATCCCCGTCGCCGAAATCATACCGAGCGACCAGCGCGGCGTTGGCCGCAACAGCAGCCAAGAACACAGCCGCAACAATGTATGCCCATTTTGATCTCATTTTAATTACTAATCTGTAGGTTCTTGATTCGGGCACGGCAGAAGTCGTGCGCGTGACCGGCGATTTCCAAATCCGTTTTCATAAACCTGAAACCGACTTCCATATTGACACTCTTTCCTTTATGCGTCAATATATTCGCAAATGAATAACGTTTAACTGATTTGAAGAGGAAGCAATGAAAAAGAAAACACTTTCCATCCTTGGCCTGCTGCTGCTCCTCATTATGGCGGCAACCTCGCGGGCCGACTATCCGCAAACGGCTGCCGAGCTGTGGGCACAATACGACGGTGCCGTCCGTACAAATGCACTACATACGGAATGGGTGACCAATTGGGTCGAGGGTGACATCACCATTCACCTGATCCGCTATGATCTGGGGGGACTTACCGGATCCCAAACCAACGCGAACCCCAAAATGGCCGCTTATTATGCCTATCCAACGGCGGGCAGCAACCTGCCCGGTATCGTTCAGATTCATGGCGGCGGCCAGAAAGCCAGCGACTCACTTGCACGATACTGGGCTGAACAGGGGTATGCTGCGATCAGCATCAACTGGGGCGGACTTCCGCTTGTTGAGGGATTACCAAATACAGACTGGAAAGGTTTAGCGGCCGGATTTGTCCGCGAGGGTGTCGCCCACGCCACCCATCGCGTTGAGCTGGATCCGGAAACGTTTGACGACGGGTGCACGTTGTTTGCAGAACTCCATCCAATGAACAACAGCTATATGCTCAACTCCTATGCCGCGCGCCGGGCACTGACATTCCTTTCGGCACAACAAAATGTCGACAGCAACAAGCTCGGGGTAGTCGGCCACAGCATGGGCGGAGAAACGACTGTGATTACCGCAACGGATTCGCGCATTACCTGCGTCACCCCGTCCGTCGGCGGCACCGGCTTCCTTTATGAGGACTGGTGGGGTCTGCCCGGAACAGCGCGCCCCATGAATACAGGCGATTTTGATTGGTTCAAGCGAAGCGTAGATCCTCAAGCATACTGGCCGCTTATCACATGTCCGACGCTGTTCCTGCAAGCCTTCAATGATTACAATGCCCCGTTTGATCTGGTTGTAAAGGGAATGCGCCTTCAGTCAAAAACCGTCGAACAACGGCTGGCGATCGCGCCCCACTTCAACCACCGCTTCGAAACCAAATCCTATGCCGCACTGGTTCTTTGGCAAAAAGCCCATCTAACCGGCACCTTTGACTTCCCGAACACGGCATGGGCCGAACTCGACCTGAACGAGCCCTACAAGACCCCTGTCTTCCGGGTCTGGCCGGACGAAAACACCTCCAATGCGGTGGTCGGAGTGGATATCTACTACGGCTACGACCGCGATCCGCGAACGCGCTTCTGGCGCGATGCACAAGCCGTTAAAACCAACGGCCACTGGGAAGCGCAGTGCGGGATCTACAACCTCGACGAGCCGCTGTATGCCGTCGCCATTGTTACGTATGAAATCAATTTCGATCTGGCCATGCCCACCGGCTATCAAAACCCCACGCGCGAGTTTAGTGTCGCGTCCGTCGTTCGTACGGCATACCCTCCAACAGCAAAGTTGTACGGGGTTCAGGCTGCAGAAACCCGCAATCGCTTAATTGATGACTTTTCGCGAGGATGGCACGATTGGTATTTACTAAACGACGGAATCCCGACTCTCTGGCAATATTGGACCCGGAAACTCAATGATCCTTCATGGGTCGGACCGATTAACAGCGATCTGGCTGTCGAGGTTGTTACAACGACAAACAACACGCTGGGCATCAAACTGGTAACAACGTGGAATGAAACATCGGCCAGCACC
>JBILEA010000202.1:0-5279 GCA_044352355.1 Pontiellaceae bacterium | reverse complement strand
ATCACCGGACAGACACATGCGCCCCATGAAAGTTGCAGCCATTGAATAATAAATACGCTCAATAGAGTCTTCTTTGCGCAATACCGCCCAAACCTGGTTTTTACGCGCGGGAATCATCATCTGCGTGTTGGCAGCGATGATCGGAATATCGAGCCCTTCATGGCTGTCGGAAAAACCGCCCATGCTACCCAGCGCCATCCAGGAAGGCTCCAGCCGATGCCCGCCGGACGCACAAATCTCGATCACCAATTCAGGAATCTCCGTGCGCATGCGCCGGTAAAACTGCTGTACCCCATCCAGATGTTGACGCAGCCCCTCCCCAAGCGATTCCGCGCCGTCACACCCTAAACCGATGGTGTCATTGTAGTCAGTTTTAAGGTACGTGATGCCGTGATCCTTCAGCATCTGGATCACTTTTTCGCCGAGATATTCATGCACCCACGGATCGCGAAAATCGAGGAATCTCCGGTCTCCGGCCTGCAAGACAAACCCATCGCGGTGCAACAGATGCTCTGTCATCTCATAAAGTTCTGATCCAGCGGTGCAGTTTTCGAGTTCAAACCAGAGTCCGGGAACAAATCCCTTTTGACGCAGACTCGCCATCAGCTTTTTGAACCCGTCCGGAAATTTAACGGTCGAAATATTCCAATCCCCGATCCCGTTTTGTATTCCGGGCTGATCCTCGGACCATCCGCCATCCACCACCAGATAATCGATCCCGATCCCGGTCAGCCGGTCAGCCAGTATCGCAAGCAGTTTATCCGTCTGCTGCCCCCATACGGTGCACCAGTCGTTGAAAATAACCGGCAGATGCTGCTCGGACCGCGGCAGCATTTCATCATTCAGATGCTGATAGCGCAACATGCGTCCGGTCAGATCCTGAATGTCTCCTTCGCAGCAAGAGAGTATCGCAGGCGGCGTCCTAAACCGCTCGCCGGGCTGAAGTGTTTTCATCCAGTGCCCCGATTCGCGGTCGGCCAGTCCGCCGCAAAGATTCAGCACATCGGACTGGCGGAATACTTCAAGCTGCCACGAGCCCGGCTGGGCAATCTGAGCACCCCACAGCACCTTGTACTCGCAGTCTTCCAGTGCCACAAACGGGAAAAAACCTTTAACCGGCTGGGAACCGGCCTGCCCGAAGCGCAGACTACGCACACCGTGCCCGCTCCACGATTTCTCTAGATTCAGCTCCTCAACCAGCCGCGCTTCGTGTCGCCCCTCAGCGCTCCAGTTGCTGAGAAAACGATGCACCTTGTACTTTTGAGAACCGTCATCGCGCTGAAACGGAGACAGTCCGCCCAGACAGAAACTGGCCAGCATTTCCAGCGTCAGCGGTTGCACCGACCCGTTCTCGACTTCAGTAAATACTTCGAGAAACGGCTGATTATTCCGGCAGATCACGGTGTGAACCGCCCGCAAGCCGCGTGCATCGGCCAGTTCGGTGACAATTGCAAACCCGTCGTCACGGTTTTCTTTACCTTGCTTTATGAGCCGCAGATTTTTAGTCGAGGCGCTATTGGTCATTGTCGATCCGCCGGAAAAGTTGCAGGGATGCGCGTCGCCGACCACCTTTAACTGCACCAGATTGCTCTGCGTACAGGCAGGAAAATCCACCTTGAACACTTCATGCAACGGCCCGATGCCCTGCTCTGAATTAATATCCGTCCGGCGCACGGCGATTTTGCCGTCCAGATGTGCGGGCGTAACGGACATCGCCGGCACTCCGGCATCATCCACCCAGTAATGCAAGGTCATATCCCCTGCCGCGTAAGAATTCAGCGTTTTATACAGGTCCATAAATCTCTATTAATTCTTTTCTGACGGCATTGCTGCACCGATATCCGTCCTGTAATGTATGCTTCGATTTGCTCGTTGAAATCTGATCCGCAATCCAGACCTCGAGTCTTGCCTGCATCTTGCGGACGGTCTCGGCATTCGCCGGATCGTCGGCCAAATTGTAGCGGTCTAGAACATCAGCGGTTCGGTCGTACAATTCCGTAGTCATTTCCCCATCCTTCAAAAAACCAACGGCCTTGAGTTTATCGTTGATGAACATCACTTGCCCGTCGCGCCCGTCTGGACCACAGAACGATGCGAAGGTTTGATTCTGCCAGACACCGTTCCTGTCCAGAATATTGCGCAGCGAACGCGAGCTCTCTCCGACATCCGTCACGCCAGCGTAATCCACAAAGGTCGGATAGAGATCAATCAAATTAACCACTTCGGAAAAGTCCCGTCTGGCGATGGCAACGCCGGGCGGTTTAATGAAGAATGGCACCCGCGCGCTGCTTTCGAGCATGGTGCCTTTCCCTAACATGGCGTAATTGCCCATGTGTTCGCCGTGATCCGAGGTAAAGACGATCAGCGTGTTGTCCCACAGTCCCTGCTCTTTGAGGGCGGTCATGATCCGTCCGATCTGAACATCAATCGCGCTGATATTTCCTGAATATTTGGCAATAGCCTTGCGCCAGGCTTCGTCGGGCCAGTCGTCGAAGCAACTGCCCATCCGCTTGCCATCCTTATCCATGTGCAAGGTCGCCGGTAGCGACACCTTGGCCGGATCATACATTGAATCCCACGGCTCGCAGGAGGCATAGGGATGATGCGGACCAAAAAAGGAGATATGCGCAAAGAACGGCTGTTCCTTTTTGTATCCTTGGATAAAGGATACCGCCTCATCCCCCGTCCAAGTGGTCATCTGATGTGCATCGTCGGCCCATTCCCATCCCTGCCAGAATTCCGGGGTTTCTGGCCCGGCGCGTTCGCTTTCGCCAGCCAGCTCCGCCAGACTCTCCAGCGTGATGCCAATACCCCTGGCCGCCCATGGCAGATAGTCGTTAACCACCACCTCTTCTTTGTCGTACACATCGTGCGGTGAATCACACATCCGCCGGTAGTTGAACCCGTGATCGTCTTTGATGGGGCTTAGATGCAGTTTCCCGATCGTGGCGTTATAGTACCCTGCTTTCGCGAGCCGTTCGGTGACCAGCACCGAATCGTCTTTCAGTGGGATCCAATTGATGTGAATTCCGTTCCGCAGCGGATACTCTCCGGTAAATATGCCGGCGCGGGCTGGGCCACAGATCGGTGATGGCGTGTATGCCGAATGAAACACCGCTGACTGCGCGGCCAGGGAATCAAAATTCGGCGTTTTCAATTCGGTGCGGCCAAGACAGTTCAAATACTCCGCATTATGCTGATCGGTCATGATCAAAACGATGTTCGGCCGCCCGGCATCCGCCATGCAACCCAATAAAGAATCCCCAGTGAGTACCGTACCTGCATCCATTTTCTTCGTCATGTCTTTCCCTTTTATTGTCGGCTTAAAAACCGAATATCCTGATATTTTTCATAGTTATGAAACCCGACCAGCGGACCGGGCATAGACGTCAGGAGAAAAGAATCTTCCAGCGACTTCGAGTAATCGTAGCGGAAAGCCCCGAAGGTCCAAACGCTGTCTTCAGCCGGCCGGCCTTCAGAAAAAGCCGCCCATGGAATGGCCATTTCCACGCAGTACCCCTGATCGGAATCTTCGCAGTTGCCGTCCGTTCCCTTGACCCCTGTGACGATCCGCGCCCCGGACGACCAGGATTTAAAGCGGTTGCTGCCGCCGGCCCCGCGGCTGGGATAACAGGCGTCATACATCGCTCCATTCGGGGCGACGATGAACTCATAATAGTTCTTCGCCTCACGACTGGGCTTAAGGAACAGTTCGGCAACGTCCCCTGACCACAGGGTGTCATCGGCCCGGCTGCTGAACGACCAAATGTCGTCATCCGTGCAGCTAAAACCGACGTACAAATAATCGCGATCCCACAACAACCGCACCGTGGTCTCGGAAGGTGCAACGGTGTACTTCTCAGGCTTGAATACGTAGCGGATAGCCAGCGTTTCAGCGTGTTGCCACGCCGGTTCATCCAGACACCCGTCGACAACAATCGCAGTGCTGGCAGGTCGGCAAACATACGTCCCCGGGGCAACCTCCTGCACAACCGGTGGCCGCGAAGCGCACCCGGCCACCAGAAAAACGCACAACAAAATTAAAAATCGTATTTCCATATCTTCCCTTATTTTAAGGGCTCTTTGTGCAGCTCCGCAAAAAACGCTTCGATATTCGCCGGTGGAATGTCCGGCAGAATCGCTTCGTGGCTGGGCGAGATAATCAGCCCGGTCGGAAAAATCGAGCGCAGCTCGCGAATCTTTTCGCACACTTGTTCCGGCGTACCGTTCACCAGCAGATTCTGGGCATCCACCCCGCCGCAGAACGACGTAGTTGCGCTGAAATCATCGTTCAGCCCCTGCGGCTCCATGCCGGAGGCCAGTGCCTGAATCGGATGAATCACATCCGCGCCAGCCTCGACCAGATCCGGAATCACCTTGCGGATGGCACCGCACGAGTGGTGAATCACTTTCATTCCATGGGAATGCGCTTGATCAATCAGTTTTTTGGTTCCCGGAAATACAAATTCACGCAACAGATCCGGACTGACCATCAGGCCGGTCTGACTGCCGAAGTCGTTGCCAATCAGCACGGCTTCGACGCGGCCTTGCGCGGCCTGATAAAAAATCTCATTGGCTTCGAGATAAAACTCGGTGATGCGGTCTGTTACCGCATGGAACATCTCCGGCTCGGTGAGCATCACCATCATGGCGTTTTCCATACCAAAAGCCGCACAGGCATCCTGGAAATGAGCCGACCAGAGCACGCCCAGCTTCACAAAACCTTCCGGAACCTCATCAATCGCCTTGCGGCACGCTTCAACACTCATGTGTTTTTTCGGATCGGGCCAGAAAAAATCCTTTAGGCAGGCTGGATCGGTTTTATCCGCAAACCAGCCCGCCTTAGTCAGCGTGCGCTCCTCATAATCATCGCTGCTGTAAAAATCGAAAGCGCAGGCGATATGGTTGGATGGCGGATGATTGTACGGAACTTCGACCGGCCAAATATCGTCGCCGATTTTCTGTTTCAGTTGCGTCATATCCATAGCACCGAAATGTTTCAGTAGCGCAGGAAGCGCGTGCTTTTCCGGAATCCCCAGCCAGCTGGCGGGACGATCCACCGGGCGGCGCTCAACCGTTGCATAAAACCGTTCAATCGAGTTCATACTAATCCTTGCTTATTGACGATTCCCCGGGACGGCTATCCACCGTCCCGTCATCATGCTCATCCAGCTTGACCGCGCGCAGATCCCGGAACAACAGCCGGGCATCCCGCACTCCGCCACCGACAATCCAGAACGTCATGCTGAGTCCAAGAATGACACTGACCCATATCGTGA
>JBILEA010000201.1:0-5284 GCA_044352355.1 Pontiellaceae bacterium | reverse complement strand
TAAAATGGGCAGCATGAACTTTAGACTGTTTGCAAAGCATGCGCCCAAGCACTTCAGCGCCTGCACTTTCAGTCAACTGTGCCAGCTCATCGAGTGTATCGCACACGTCCAACTCGCTATTCCGTCCACGTACCATTACGCCGACCAGCAACGCGCGTTCCTGCGCATGCGGTAGGGTTGTTTTCATCTCTTTCATAGACAGATTCCTGCCAGTGAAACTGGCCCGCGTTCCTCAAACACATTGTAAACCTTATCCGCAAGTTTTCCAATGCTTGGATAATCGGACGTTTCGACCCACTGGACGTTGAGCTGATGCCGAAACCAAGTCATCTGGCGTTTTGCAAGTTGCCGAGTACGGATGATGGTTTTCTCTATAGCTTGAGCCTGGGTCATCTCACCGCGCAAAACGGCGAAGGCTTCGGCGTAACCGATGGCTTGCCGCGCTGTCGAAGAAAGCTTGATATCCGCAAGGCCGCGAGACTCTTCCAACAGTCCGTCTGCGTACATTTTTCCAACCCGCTCGGCAATCCTTCGATGCAACACGTCGCGCTCAACATGCAATCCGATCACAACCGGAATTTCGGTTTTCCAAGCAACTGCGTTGCGGCTTTCTTTTTTTTCAAGCAGACGAATCAGGCGCCTTGGATTATTTTTATCTGCAAGCAATTCATATGCGACAGGAGCCACTTGCTGCGCTTCAGCCTGAAGTTCGACCAGCGTCATCCTCTCCATACGTTCACGTAACGCCTCATCAGCCGTGGGAAGATCATCGAGTCCCTGCAATAGACATTTCACGTAGAGTCCGGTTCCGCCCGCGACAATCGGCAACGGGGTCAGCCTAAACATTGCATCATTAATCTCAGTATTGTTACAATGTTTAGGCTGACCCCATGCTGTACAGACATCACGGAGCCAGTCCCCGACACTAAACACCTCTGTCGGGTCCGTTAAATCGATGCCAAAGGTTTTAACGCGTGTCCGTTGTTCCAGCGATGGCTTGGCAGTTCCAATGTCCATGCCACGGTAAATATTCATGGAGTCGGCAGAGATAATTGCTACGCCGGTTTTTTCGGCAAGAAGCTGCGACACGGCGCTTTTACCCGACGCCGTCGGCCCGACAAGCACAAATGCTCTGGGACTATTTAAATTCATTAGCAACGTTTTTCAACGGATGGCGGGTATGCCAGAGCGAAGAAAGCATGTAAATACCAACGGCAATACAAATAGAAGAATCAGCCACATTAAAAGAGGGCCAGTGGTACGGGCCGATATAAAAATCAAGAAAGTCAGTGACCCAGCCGACACGAATGCGGTCAATCAGGTTGCCGCAAATGCCTCCGATCATCAGGCCGAATGCCAGGCGATGATCGAATGTCGGGTTAAGTACTTTACGGTGATAGACTGCCAGCAGAATGAGCACCACGACAGAAAGTATTACCAGTAACGCCTGCTGTCCACCGAACAAGCCCCACGCCGCGCCTTCGTTACGAACATAAACGAGATTGAAAAAGCCGGGAATGACAACCTGCGGGTCACCGCCATAGATGTAAGCTGCGCGCACCCACAACTTGGTAAACAGATCGAGCAAAACGACGACCAGACCCAGAATGAGTACCCGCATGAAAATCTCCTCTAGCTACGCATGGTACCGCCGAAGGGGCGATAGTGGGCACGACCTTTTTCGAGTTCAGACTGCGCACGCACCGTAAAGCGCACGTATGGCAGAGCCTGCAAACGCTCAATATTAATGGGTTGATTGGTCAGCTCGCAAATTCCGTAGGTGCCCTTCTCGATACGGCGCAACGCCGCATCAATTTCGAAAAGCACCTCCTGTTCGCTACCCATCATATTCAGCTCCATTTCACGATCAAACGTATCGGTGCCCTGATCGGATAACGAGGGATCGCGCTGATTGGCTTCAAGATTGTCGCGCGACAATGTGCTGTATTCGCCGGAAACGCGTTCGCGCAGGGTCAGCAAAAGATCTTTAAAATCACGAACCTCTTTGGCCGTCAGCTTTCTGCCAACCGGCATGGAAGGCGCCTGCGTAACCGGCTTATGCACATGAACCGGGAGGACTTTTTTGACTTCTTTTTTTACGACAGCGGCTTTCTTGACCGGAGCCGTTTTTACAGCCTTTTTAGCTGGAGCCTTTACAACGGTAGCCTTTTTAGCTGGAGCTTTTTTGGCAGCCTTTTTGGCCGGAGTTTTTGCAACGGCTTTTTTAACCGTCGACTTCTTAGAAACCTTTTTTGCAACCATTCGTAAAGCCCTTCCGTTATAAAAAATACTATACCAGCGGAAAAATGAGGGGTGCTTTTAGCACGGCATTGACAAAGGTGTCAATCGGCATCCCAGTCTATTTGCAAGAAGTTGTGAAACCATCCCACGCCACCTCAATCCCTGGGGGCAATATCGCCTGAAGCGTATCGTGATCGGAGTGGTGCGTTAGATGGGTCAGGAACGACCTTTTGGCACCGATCCGCAGTAAATTTTCAACGCACTCTGCAATCGAAAAATGTGTTGCATGCTTTCCGGGCCGAAGCCCATCGAGAATCATTACATCCAGATTTTCCAGCAGCTGGAAACTGTCTGCCGGAATGCCCGAACAGTCTGGGATATACGCCAGCCGGCTACCGTCCGCCTCAGCCAGAAATCCATAAACTAACTCGTCGCCATGCATCACCGGAATGGGGGTCACTCGTACATCGCCGATATCGACTGGTTGAATCATTTCGGTGAAAATCACACGCGGCACTCCGCCAAACGAGTGACTTGGCTTATCAACATAGTCAAATTTTCCCCTCATCGAAGTCATCGTCGACGGTGACCCGTAGATGTGAATATGCGCCTTCTGTATATCACTGAAGCGGCGGACATCGTCAAACCCGAAAATATGATCGGCGTGAGGATGAGTAATGAAAATGGCATCCACCCTCTCCACACCGAACGTCAGCACCTGATCGCGCAAATCCGGCGGAGTATCAAACAGCAGGGATTTTTCGCCCGCCTGAACATACAGACTGCAGCGGCGGCGCTTATTCTTCGGGTTATCCGACCGACAAACGGCACAATGACATCCAATCATTGGAACGCCATGCGAAGTCCCCGTGCCTAAAAAAGTGGCTTTCATGACAGTCGTTTAACTTCCAAGGCTCGCAATTGCACGTTAAATCTGATGTGGTTTCGTCAAGGTAGAGCAAGCGTCCCGCTTGCTAAAACGAGCGAGACGCTCGTTCTACATTACGCATGGCGGTAGGTGATGCGGCCCTTGGTCAGATCATAGGTGGAGATTTCGACTGTCACTTTATCGCCGATGGAAATGCGGATGAAATTTTTGCGGATCTTGCCAGAAACGTGGGCCAGCACCATGTGCCCGTTATCGAACTTCACGCGATACATCGTCCCGGGAAGCACCTCAATCACTGTTCCATCTAATGAAACCAAGTTGTCATCCTGTTTCGCCATACAGTCTCCTGACCAATTTAAGACGCTGTATATTATTTCCATAACGTCGAAAACAAGCGGAAAAACGGAAGAGTTTAGATAAACAGAGAAAAAGGAACGCAGACTATCAGAGCGTAGCTTTGCTTCGACACAATCGGTTAGCAATCAACGTGATGACACAGCCGAGGCTGACTGACGTATAGCAGCTGGTTCAGGAATGGCATCGATAGATAGATTATCCACGATCCCTCGCCCTTTAGGTGATCCGCTGAAGGATAAGTTCCGCCGTTTTTTGACCGATACCGGGCGCTGCACAAAGCTCTTCAAAACTCGCCCTGCGCAACCGCTCAAACGAGCCGAAATGCTTCAGCAAAAGCTCCTTTTTTTTGATTCCAATGGTTGAAATTTCGTCGAGCGCTGACTCGCGGATACGCTGAGAACGCAATCGCCGATGATAGGAAATAGCAAACCGGTGCGCTTCGTCGCGCAGGGCGGCGGCCTCTTCGAACCGGTGTTTTTCAGCAGCGGCCTCCATTTGAGCACGCACCTCTTTGATAAACTCCGGCCGCTCGCCGCGCAGAAAAGCGCAGGCCGTCTGAACACGCTCCATGTATTCCTCCGGTGACACCTTGCCGATACACGGCGCGGCGCACTGCCGGATAATGTCGTTGTGGCAATGCTTATAGGTTTCCGCGTCCGGCTGGTCCGGCTTGCACTGCCGGATACCGAACCGTTTTTCAACAAACTCCAGCGCCGCACGCGCCGCCAGCCCCGATGTGTAAGGACCGAAACAGGTTCCGCCGTCATTTTTATCGATCCGGCAGAGTTCAAACTTTGGGAACGGACGGCTTAAATAGACGCGCAAAAGCGGAAACCGCTTGTCGTCCTTTTTTGGTAAAAAGGTTGTTTTTATTGTTTGGAACTCGCAACACTATGGCGGCTTTCGTATTTTAGGCCACGAAATTTCATAATCTAACCACGGATTGCATCTATGAATAAAAAACCGGGCCGCCTGCTGGCGGGTAATGACGAAATACTTTCTGCATCCTATGAGGAATTCAACCAGATTCCCGTGGATCTCGATCTGACCGATCAGCCGAGCCACCCTCCCCGCACGAAGCAAAAAACCATTGCCGAAGCGGTTAGTGTCTCCGGGCCGGGTACCTTTGCAGGAAAATCCACCACAACGATCACGTTTGAACCGACGAACCGCGAAGGCTGGTGGCTGGATCGTGTCGATCAGCCGAATTCTCTGCCGATCTGCGTGGCGATTGACAACGTTTGGACAACCGGCGCCATCGTCAGCAATATCGTATTGCGCGCAGGCGGAACACATAACTATGTGCGCATGGTCGAGCACATCATTTCGCTCCGCATGGGGCTGGATATCGACAGCCTGATGATCAAAATCGATTCCGGCGATCCACCACTCTTCGCCCGCGGGAGTCTTGATCTGCTCGAAGCGCTTGAACGGGCTGGACGACGCACAATCAGCAATCCGGTCAAATACGTAACCGTAAAAGAGCCGGTAACCCTCTGCTGGGATCACGGACAATTCCTGACGCTTGCGCCACACCAAGGCACGGTACCGAAACTTATAGTAGACGCGGCGGTTAATTTCCCTAACGCCATCGGGCAGCAGCGCATCAAATTCCCGGTCAACTTTACCAATCTCCAAACGGGCGCAGAGGCCCGCACCAATACCCCTTATGGAAAAATGCTTTACTGCAAAACCATCGGGAAAATTTTTGCGGACATACGTAATCTTGGATACACCGATCAAAACATTCTGATTGCCAAGAAAAACAAATATCACAATCAGCCGCGATTGATCCGT
>JBILEA010000200.1:0-5347 GCA_044352355.1 Pontiellaceae bacterium | reverse complement strand
ACGAGAATTCCGGGAAGGTCCGGAAGACGGGTTGCCGGGGTGCTTGTGTTCAGGCGGACGGAGCAGGAAGGCAACCCCTCGGATTCTGCAGTCAGAATTAATTCACCTCGTGCGGTTCCGGTCTGGACAAGCACCTGGCACAGACCGTGGAATGCGCGGCACTGCGGGGCCTTCGGGGCCTCATGGCTGACGGGATTGCCGTTGCCGGTGCCGAGGATTTTCCCGGGGCCTGACAGTGAGAACCGGATGAACGGTTCAGCATCCGGAACGGTACGGCCTTCACGGTCGGTGACGCGCACAGTGCAGACGGCGGTATCGCGGCTGTCTGCTGTGAGCTGATTGCGATGCGGCGTGATTTCCAACGCGGCGGGGGGCCCGGCGGTTTCCTGAGAGGCCCGCAGGATTTCTTTTCCGTCCGCATCAAATCCGACGGCCTCGAGACATCCCGGCTCATACGCAACGGTCGTTTCAAAAAACCCGTATTTTTCTATCTTTTTGCGCGTAATCAGGCGGCCGTTCAGAAGCAGTTCGACTTCGGCGCAATTGGTGTATGCCCGGACGACGACCGGCATGCCTTCCTTCCCGGGCCAGCTCCAGTGAGGGAAGAGGTGCAGCATCGGTTCCGGGTTCCACTGGCTCTTGTAGTAAAAATAAGCATCCTTTGGAAACCCGCACAGGTCCATCAGACCGAAGCGGGTGACGACTGACGGCCAGCCGTAGGGATAGGTTTCCCCGCGATAATCGAATCCGGTCCAGAGAAAGGTTCCGGCCAGAAAATCCCGTTCCGCGCAGTGTTTCCAGACTTCCTCCATGGGCGATCCCCAGGGAGTTAATGCATTGTTATATGCGCTGACGACCCCTTTGAGATGATCTCCCGTCCAGATAACACCGTCGCGTCCGAAATCGTGCAACGCCAGCGGACGGCCCTCGTAATATTCCGTTTCATAGAGGCCGCGCGTGGCGGCGGAGCCGCCGCTTTCGCTCGCGATCAGCGGGATATCGGGGTGTTTGCGGTGGAATTCATCATAGAGCCGTTCGTCGACCCCGTGGTCGGTATAGAGATAATTCGCGCCGAAGACATCCAGACGGAAGCCCGCCTTCTCATAGGTATCTGCGATATCCACCCAGTGGCAGTTCATGGCATAGGTAGCGGGCCGGGTGGGGTCGAGGCGGTGTACGAGATTCTGCATGCGGCGAAGCTGACGGATTCCGCTCTGCGTGTGCTGGATGTTCATCTCCTCGTTGCCGATCGACCACAGAATGACTGAAGGATGATTGCGGTCGCGCCGGATCAGATCCTCGAGCTGACCGAGAAGTTCCGGTGCGGAGCCGGTCAGACGGGTTTCATCGATGACCAGAATGCCGAGCCGGTCGCAGAGATTCAGCAAGGCGGGAGAGGGAGGATTGTGAGCGACCCGCAGTGCGTTGGCTCCCATGGCTTTCATTTGGAGCATTCGCCATTCCAGCAGGCTGTCCGGAATGGCGGTTCCGACGCCGGCATGATCCTGATGATTGCATATACCGCGCAGCTTCAACGGTTGTCCGTTGAGAAAAAAGCCCTTCTTTGCATCGAAACAGATTTCACGCACCCCAAATGAGGTGGTGGTTTCATCCACTATTTGTCCGGCGCAATGCACGGTGGTTTTGAGAGTGTAAAGATAGGGGTTTTCCGTACTCCAGAGCACCGGATTCCAAGGTTTGGAAAATTGGCTGAGTACGGCGCACGCTTCGGGAGCGATCGGCAGAAGCGCCGTTTCGCAAAGCAGACTGTTTCCGGACGGGTCCAGAACGGTGGAGCAAACCTCGCACTCGACCGGACGGTCGCTGTCATTGCGCAGGGTGGTTTCGAGGATCAGTCCGTTTGCGCCGCCCCGGACGAATACTCCGCACCCGTCCACGTGAACCGGACTGGTTTTCACCATACGCACATCGCGATAGATTCCGCCGCCTTCGTAGGACCAGAGTTCGGC
The DNA here is from genome assembly GCA_044352355.1 of Pontiellaceae bacterium. Taxonomy (GTDB): domain Bacteria; phylum Verrucomicrobiota; class Kiritimatiellia; order Kiritimatiellales; family Tichowtungiaceae; genus Tichowtungia. The sequence continues at coordinate 3,377 of JBILEA010000200.1, read as the reverse complement.
AAGGCGTGCATCGGCGCGGACGGCGAGGGTGTTGTATCCTCCGAAGGTACAGCAATCGGTGATGTCACAGCAGAATCCGGTGTAGCCGCTAAGATGCTGCTTAGCAAAATGGCCGTTGATCCAGACCTTGGAATCCCGAAACACTCCGTCGAATTCGATTAGAATCCGGGAAGCGGCATCCTCCGCCGGAAGGTGGAATGTTTTGCGGTACCAGGCCACCCCTTTTTGCAACGAGCCGTGGGATACCTCAGCGTCCGGCGTAAACGGATTGTTCTGAATAAAATCGTGCGGAAGATCGACCGCTTCCCAGTCCTGGTCCGGATATCCCGGTTTAGACAAGCCGTGATTACCCGCCTTGATCCACTCCGGAGCTTTGAAATAAGCCCGATGGATCGATTCAAAATTGCGCTCCTCCAGATCGTCCTGGATAAAGCGCCATCCCTGATTCATCAAAAACGTTTTGCGCATAAAGCAATCTGCTGGTTGGTTCATCCGGCTGACTCATGAGAACCATTCTCAAAAATCAGTTTGATTGTTGTGCAAAATAGGCTATAAGTCAAAATGTTTCCGTTAACAAAGCAGAGGAATTCAAGGCGAGGTTGTGTATGAATGGATGTAAAGCGGTCGCGGATGCGGTGTCGCACGATAAAAAAGTGATTTTGGCGGAGCACGCGGTTTCCCCTTTTTGTGAGCGGTTGAGGGGGGTCGGACGAATTCTAGAGCTACCGGATTATAATGTTTGGTGCTGCTCACCCATTTACGGACCGGACGGCAAGGTGCATGTTTTCTATTCGCGCTGGAAAAATGAGGCCGGGCATAGCGGTTGGCTGACTTGCTGTGAAATTGCTCATGCGGTAGCCGACCGGCCGGAGGGTCCTTATGAAACGGTGGATGTAGCCGTGGCCCCGCGCGGTGGCGACTGGTGGGATTCCGGCAGCTGCCATAATCCGACCATTCACAAAGTCGGCGACACGTATGTTCTTTTCTATCTGGGTGTATCTGACGGAACCGTCTACACCAAACGGACCGGCATGGCGGTTTCCGATTCGCTTTACGGGCCGTGGAAACGTACCGACGCCCCGATTATCGAGCCCGATCCCGATCCGACCGCCTGGAACTCCATGTGCACCACCAATCCGGCCTTTTTACAGCATCCGAACGGCCAGCTGTGGCTTTATTATAAAACCTGGTGCATTGCGGACTGGGAATATGATCTGGTGCACGGAAATGGAATCCGCACGAACCGGCAGTACGGATTGGCGATAGCCGAAAGTCTGGACGGACCCTGGGTCAAGCAAGGGAATGGTCCGGTTATGGATCTCCGCTGTCCGGGAAAAAACGCCCAGAGTGAAGATGCCTATATCTGGATCGAAGACGATACGTTCAAAATGATCATGCGCGACATGGGTTTCTGGAACCATCAGTATGGCCTTTATTTTGAGTCCGAAGACGGACTGCGCTGGTCTGCTCCGCAGGTCGCATTCTGGAATTCTCATCGTTATTTCGACGAGCCGCCGAACGGGCTGGACCGGGAGGGCCGCTTCGAACGTCCGCAACTGCTGATGCGCAACGGGAAGCCGGAGTATCTCTTCGTTGCTTTCCAGGGCGGGAAATACAACACCTCCACCGCGGCCGTGCTGAAAATCAATTGACAAAATATCGGATTTAATTGCTTGTGTCCGATAGTTCATATGCTATATATGCGCCATAAATTAATTTTATGGCGTATATATGAGCCTTTCAAAATATCCTCAGGATGTGAACTCTCACCTAATTTTGCTGGGTGAGCGCATCCGCACCGCCCGTTCCCGTCGTCGCTGGAGCCAGCAAGATCTAGCCGACCGAATCGGTGTGGAGCGGCGGAGCGTGGCGCGTCTGGAAGAGGGGGATGGCGGCGTTGGAATCGGGATTTTTTTTACGGCTTTGTGGGTGCTCGGATTGTGGGATACGGTCAACGATATCGCTGCACCTGAACTCGACAAGGCCGGAGAATTTCTGGAAAAACAGCGCCAGCCTCGCCGTATTCATTCGGAGCGAATGAAAGATTTGGATTTTTAATTCGTCGGTTTGATCGCAGCGCCGTGCCTGCCGGATGGGTCCGCCGCGGATTTTTAAGTTCATTGAGTCTTGCCGAATGGGATGAGCGCGATCGTCTCCATGGGTCCTACCGGGTGATTGCAGACCGGCTCCGCCGGTATTCCGTGCGGGCAGCTGAAGATTTGGGTGAACTGTTCAGACGGATTGCGTTTAACATTCTGGTGCGCAATACGGATGATCATCCGCGCAATCACGGCTTTCTGGCGGAGTCCGGGAGCGGGGTTTCTCTTTCACCGCTGTTTGATGTGGTTCCGTCGCTTACCAGGGAAGGAGTCGGTTCAGAGTTTTTTCTGGCGATGGGCGTGGGGAATGAAGGCCGGCTGGCTTCTTTACGAAATCTTTGTTCCGCCGCTGAGGCATTTAACCTATCGCCCGTTCAAGCCGGAGAGATTTGTGCGCAGATGCAGGAACACATTACTGAGACGTGGCGAACTCATTTTGCTAAAGCCGGATTCGGCACCGATCAGCTCGATCTCATCGCCCCGTCGTTCAGCATCACGGCGGATCTATGAGCCTTTAAACAAGAATTTTATCCGCAGAAGGACGCAGATTTCCGCAGATGGTCTTTAGCGAGAAGCGACGAAGAAAAATCTACGTTCAACCTATGAACCCCTCGGAGCCCCTCTAGCGTCAGCGGTTGTAAAAAATCTTTTCCCAAATTTGATCAATACCAATCCGGATTTTTTCACATTTCAGGTTTCATTCTTCCAATCCCTTCTCTGTTTATGTTAACACAGAGTCATGAACAAACAGGTAACGATCCGCGATGTGGCCGAAAAGACCGGCTATTCGTTTCAAACGGTCAGCCGCGTGCTGAACGGCAATGCCGGACTGCATAAGGCGTCGACCGTCCGGAAAATTGAAAAAGTGGCGGCAGAGCTGGGATATGTGCAGAATCTTTTCGCCAAAGTGATGCAGGGTGGTAAAACCTGGTCGGTCGGATTGGTGATTGACGCATTTACTGACAGTTTTACAAAGGATATTTTTTCGGGGGCCCATGATGAGCTGATGAAGCGCGGCTATCTGCCGATTCTTTTGCTGCACAGTCGCGATGCTCACGATGAGGCTCTGGTTAAAATGCTCTCTGCCCGGCGCGTGGAGGGGCTGATTCTCCGTCCCAATCCGAACCCGGACGAGTGCAAAGAGATCGCGGTGGCCGTTGAACAGTATCATATGCCGGTGGTCAGCGTGGATTATGCGCTGACTTCTCCGCGCAAGTATGATTTTGTCGGAACTGCGGATGAACATGGCGGTCAGATGGCGGCTGACTATCTTTTGCG
>JBILEA010000198.1:0-5401 GCA_044352355.1 Pontiellaceae bacterium | reverse complement strand
GAGGTCAGAGATCAGCGGTCGGAGGTCAGGGATCAGGGGACAGGCGTCAGGAATCACAGGCGTCAGACTGATTTTTCTGCCTGCGGCAGATCCGCCGGAGGCGGACGACTTTTGACCTTCAGACCTTTCTGCCTGCGGCAGATCCGCCGGAGGCGGACGACCTTTGACTCCCCAGAGAGAAGAGAGTGTGGGTGTGTGTGGGAGTAGTGGAGTAAGGGAGAAATGTTCGACTTTCGACTTTAACGAGCGGCTCTGCCGCGTTTTCCGCCAAAGGCGGATCTGCCGAAGGCAGACAACGGAGTATCTATGAAAATACTAGTAACCGGAACAGCCGGATTCATCGGATCACATCTGGCGCATTCGTTGCTGGATGACGGTCACGAAGTTATAGGCCTTGATAACTTCAACGACTACTATGGCGTGCAGCTGAAATTGGATCGCCACGCACGGCTGGAAGGGCTCAAAGGCTACACCGGCATCAAAGGGGATCTGACAGACTACAACCTTCTCACGTCCAACTTCCAACAACACAAACCCGACAGGGTTTGTCATTTGGCCGCTCAGGCCGGAGTGCGTTACTCCTTGCAGAATCCTGCGGCCTACCAGAAGTCCAATCTGGAAGGTCACTTGAATATTCTGGAAGCCTGCCGTCATGCAAAAACCCCGCGATTGGTTTATGCTTCCAGCTCCAGTGTGTACGGCGGAAATAAAAAAGTTCCGTTCAGTGAATCGGATCCGGTGGACAGTCCGATCAGTCTCTACGCCGCTACCAAAAAGGCCGACGAGCTGATGAGTCACACTTATACTCATTTGTACGGTTTGCAGACGGTCGGCCTGCGCTTTTTCACCGTGTACGGCCCGTGGGGCCGCCCGGATATGGCCTATTGGACGTTTACGGAGGCCATGCTTCAAAATAAGCCGCTTCAGGTTTTCAACCACGGCAAGATGGAACGCGATTTCACGTATATTACCGACATTGTTGCCGGCGTGAAGGCGGCGTTATTTGCCGACGGGCTGGATCCATATGAAATCTTCAACCTTGGCAATAGCAAACCCGAAAATCTGATGGATTTTATTAAAACACTGGCTTTCGAGCTGGGAGTCGAACCGAAGATGGAAATGTTGCCGATGCAGCCCGGCGATGTACCGGTCACGTTTGCGGATATTTCCAAAGCCCGGAAAAAACTGGGCTATACTCCTCAGACGCCGGTTTCGGAAGGCATTCCGGCCTTTGTGAAGTGGTACAAGGAATATTTTTCGATATGAAAAACGAAGCGAACATTTACGAGGCGAAGTCGCAGCTGTCCAAGCTGATCGCCAAAGTGGAGGAGACCGGAGAGCCGTATGTGATTTGCCGGAACGGCAAGCCAATCGTTGATCTGGTTCTTCACCGGCAGGCGCGGGATCCGTTGAGCGCCGACCCGGAACTTGGCGGTGCACGGTTTATAGGCGACCCGACCGCCGGGCTGAGTGATGCAGACTGGCCGGAGGTGCTGCGGTGATTCTACTGGATACGCACGTGTTTGTCTGGCAGCGTTTCGATTGCCGGATATTCATAATGACCCGTTCGACCGCATCCTGATTGCCGAAGCACTGGAGCGCGGCATGATTCTTGTTTCAAAAGATAAAACCATTGCCCGCTACCCCGATGTGCGCGTGGTTTGGTAAAGTTTTTCTGCGAAAATTTTTAATGAAGGTTGTTATTGATCACCGCGAACCGGAACTCTTCCGAACCCTTTTTGCGGATCATGATATTGTTTCTACGGAACAACTGACTTGCGGCGATTTTTTAGTCGACGGCCAATGGGTTTTTGAGCGCAAGACGATCCCGGATCTGTGCAGGTCACTCGTGGATGGACGGCTGTTTAAGCAGGGATTGCGCCTGCTTCAGAGTGAGCAGCATCCGGTGGTCATTTTAGAAGGCCGTTCGAGTGATATAAAAGAATGCGGAGTGCGGCGTGAAGCCGTGCAGGGCGCCCTGATTACATTGAGTATTTTTTTCGGGCTGCCGGTTTTGCGCTCATTGGAACCTGAAGAAACGGTTCGATTAATACGCTATACGGTGGAGCAGGGCGTGCGGTTTGCAGAAGGCGGTGTGCAGCGGGCCGGATACCGGCCTAAAGGTAAAAAAGCCCGCCAGCTCTATGTTCTTCAGAGTCTTCCAGGCATTGGCAAGAAGAGAGCCGAGGCGCTTCTCGAACATTTTGGCGGCATCGAAGCGGTTATGTCCGCCACCGAAAATGAATTATCGGAAGTAGAAGGGATCGGAGATCCAACTGCAGAAAAAATCAGGAATCTGGTTCAAGAAACCGGGGTTTCGTACAAGGTGAAAAATAATTAAAAACGGGCACCGCCCGTTTTTACAAGATCGGAGTTCGTATGAAAAAAGCATTGATTACCGGAATCACCGGACAGGACGGGTCGTATCTCGCTGAGCTTTTGCTCGATAAAGGTTACGAAGTTCACGGCATCATTCGCCGTGCCAGTTCATTCAACACCGACCGGATCGACCATCTGTACAAAGATCGCCACGAAACCGGCGTGAAGATGTTTCTGCATTACGGCGATTTGACCGACTCCAGCAACCTGAACCGGCTGATCGAAAAAATCCATCCGTGTGAAATTTATAATCTCGGCGCCCAGTCGCATGTGCAGGTCTCATTTGAAGTTCCGGAATATACCGCCGAAGTGGATGGTATTGGAACACTTCGCCTGCTGGATGGTATTCGCGAAACCGGCGTCAACTGCCGCTTCTATCAGGCGTCCACCTCCGAACTTTACGGGCAGGTGATGGAAGTCCCTCAGACCGAAACCACGCCGTTCTATCCTCGCTCACCCTATGCGGTGGCCAAGCAGTACGGCTTTTGGATCGTGAAAAACTATCGCGAAGCGTACGGCCTGCACGCCAGTAACGGCATTCTTTTCAACCACGAATCGCCCCGTCGCGGTGAAACCTTCGTGACCCGCAAGATCACCATGGCGGTCGCCCGTATTTCACGCGGACTGCAAAAGTGTCTTTATATGGGCAACATCAACGCCCTGCGCGACTGGGGTTATGCACCCGATTACGTCGAAATGATGTGGATGATGCTCCAGCAGGATACGCCCGACGATTACGTTGTCGCCACCAACGAAATGCATACCGTCCGCGAATTCATCGAGAAATCATTCGGTCACGTCGGGATTCAAATTGCATGGGAAGGGGAGGGCGTCAAAGAAGTTGGGAAAAACAAGGCCACCGGCGACATCATCGTCCGCATGGACGAACGCTATTACCGTCCTGCCGAAGTCGAACAGCTGCTCGGCAATCCGGCCAAAGCCAAACGCCAGCTCGGCTGGGAGCCGCAGGTGAAATTTGAAGAACTCGTCAAAATCATGACCGAAGGCGATCTCAAAATCCTCGACGGCGCGCCGTATTCAAAAGGATTTTGAGATTAGTTGTTAAGTTGATTGTTGTTGGTTGTTGGGGGCGGCGAAACCGCAGGGGCGAGGTTGTCGGGTTGATTGTTGTTGGTTGCTTGGGTTGAGGTGGCACCTTAACAGCTGACAACGTAACAACTCATTTCCCCATTATCGGAGATAATGCGATGAAGACATTTGAAGAGCTTGAGTGCTACAAATTGGCGAGAGAACTTCGGAAAGCCGTCTCAAAATTTTGCAAAACGCTTCCGCGCGAAGAAGAATACAGACTCAAAGATCAAATCATCCGTTCTTCCCGCTCTGTTACAGCCAATATTTCTGAAGGATATGGACGGCATCATCATCAGGAAAACCTGCAATTTTGCAGAACCGCCCGTGGTTCATTAACTGAAACTCTGGATCACTTGAATACAGCATTGGACGAAGAATATTTGATAGAACAGGATTATTCTGAGTTGAGAAAACTACTCGAAGAAGCGTGGAAAGTGCTCAATGGGTACATCGCATATCTTCAAAAATGTGCCCAGTCCGGAGTCCCTCAACAACTTGACAACTAAACAACCATCAACTCTTTCACCCCTGACAACAAACAACCCATCAACTCTTTAATACCCATGACAACTGACAACCAGCAACTAACAACCTCACTTCCGCGGGACGCGAAAGTGTACATCGCCGGCCACCTCGGCCTCGTCGGCGGCGGAATCTGGCGGGCATTTCAGCGCCACGGCTATACCAGTCTGCTCGGACGCTCAATCGACGAACTGGATCTGATGAATCAGGCCGCGGTTGAAGAGTTCTTTGCTAAAGAAAAACCGGAATACGTGGTACTGGTCGCGGCAAAAGTCGGTGGCATTCATGCGAATAACACCTATCGCGGACAGTTCATCTACGAAAATCTCATGATCGAGCTGAACGTCATTCACGCGGCATACCGGCATGGCGTAAAAAAGTTGCTCTTCCTCGGATCAAGTTGCATCTATCCCAAATTGGCCCCGCAGCCGATCAAAGAAGAGGCCTTGCTGACCGATCCGCTCGAAACAACCAATGAGCCCTATGCCATTGCCAAAATTGCCGGCATCCGGCTGTGCGATGCCTATAACCGGCAGTACGGCACCAATTTTATCTCCGCCATGCCCACCAATATGTACGGCCCCGGCGATAACTATCACCCCGAAAACTCGCACGTCCTTCCGGCCATGATTCGCAAGATGCACCTGGCTCATGCGCTTGAATGCGGAAAGTTCGAAGAACTTTCACGCATCAGCGCGCATGAGCAGAGGTCAGAAGTCAAAGGTCAGAAGTCAGAAGAGGAAATTCTGGAATGGCTCGGTGGCAGTGGCATCTCGCTGATCTCTGACCCCCGTCCTCTGTCCTCTGTCCCCCGTCCTCTGACTTCTGAGCAAGGCGTTCGTCTCGCCCTTTGGGGTTCGGGCACCCCAAAGAGGGAGTTCCTCTACAGCGACGACCTCGCTGAGGCCTGTGTTTTCCTCGTCGAAAAGGTCAACTACCAAGATATGGCCTTCACCGACGAATCCGGCACCGTTCAATCGCATATCAATGTTGGCTCCGGCAAAGAAGCAACCATTCGGGAAATTGCAGAAACCGTCAAAGAGGTTATCGGCTTTAAAGGTGAAATCGCGTGGGATGTCTCCAAGCCCGACGGAACCCCACGTAAGTTAATGGATTCAACGCGAGTTCGTGCCTTGGGTTGGGTTCCCCGCATAGGCTTGCCCGAGGGAATTGCGCTCGCGTACCAGGATTTTTTGACTCGCCTTAAATAACCCCTGACAACTGCCAACTGACAACTGTCAACTTTTGTCTGGCTGGAAACCGCAGGTGGATCTTCGTGAAGGAATCCGCCGGGCATACAATGATTTTTTCACCCGAATGAAATGAACGGTTGTGAAAAGGAATTCGCGTTGATTAGCGTCCATTCGCGGTTAGACGGATTATGAATTTTCTACAGGGCATCCAATTC
>JBILEA010000197.1:0-5407 GCA_044352355.1 Pontiellaceae bacterium | reverse complement strand
GAAGCAATTCGGGTCACCGGTTTTTTCATGCCAGGGATATCGTACATATAATTTGGTTCAGCAGAAGCAATGAGCGGTTCGTTGCCTAGTTGTGCAACCAGGTCGAGGATATTGGTCCCTTCGGGTAGAAGAATGCGGTAAATGCCCAGCTCGGCGTTGACGGCGATGACGGTGCCGCCTGTGCGGGCAAGAAAGGCCCGTAGCGTTTCGGCAGACGCGGCAGATTTGAAACCGATTAAAATTTCGCGAGCCAGGAAGCGGGAACGTCCGTCGAAAGAGGTTTCAATCCGGCGTATGTTACGGAGCGGCTGTACAGTGGAGGCGTAGCCGTCACGGAATACGCGAATACCGGTCAGGCGGATGCGGTCGCCGAGTGGTCCGGATTCACGTTGCCAGTCCAGCAGATAGCTGTAGGGAGAAAGCAGTTTGTCGAGAGCCTGCTCCATGTCGGCATCGTTAAAAGAGCCTGTGATGATTTTTTTAGCGGCAGGATCAATTTGTACATCGATGTCGGCGTCGGCAAAATATTCGAGGAGTTGTGCGAGCGGCAGGTCTTGAACAGTGAGCCAGAGGCGATTCTGGTCCAGGCGGAATTCAGATACGGCGGCCAGCAAGGAAGCCGCAGCGGCACAAAGAGTTAAAATGATTATGTGTAAGGTTTTGCGCATCACAGGACGGTATCAACAAGTTGAACGAATAGCAATCGGCAGCGTCTAATGCTATGATTGACGGGGTATAGGTGGAGGCGTATGTTGCGAAGAGCATGAGCACTTTTCCCCATAGATTGGTTGTTTTGCTGACGGTAATGACTGTCGGTGCGACATCCTCTTTTTCTGAAGATTTGGATGCGGCGATTGAAGCGCAGAAAAAAAAGGCGCAACGGCGTGTTTATTCAGACAGCGCTTTGCTTACGGATCAGAAGCTGACTGTTCCCCGCACACCAACGGAAGAGGAAAAGGAGTTAGATAAAAAGTTGAGGGAGATGGATGCCGAAAGAGATGCTAAACCTGCGGGATTAGCTCTGATGCCCCGTGCGGTAACGCCCGCGCCCCGGCCTGTGGAGGATAAAAACTGGCTGACCTCGGCCATGCTGGATAAAGACGCATCAATGACACAGACCAATGAGGATGAAAATGCCTGGCTTCTTCAGGAGTTAGAGCGGCAGAAAGAGCGGAAAGTTAATGAAGCGGTTAAGCAAGACGCGGCAAAGGCGGATAAACTTTTGCGCGAAAAAATAAACCAGCAAGGCAATTCGCCTGAACAAGAGCGATTAAAACAATACCAGCTCGCGCCGCCCAAACTTTTTGGCAGCAGGGAGAAGGAGAAACCAGACCCTAATGCCCCTTTGTATATGGTTCCGAAGAGCGGGACGCCTGATCCGCTGGGCGCCATTCGATTGACCCCCAAAAAAGAAAAATCGGTTGCACCTGCGCTTTTTTCACCGGAAGCCGCTCGAATTTCTTCGGTGTTAGATAAAGATCCTCTCAAGTCCACCAGAAGTTCTACCATTAACCCGAGTCTCGGAGTGCCTTCGCGGTCGTCCCCGGTGGGTTCTGTTTTTACTCCCCGGCGGGATGTTCCTAAAACCGTACCATTGACTCCTTTGGAGACGATCAAAAAATCATCACCGATCAATCGTCCGGATCCTTTTGTGAATGACTATTCGCAGCCATTTAGATCCAGCATTTGGGAATAGTTATTTTTTGTCATCGAGGCCCATGAACGTTTTATACGATTCCGCGGCGCGCTGGATTTTCATATGTTGAAGCTCGAAAGAGCGGAGCTCTTCGTCTGAGGGTTTTTGTTGTTGCGAGCGCAGCAATTCGATAGCGAATTCGGAGGAGCGTAGCGCTTGATTGTAAAGGCCCGAAACATAATAGGCTTCTGCCAAGGTATTCCAGAGGGAGGCGGCAAACGGCGTGATCAAAATGGCTTCGCGAGCGTGGCGCAGGGCCAGCTTGCTGTTTTTCATTTTTCCGCCGGTGGCATAAATCCAGGACAGATTGTTCTGGAGCATCGGGTTTTCTGGAAACGCATCTACCAGCTTGTTTAAGAGTATGGCGGCATCTTCAAAACGTTCCATCTGGATATACAGTGTACTCAGGCGGAAAAAAAGATCCGGATTGCCGGGATCAGCCTGCAGTGCACGCAGATAAGCCTGTTCGGCTTCTTTATATTCCCCCTCATTGGCATATTGCACGCCGGTATCCATTAAAAAAGAGACTTTTGCCAGCCGGGCTTGTTCTATCGCGGCATCTTGTGCGGGCACGGGAGTCAGCGCCGGGGTCGGCGCCTTGAATCCGCCGGTTACTAGCGGTATAGGGTCTTGTGGCGAGGCTGGCGCCATAAGTCCGCTTTTTGGTTCGGCGGCAGGGGCTTCTCCATAACCGCCGGTGATTAACGGCGAAGGGCCTTGTGGAAGCGTTGGCGCGGCGGATTCTACCGCGGGTCCTGTATTTGTGGATTTCTCGTACGTGCGGATATTCAGTTTAGAAGGACCTTGCAGTTCAGTTTGCGCTAATGCGGTTGAAGCCAGCAACAGGATCATTAAAATGGACAGAAAGTATTTCATAAGATGTTCACATTTTTTTGACGGACACTTGCACCGCGGCAGGTTCAATTTTTTCGACTTGCAGCCCGGTCGGCAAATCGGCACGCACAGAAACTTCATAATCTGCCGGTTCGGTCAGCCCCGTGCAATCGATATACGTGTACACATCCCGCGCATTTAAATCAGCGACTCGCTGCGGACTGCCACGGACGGTTACCGTCACTTTTTCCGGACGGATTTTGACCACGCGTGTATCGTCAGAGGCTAGCAACGGACGTACATAGCTATTTTCAATTCGCTTTGTCGCCACGCGCTCCACCAAGGTCACCTCCGCCATGACCCGCTCAGGTAAAACAGTCCACGGCTGACCGGCCGATGCAAGCGCTGCATGGGTTTTGAACGAGTTATAGCGCCCGTCGAGACTGACCGGCAGGGTGCGCACCTGTTCCAGTTCACTCAACAGCCGCGCCGCGCCGCGCACTTTTACCGTTGCGGGAGTGCAACTGTTCTGCTCCATCTGAATGCCTTCAGGCGGTTCCCCCTCTAGTACAACCTTCACCGGCAGCACGCGCTCCACTTCGCGGTCAATCGTCACCGTTATTTCTGCCGGATCGAATTGCACGGCGTGGGCGCGCGATGGCGCTTTGACATACCGCGGAGAAAATTTAATGGTTTGGCGCAACCGCCTGGGATGTTCCGAACAATCAATCTTAACCTCCACTTGATCGTTACTGATAAAGCGAATGTCTTCGCGCGAGCCGCGGAAACGGATATTGACGGTATCGGTTGACCGGTCAAAAACGGCGAGACCGTCGCCCGCGGTGACGGTTACCGGAATATCTGACACCATGACTTCGAAGCTGATATTTTCGCGAATCACTTGCCAGATTGCGAAGGCCAGCACGAGGCAGAATAGCTTCATCGTCCAATTGCGACGGATCGCCTGCCAGGCGCGCAACAGGCTCAACGGCTGGTCCGGTTTTTTGAAGTGCCACTTAATCATTCGATGGCTCCTCAAAAATAAAGCGTTTAATCTCGGAATTTTCGCCGGTACGACGGCGGGCCATCTGTCGAAGACCTCTGGGTTCACGACTTAGGAACGAATTGAGAACGTATCGCAGGCGGGGCTCGTCAAAATTACGTTTGAGGCGGCCATTATAAGCAACCGAAATAATACCGGTCTCCTCCGATACCACCACCACCAGCGTGTCCGTTTCTTCCGTCAGCCCGATCGCTGCGCGGTGGCGTGTGCCGAGATCACTGGTCAGATTATCGGTTTGTGTCAGCGGGAAGACGCAACCGGCTGCGGCAATACGATCTTCGCTGATGATGACGCCGCCATCATGAAGCGGTGCACCGGGGTGGAAAATGGAGGCCAGCAGTTCGGCGCTTATCTCGCTGTTCATCGCTGTTCCGGTATCCTGAATCCCGCGCGTTTCCATTTCGCATTCCATGGCAATCAGTGCGCCGGTTTTTCGGGACGCCAGCAGCAGCACGGCGTCAACGATCGGATCGGCTGGCGAACGATGCGCCTTGCCCGCTAAAAAATTACCCTGCCTGCCGAGCCGCGCCAGCGCACGCCGGATTTCCGGCTGGAAAATCACAATCAGAGCGAGAGCCAGATAGACCATTATTTTTTGCAGCAACCAGTTGATGATTAACAGGTTTGTGAACTTGGTAATCATGATCAAAAAAGTAAAAACAATCGCCAGACCGGTCAGGATTGCTGCGCCGCGTGTACCGCGAAAAAATTTAACCAGAAAATAGAAAACGACCGCGAGAATCAGAATCTCGACCATGCCGGTTATGCCGGGATATTCAATGCTGTGGAGCCAACTCATTATACGTTCCTTGAGGGCGCAGTTTATCCACAAGCCTTGCGGCATCGCAAGATTCCTTTACATCATGCACCCGCAAAATATGTGCGCCGCGCAGAATCGAAAAGCCGGCCACGGCCAGCGACCCGGCCAGTCGCTCATCCGGCCGGCCGCCGAGCATTCGTCCAATAAAACCTTTACGGCTTGCACCGATCAACACCGGGCGGCCCAAAGCCGTCAGCACTGGAATTCCCTTCAGCAAAGCCAGATTATGTTCATCTGTTTTGCCGAAACCGATTCCCGGATCGAGTGTAATCTGTTCCAGCGCAATACCGCGCGCCACCGCGAAGGCTATGCGCTCCTCCAGAAAATTCCGGACATCGGAAACCACATCGGCGTACTGCGGATGATTCTGCATCGTTTCGGGCGTTCCCATCATATGCATCAGCACCAGCCCCGCGCCGGTTTCAGCCGCCACCGCCGCCATGCCGGGGTCAGCCAGCGCTGAAACATCGTTGATAATATCCGCACCGGCGGCCACCGCCGCGCGGGCAACGTCGGCCTTGCGCGTATCAATCGAAATCAGGCAGCGAGGCTGCTTTTGAAGTTCTGCAATAAGGGGGATCGTTCGCCGAATCTCCTCTTCCGCAGAAACCGGCTGTGCTCCGGGCCGGGTCGATTCGCCGCCGATATCGATAATATCCGCCCCTTCCGCCGCCATTTGCAGTCCGCGCGCCACCGCCAATTCCAAGGTTTGGAACTTCCCGCCGTCCGAAAACGAATCCGGCGTTGCGTTCAGAATCCCCATAATCAGCGTCTTCTGCCCGCAGACGATCTCCCGCCCGCGGCACCGCCAAATCAGTTGTGTGTGTTTAGACATTAGCCACCCGAAAGTCCTTTGTGTTCACAAAGCGTTTTTATCCACTGGTTCGCCTGCGTGCAACTCGCAAGGGTCGCCTCTTGCAGTTCATCCGGAAAAGCCGAGATCCACAACGCCCGCTCATCCAGAAAGGCTTCCGTCCAGCCCAACCAAAGGGTC
>JBILEA010000196.1:0-5411 GCA_044352355.1 Pontiellaceae bacterium | reverse complement strand
TTGGCAGGCCCGCTTTCCCCTCGGCGGATACGCCTCACCCCTTTTCCCCATGGCTGTCATGGTTTCTGCTGCTCCTTCGTCGCGGCACAAACCACGCCAGCCCCGAGTGTTAGCCAATCACATGTACGTGGGGGGTCACTTCAGAGCCGAGCCCGACGAAAACCCGAGCCCGGAATACCGGACAAGGGTTTTCTCTGGGCCCAGCTCTTCCGTTCCCGCGAACATCTGATTCCTTGCCGGCGCTACCTCAACGCGCCGCCTGCGGAAGTTGCCGCTACGCGTCTTCGCCGGATACGGCTCCCTTGCCGGGGGCGCGGTATGCTTGGCATTCGGTTTCGCCTTCGGCGATTCCGCCCCTCGGCGTTACAGCGTTCCGCTATACCGCCTCGGCGCGGCCAAATTTCCAAGCTTTGGAACTTTTTCTTCCAACCTCTGGAACTCCGTGCGGAATTTTTCCAACCCTTGGAAATGGGGCCCCCGCTGCGCGGCCCCCCAATAAAATGGGGCCCCGTGCGCTACGCGCCCCTGTTTTTCATTGTTCCAGCAATACCCTGAAACAATTCTAGCCCCTGCTTTTTCCTGATATTTACAGGGAAATTGAAACCTCCTGAAACAGGCTTCGTGTCGGTCTGCCTGCTTTTCATTGCCTTTAGCAATCTCCTGAAACTGGCACTCGGCGCCAGATGCCATTCAGGTTAAAACGAGGCCCCCCTATAAAATGGGGCCCCGCGCGCTGCGCGCGCCGGTTTTTCCTGATATTTACAGGGAAATTGAAACGGTCTGAAACGTGCGTTACCCTTTGTCGCCTTTCATCATAGGGTCAATACGATCTGCCTCTTTCCTTGCCCACTTCGTTCGTTCGGTTGCCCCGAACTTTTCCTCATAGGCAGTGATATAGCGCCGGATCAGGTCTGCGTTTTGCCAGTCTTTAGCCTCGGAGATCAGGTTGTCCCGAAGCTCGCGTGCTTTCCGGATTTGTTCGGCCCGGCGTTCCCGTTCTTTGCGGATTCGCTCAGCTTCTTCTCTTTCCCGACGTTCCCGTTCAAGCCGCTCTTTTTCCTGTCTTGCCCGCGTTAAGATACTGTCCTGCTGTGAAGCGGCTTGGATAATCAGGCAGCAAATCAGATCATTCAGGAAATCCTCAACCCGTTGAGTTTTCCCATCGGCCCAGTTGTGGCGGAGGTCCGACCTTAAGTAATCGCGGGTGGAAGAAAAGTGAAGCTTCAGGCGACCGGTTGGAATGTGATCATACGCATGCCATGGCCCTCCGCGGGTTGTCCCGTATTTTGCCATGTGTTCCCGGGTGCGCTCAGTCGGAACAATGTTGCATATTTCGCTGATACTGAGCGATATGTCTTGTTCGAAGATCCCATTCGTCAGATACCCGCGGGCATCCAGCGCTCGGACCAGCGCATCGGCCGCCCGGAACGCGCGAGTAATCAGCGGTTTGCTTACGTCGATCCGAAGGATCGTCCGATAGTTTTCCAGCTTTTCGCCTGTTTGGATTGCTTTAGTGAATGGGTGAAGTCTGCCTGTTTCTTCGGACACGATGATCCGGTTTTCTTCCCGTTCTTCAAATGCGAGCAGCTTTTCGGTCTCAGCGGCCAGCGCCGGATCCTCAAGTCCAAGACCATTCGATGCCGGCACTTGAAAAATGATCGGCGGGGCCTCTTCCATTGCCGGCAAAGCCGGTTGCTTCACCTTCTTGCCGTTGACCAGCTTGGCCCAGTATCCGGCGGGTGGTGTCGGGATATGGTTTCGTTTACACACTTTGCGTAGCCCCACATCCGACAGGCTGTATTTTTTTGCCAGCTTGATCATGGGCGTGGCCCACACCTCTGCATAAAGATTCTCTCTCGTCACTTCAACTGTGGTTGTTTTCATACGTCATCTCCCGCGTGAATCTTATCGCAAGGATCAGAAAATGGGGTGTGAAACGTCCTGAAAACTTCGGGGAAAACTTCGGGATTGGGGCATCAAAAAGCATCCTGTTCTGAACTGTTTCAATTTCCCTTGATCCAGAAAATAAATCTGTTATCCTGTTCACAGTCAGAGAGATAAAGAAACGGGATGCAACTCCCTGAACGTGATTAAAAGACTTGGAGAAGAACTTCCAAGCTGGCTGTGAGGGTTCGATTCCCTTCACCCGCTCCATTTCATTCCGCAGGTTTCGGTTCCGTGATCCTGCGGAAAATACCGCAGGCACTTTCGGCGAAATCGCCTCAGGTCACCCGCTCCATTTCATCCTGCGGAAAAATGGGTGGGCCCGCTCGGACTTGAACCGAGGACCAAGAGATTATGAGTCTCCTGCTCTGACCAACTGAGCTACGGGCCCGAAAGAGGCAGGAAGATAGTCTGCTCCCTGTTTTGAGGCAAGCACTTATCTATTTCTGCTCGGGATTCTGCGCCCCGGGATGAAAGAGATATTCCAGTCCGTTGGCTTTGATGGTGTAAACCGTTTCGAGCATTTGCCCCAACTCGCCCTGCGGAAAGCCTTTCTGCTTAAACCAAACAACGTACGGTTCCGGCAAGTCAACTAACCGCCGCCCGGCATATTTGCCAAACGGCATCACAGCCTTTGCCAACTTGATAAATGCCTCGCGATCGGGCTGAAGTTCCTGACTCATGGCGAGGAGTCTCTTCCATTCACATACCGGGCGGCAATTTAAAAAATGATCAAGCACGCAGGCTCAAGCTTGTCCAAAATCAGTTTTTCAGGCTAACTAGGCCCCTCGCAACGAAAGGGCTGCTCTCATGAAGGTATTGGTGATTGGAAACGGCGGACGGGAACACGCGCTCTGCTGGAAACTGAAGAATGATTCGCGAAAGCCGGAGCTTTTTTGCGCGCCCGGCAATGCCGGTACCGCCCAGCTCGGCACCAACCTCGCCCTTTCCGCCACCGACGTCACCGGAATCGTGGCCTGGGCCAAAACCAATCAGCCCGATCTGACTGTGATCGGCCCCGAAGCGCCGCTCTGCGCCGGTCTAGCCGACGCACTCGAAACCGCCGGCTTCCGTGTTTTCGGTCCGCGCAAAGCCGCCGCCGAACTCGAAGGCAGCAAAAAGTTCGCCAAGGAAATTATGCAGGCCGCCGGAGTTCCGACCGCCGCCTGCGCCGTTTTCACCGACGCAGACAAAGCCTGTGCTTATGTCCGCCAGCGCGGCGCACCGATTGTCATCAAGGCCGACGGCCTCGCCGCCGGTAAAGGCGTAACCGTTGCCGAAACGGTCGAACAGGCCGAAGAGGCCATCAAAGATGCGCTCGGCGGAGCGTTCGGCGATGCCGGCAGCCGCGTTGTGATCGAAGATTTTCTGGTCGGCGAAGAAGCGTCCATTCTCGCGCTGATCGACGGTGAGCACGTCGTGATGCTCGCTTCATCGCAGGATCATAAGCGGGTGTTCGATGGCGATCTCGGTCCAAACACCGGCGGCATGGGAGCCTACTCCCCCGCGCCGGTCGCCACCGACGCCGTGCTCGAGATCGTCCGCACCGAAGTCTACGGCCGCACGCTCGCCGAACTGAAAAAACGCGGCATTACCTACAAAGGCGTGCTCTATGCCGGGCTGATGATTGATAACGGCCAGCCGAGCGTGGTCGAGTTCAACTGCCGCTTCGGCGATCCCGAAACGCAGGCGGTTCTCGCCCGCTGGAACGGCGATATCATTCCCGCGCTCGAAGCCTGTATCGACGGCACGCTTTCCGAAGATTTGATTTCGTGGAAAAAAGAGCAGTCCGTCTGCGTCGTGATGGCGGCGGGCGGCTATCCCGGCGACTATAAAAAAGGCGACGAGATTTCCGGCCTCGACGCGGCGGCGGAACATGCCGTTGTCTTCCACGCCGGTACCGCGCTCAAGGATGGCAAGGTCGTCACCGCCGGAGGCCGCGTACTCGGCGTTACCGGCATCGGAAAAGATCTGCGCGCCGCCGTGGACAACGCCTACGCCGCCGTGAAAAAAATCTCGTGGAACGGCGCTTTTTGCCGTAAAGACATTGCACACCGTGAATTGAAGAGGATGTAATCTGTCCGCAACCTCCACAGCAGAATTCGAGTCGTGGCTGACCAGGCGCGAAAATGAGCATCTTGAGTTTAAAGCGGCTCGGGACAGCTTCTCTCTTGATCGGCTTGTACAGTATGCTGTGGCTCTGGCCAACGAGGGCGGAGGAAAGCTGGTTCTTCCGAATCTTTCAGACGACCAAATCAAAGGAATCATTCAGGAACTAAAAAAAGACGGGGAAATATCAAAAAAAGGGAATGGTCGCTCAACATATTGGATTCCAACTGGTTAGGACTATTCGTGTAAACAAATATTTTACTAGGTTGTCTAGCCGCCTAGATGAGCAAAGATATTGGAGTACAACGACTTACAATTACCCGATTTTTAAGATTTAATTCAAACGAACAGGAGAAAATTATGACTAAACCGCAGGTTGCTATCGTAATGGGAAGTTCCAGTGACTGGAAAACGGTCGAGTGCTGTTTCCAAACCTTGGAAGAATTCGGTATCAAAGCCGAAGTGAAAGTCATGTCGGCCCACCGCACACCGCACGAAGCGTGCGAGTTCGCCGAAAACGCGGTCAAAAACGGATTTAAAGTCATCATCGGTGCGGCCGGCGGCGCGGCACACCTCGCCGGAGTGCTCGCCGGGCACACCATTCTGCCTGTGATCGGAATTCCGATGCCGGGCTGGGCGCTCGACGGACTGGATTCGCTGCTTTCGACCGTACAAATGCCGAAGGGCGTTCCGGTCGCTACCGTCGCGATCGGCAAACCGGGCGCGATCAATGCCGCCATCCTCGCCGTACAAATGCTGGCGCTCTCTGATACCGGGCTGAAACGGAAGCTCGTGGCCTACAAAGCTAAAATGCGCAAAGAGGTGCTGAAGTCCAACGACGACCTGCAGAAGCAAATTGGAAAGTAGAACGACCGTCCCGGTCGTTTCCGCCAGAGGAAGAAAGCAAGCGGGACGCTTGCTCTACCTTATGAACAAACTTGTTCCAATAAATCCCGAGCGGCCCGAGCCGGAACTCATCCGCCGGGCCTGTGCGCTTTTAGAGGCAGGCGAACTGGTGGTGGTACCGACGGAAACGGTGTACGGCATCGCCTGCAACCCGGCACATCTCGAAAAACTTTACGCCGCTAAGGAACGTGACCGCGGCAAACCGATCGCGCGATTGGCCGCTTCGTTTGAGCAGGTCGAAGCGCTCGGCGCTGATTTCGGTGCGCACGGCTTGGCGCTGGCCAAAAAATACTGGCCCGGTCCACTGACACTGGTACTCGATACGCCGGACGGCCCGACCGGCTTCCGCGTTCCAAATCACGAAGTACCGCTGGCGCTGGCCCGTGCCTTCGGCCGTCCGATTGCTCTGACCAGCGCGAACAAAAGCGGCGGCGCGGACGCCGTTTCCGCTC
>JBILEA010000195.1:0-5432 GCA_044352355.1 Pontiellaceae bacterium | reverse complement strand
ACGGCACTCGCACCGTGGGCACCGCCGCTCCGGCTACGGACGTTTCGCTTTACGAAGCGATGAAATACTGCAACTGGCTGACCACTGGTGATGTGAACAGCGGCTATTACGGTGCAAGCGGGACGCTTGCTCTACTTTGCAATAAATACCGAACATCTCCCGCGCTTGGTATCATGCAATGACCAAAGGAAGCGGCAACCTTAAAGACATCCGGATGGAAGCTGAATAATTTTTTCAGTCAGCATCCGGATTTCCTCGGCAATAAATCCTTCAAAGGCGGCGCCGACTCCGGGATGGCGATATTCAAACAAGTAAAATTCGCACGATACATGCGATATTTGCTTTTTCAAGGCTTCGAAGGTGAAAGCGCTGTCGAGCCAGCGCACTCCAGAGCGGTGATACGGCATGGCCTTTAAAAGAGGTTTACTCACACGGAGACGCCAAGGCACAGAGGATCTTTTAAATCAGTCGAGTTGCCCGTTAAGAGCACCTCATAAACAGACTCTAATAGTCCGGGCCCCAACTCATGTGTAACTTGATCGCGCAGTCTACAACAATCGTGCCGATTTCGTTTTCTGTCATTTCTTTGTGCCTTTGTGCCTTTGTGCCTTCGTGCCTTCGTGCCTTCGTGTGAGTTCAAATTCTCAAAAGCTCTTGAGGAGCTGTTTTTCCAACGTCTGGAAACTTTCGTCCGTGATTTTTCCGAACATCGGAAAATCGTCTTTCATGCCGAGTTCGTTCGGGTCGGCGCCTTCGTTGAGGATGGCGTCGGCGATGGCGCGGGCGGAAATGTCAGCGGGGTCGCGGAGCAGGGTGTAGCAGCCCTGCTGTTCGGCGGCTTCGGCGACGAGTCCGGTTTTAGCCAGAATAGCGATGACATCGTTGATGAGCCGTACCGGAACGCGGTTGGCTGTTCCGTAGGCGACTATATCAAACGGGCCGGTGCCGGATTCGAAAGCGGCGGTGATTTTTTTCATGAGGGCAAAGGCGAGGCAGAGGCGCGACCGGGCGCTGGGGTTTACGGCCAGCCGTTCGCGGGCATAGGTTCCGGCGTTTTGGATGGAGAAGGCGGTTTCCGCTCCCAGCAGCATGATCTGCCAGCTGATTTGAACCCAGGAGAGGAAGAGCGGAATGGCGGCGAGGGTTCCGTACGTTTTGTTGGCGCTCGTAGCGAGGACGCCCAGTTTAATGATGGCCAGCTGGAAAAGTATGGTCAGTACCGCGCTGACGAACGCGCCGGTGAAGGCCGCAGAAAATTTAACCTTGGTGTTGGGCATGACGATGTAGATGAGGGTGAAGGTGAGCGCCATGATGACAACCGGTATGAGGCTCAGCGCGAAACTCAATAGCGGCCCCATCCAGGTCAGTTTTGCGGCAAACCCCATAATCACGGGCATCCCGGCGTTGGAGATGAGCAGCAGAATCGGTGCAACAACCATGATGACGATGTAATTACGAACCTTGTCGAGCAGCGGGCGCGGGGTTTTGACGCCCCAGACGATGTTGAAGGTATCTTCAATGCTGCTGAGCATTTTAATGGCCGCCCAAAGGAAGAACACGACACCGATTGAACCGAGCGCGCCGGCGCTGGCCGATCCGACCGTTGTAAGAATGGTTTTGACCGCTTCCTGAAAGGCCGCAGGCATATCGGCGGTTCTCTCCAGCAGCATTCCGCTGGCCTGTTCAAAGCCGAATCCTTTGGCGATGGCGAAGAGGATGACGAGGAGCGGCACCATGGCCATGACGGTGGTAAAAGTCAGTGACGAGGCGTGGATCGGGCATTTGTCCTCTTTGAAGCCTTTGAGCACCAGTAGAACAACGCGCAGGAACTTCAGTCCGCAGCGGCGCGCTTTGGTGAGGGCGTCCGGTTCGAGATCCCAGAGGTCGTGGTCGATAAACTGCTTTGTTTTTCCGACGAATCCGGCTGGCTTGCTGTCCATAGATAAGCTCCTTGTTTGGTGCGCTGAGCATAAGCTGTCGGATTTTGAAATAAAACCCAAAAACAGGGTTTCCCCGTGCGGGCTTCTATGGCTTAATCCCCGCTCATTTAGAAAGGAACCCCTATGAGCACCGAACCTGAAAAACTGAGCGATGTCAAAATGGACATAGCGAATCTCTACCGTGAAGAGTCTTACACCGATCTTAAAACCGGCGGCATCCGCAAGCTGGTGCCGGTCAAAACGGACGGCTCCGAAGACACTTCCCGTCAGGCGATTTTCAGCGGCCATACCCAGCTGATGAGTCCGCACGGCCCGCTTCCGTTGCAAGGTGCGATAGAAGCTAAAAATCTTGAAGAGGCCGTTGCGAAATTCCCGCAGGCGATGGAAGACGCGATGAACAAAATGATCGAAGAGGCTCAGCAGTACCAGCGCGAGCAGGCTAATAAGATCATTACACCTGCCGATCTGAAGAAACAAAGCGGGTTGATTATCTGACGTAATCCGTAACGAGTACTGCGTAATTAAGAGGGGGCTTCCCAAATTACGTATTACTCATTACGAGTTAGGAGCCGCTTCTTTCTTCGGCTCCTGTAGATGCTCGGCGAGCAGGTCGTCGAGCTTCAGGCCGGTGAGATGGGTGAGCGTTTTGATCAGCGCAATCAGCACCAGAATCATTACGGTCATGCTGGGTAGCATCACAACGATATAGCTCAGGCCGGTCATTTTCCCGATTTCGGCGGCGAAAGCTTCAGTACCCGGCTCACTTTTCAGGATGATTTTCGCCAGCGTGTAGTTGAGCGCTGACGAGAGAAACATCGATGAGGCAAATCCCCAGGTCAGACCGACCAGCCGTTTTTCAAATTTGGCTTCATTGCCCTGTTCGCGCAGTTTTTCATGCAGCAGCGGCACATTGAAAAGTTTTTCGTTCATCAGAATTTTTTTGATGAGCGGGTAGGGCGTTTTCAGGGAAATGATAATCGCC
Source organism: Pontiellaceae bacterium (assembly GCA_044352355.1). Taxonomy (GTDB): domain Bacteria; phylum Verrucomicrobiota; class Kiritimatiellia; order Kiritimatiellales; family Tichowtungiaceae; genus Tichowtungia. Next base: position 2,510 of record JBILEA010000195.1, on the reverse strand, counting down.
AGTCCAATAATCAGTGGAATGGCCGCTTCCTTGACGGCGATCCACTGCGGCGGCAGTTTCAGAATGCCGAATACGCCCGTCAGCAGGACGCTGACGATACCGATGATGGAGACAAAATCGGCACGCTTTTCTTTAATTAGCGTATGGATTCCGTAGCCGATCGGAAGAATCAGTGCGGCAATCAGACCCCAGATCGGGCCCAGATATTTATCTTTGCTGAGATAGGTCAGAATAACGACAGGGATTACAACGTTCAGCATGATGCTGATCATCGGGTTTTCTTCTTTGGGCTTGGTCATAACGTCCTTTCGATCATTCCGTGTGTTGGGTGGGTGTTGCGACAAATTCTATCCAATCCAGCTGGGCCGCGCTTTTGGAGTCCGTATATTGACTGTTACAGGAAATTCCAAGGCCGATTTGGTCGGGAATTGCACCAAAGGTTTTTTTGAAATCCTCGGCGACATTTCGTTCCTCTATAAAAAAGGTCTCTCCGTCCGCATGGGTTTCATTGCGGAGGGTGTACCATTTGACGGCGAACAGGTTGGCGTATCGTATGGTGCCTTCTGCGCCGACGGGGGTTTTTGTTTCCCAGCGGTACGCGATGGATTGCTGCCGGATTTTATTTCCGGTGCTGACGTAAATACCAATGACCTGATCGTCTTTACCGGGGTCACGTCCATCGGCTCCCGGCGGAAGGACGGTGGCACGCCAGCGCCAGCGAATGATCGGAGTTTTTTTTAAATCGATGGGTAGCGGATAGTCCGACAGTAGAGAGGCGCTGGCGTTTTCGGAGGTTGCCGACAGCCAGCGTTGTCCAGGTTGCGCGGGATTTTCCTGAGGCTCGAAAACGGAAGATTTGGTAAACGGCTTGCCGTACACGCGCCACTCGGAAGGAATGGTGTGAAAGGTGATGCGCTGAGCGAAGGCTGTGCCGGTAAGGCAGAGAAGGAGTCCTCCACAGAATAAAGAAGTTCCGGCTGCTTTCATGTCCGGATTATGTCCGCCGCGACCGCTTTTTGCCGAACGGAAAGAATAAGAAGGCCCGCATCGGGCGTCCGGCCCGTTTGCGCACCAGCAGTTCGGCCAGCGGGGCGATCAGAAAATAGATGTAGGCCCAGATCACCATGGCGGTTAAACGGAACATCGCAATGGAACCGATTACAACGCAGACAAAAACAAAGCTGAGGATGCGCGGTTCGCCGGACACACAGCGGCGTACATGCGGGTAAGGAACGTCGCTGACCATGAGCAACCCAGTGAGAAAGGCGTATCCCAGTGAAAAATAGAAAAGCAGATGCGGGCCGAAATTAAGCTGCGGCAGCAGAAGTCCGGCGCTGTAAATCATACTGGCGGCGGCCGGTGACGGAAGCCCGAGAAAGCACCCGTCATCTTTTTTGGTCGTGGTCAACAACGTGTTGTATCGAGCCAGCCGCCACAGGGTGCAGCTCAGATAAAACAGGGCAACGGCCCAGATCAGCAGGGTTGCGCCGGTGGAGGCGTCCGGACTGTTGCGTTTTATGAAGACGAAAACAGTAACCGCCGGAGCGACGCCAAACGAAATGGCATCCGCCAGCGAGTCCAGATTGGCTCCGTGCAGACTTTTGGCGTTCAGCAGCCGGGCGGCCAGCCCGTCGAGTGTATCAAACAGCATAGCGCCCAGCAGAAACCAGACGCAGGCCTCGGGAAACGGTTCGCCGCGCACATAGCTGGCGATCGCGTAGACAATCGATGCGAACCCGCAGAACGCGTTGCACAGCGTGATCAGGCTGGGGATCGGATTGAACGGTTTCTCCGCTTCGCCGGGTATTGAATTTTCATCATTCATCATAACTATGGAATCAGGTTTCGACATAACCCATCAAGGTCGTTCCGGACCGGACCTTATCGCCGATCTGAACCCGGACGGTTATGCCGCTTTCGGCGGGAAAATACAACTCGGTACGTGAGCCAAACTTGATCATCCCGTAAATTTCGCCTTTTTTCAAAACAGCGCCCGGTTGCGGAACGCAGACGATCCGGCGGGCAATGGCCCCAGAAACCTGCCGGATGGCGACAGGAAACTGTTTCCCGCCTGCCGAGCCCATGCCGGCGATGACCAGCGATTCGTTTTCCTTAGAGCAGCGTTTATCGCGGGCATCCAGAAATTTGCCCTCTTTATATTTCCGGTATTTCACGGCCATGTCGCACGGCGCACGGTTCACATGCACATCCAGCACCGACAGGAAAATGCCGATACGCGTCAGCTTCTGCCCGGCAAAGAGCTCAATTCCGTGATCTTCAACGGTCCCGATGTCGCGGACTACGCCGTCGGCCGGCGAAACCAGCGCATTTGGATCGGCGATAATTTTACGAACCGGAACCCGGAAAAAGGCCGCTACCGCCAGCCACAGCAGCCAGGTCAGGCCAATCAGAACGCCGCCGGCCGTCCGGTTGACATTTATCATCAGCCAGCCCCACGCCAGAGATAGCAGAACTGCGATTCCTGCTCCGCCCAACCATTCCCGTAATCC
>JBILEA010000194.1:0-5492 GCA_044352355.1 Pontiellaceae bacterium | reverse complement strand
CCTGCACCGAGGCTTTGACTCCAGCAGAACGATAGCGCTCTGCCACGGTTTTCTCATCCGCAACACCGGTTAAATGGGTAACACGGACCGCCGGATTTTTCAACGCACAGACGGCTTCGGAAACCATTTCATTAATGGCATGAGCCCCAAGACTTCCGCCCATAACCAGAAGATCGAAGTCAGAGGACTGAGGCCGGAGGGCAGAAGGCTTGATCTCGGGGCGAAGAGGCATGCCGGCAGAAACCGCAGGTAATCCTTTGAGGTGGTAACGGGTTTCTTCAAAGCAAATAGCAATGGCACGCGCTTTGGGTGCCAGCATTCTAACCGCTCGTCCCGGCACCGCATTGGCTTCATGTAAAATATAAGGGATTCCATGCAGTCGCGCCGCAAAACACGGACCGATCGATGCATAACTGCCCATGGCAAGCACAACATCCGGCTGGTGCCGCAACATAATCCGCCAGCAACGAAAAACAGCCCTGACAATGCGCAGGGCTGTAAGCACAGAACGGAAAGCACCGAACTGGAACCCCTCAGACGGAATGGTCACAATCCGCCCTTCCCAGCCTTGAACCGCGGTATCCTCGCCGCCTTTTCCAGCAAGCCAAAGGGTGACGTGATGTCCGCGCTCTCTCAGAACACGCGCCGTGGCAAGACCGGGGAAAATGTGTCCGCCGGTTCCGCCGCAGGCGATGGCGATGTGCAGCTTTTCACTCATTTGAAAAATCCATGTTTTTTAAGTTCTGCGGGAAGATACAATGAACCGGTGAAACAGACTAGCCGCTTTTTACCGGCATCCAACCATTCTCTAACGCATTGCGGCGCTTCGACCGGCGTGATTTCCAGCCCGATTCCTTTCCCGATCTCCGCAATTTCTTCTGCCTTCATTGCACGATCGCCAGGCAACGTAAACGCCCAGGCTTTGTCGACGGCTGGCGCGAGCGTTTTCAGAATTCCCTCAACATCCTTGTCACGCATGAAACTGAAAAGAAGCCCGATTTCAAACGTTGGAAAGATTTCTTCCAAGGTTTGGAAAAGAGCACGGGCCCCGCAGACATTATGCGCGCCATCGTAAAGAATAGGCGGTTTCGCCTGCAACAGCTGAAAACGCCCCGGCCATTTAACCGATTCAAGCCCTTTTCTCATTTGGAGCCGGATATGCTGACTGTCAGCAATATCTTCAAGCGCCGCAACGGCGATACCACAGTTTTCGAGCTGAAAATTGCCCGCCAGCGGCAGTCGAATATTCGGGTATTCATGCCCATTGGCTTCAATATTAATAAGCTGATCATCGCGCCGCTTTTCCAAGCATTGGAAAAATACAGCGTCATCGCTTCCAAGGATCGGGGCCTTTTTCTCTAACGCCTCTTTGTAAACAATCGCCTCCGCTTCAACGGGCATCGAACCGCAAACAACCGATGTGCCGGACTTAATAATACCGGCTTTCTCCCAGGCAATTTTTTCAATATCCCCGCCAAGATATTCCGTATGGTCCATATCGATACGGGTAATCACCGAACAAATCGGCTGTATGACATTCGTGGCATCCCAACGTCCGCCCATACCCGTTTCAATAATCGCGTAATCAACCTTTTCGCGGTTAAAATATTCAAAAGCCATGGCGGTCGCCATTTCGAAAAAAGTAGCAGGCCGAACGGTGAGGCTTTGGGCGGCGGCTTCGACATCGGCCATGAGTTGCCCCAGAACAGCATCGGGAATTTCGCGCCCGTTAATACGGAAGCGCTCATTAAAGCAAAAGAGATGCGGCGACGTATAAAGCCCGGTTTTAAGGCCGGAAGCACGCAGCACGGATTCGATCATCGCACAAACGGAACCTTTTCCGTTGGTTCCTGCGACATGAATACATTTCAGGCTTTTATGAGGATTGCCGAGTTTTTCAAGCAAGGCGATGGTCACTTCAAGCCCCGGCTTAATGCCGTGTGCGGTGCGGGCGAAGAGTGACTGCACAGATTGCGGTAATTTTTCAGCGTTCAATATGCAGGCCTCGGAGTTGGAGTGTAATACGTAACGCGTGATGCGTAATTAAAGAAACAGGAGCAATCCCTCCCATTACGCATTACGCATTATTTTCCATATAGTCGAGAACCAGAGCCACCCGGGCTTTGAGCTGACTGCGCGGAACGACCATGTCGATCAATCCGTGTTTTTCGAGAAATTCAGCACGCTGGAACCCTTCAGGCAGATCCTGTTGCGTGGTTTCCTTGATAACGCGCGGACCGGCAAAGCCGATCAGCGCGCCGGGCTCAGCAATAATTACATCACCCAGCGTGGCGAAACTAGCCATAACACCCGCCATGGTCGGATGCGTAAGCACTGGAATGTACGGCAACCCCGCTTTGGCATGGCGTGCCAATGCCGCGCTGGTTTTAGCCATCTGCATGAGGCTATAAAGCCCTTCATACATACGGGCGCCACCCGAGGCACACACGAGGACACAAGGCCGTTTTTCAGCCGTACAGCGCTCAATAAGACGGGTAATTTTCTCACCGACGACGCTGCCCATGCTGGCCCCGAGGAAAGAAAAGTCCATGACTCCGAGGCCTATATCGCGTCCATTCAGTTTAGCTGCACCGCAAGTTACTGCGTCTTTGAACCCGGTTTTTTTCTGATTGGCTTCGAGTTTCGCGATGTAAGAATCTTTACCGGTGAAAGCAAGCGGGTCAGCAGAGGTCAGCTCGGCATCCCATTCCACAAAAGTCCCTTCATCGGCAAACATCTCGATGCGTTTCTGCCGTCCGAGGGTAAAGTGATGACTGCACTTGGAACAAACCTGCAGGCTCTCTTCGAGCTGTTTGGCGTAAAGGATTTCACCACAGCCAGGACATTTTTCCCACAAACCATCCGGAACATCCCGCTTGCGCACCTGAACCGATGAATATTTTTTCTTACCAAATCGTAAAGCCATAATTACCTCTGGAATGGTGGATTGGTGGATTGCTGGATTGCTGGGGATTGAAAAAGTCCAATCATCCAATCATCCAACACTCCAATACTCCACGGTTGCTCCTATCCTCTCGCTACGGTCACCACATGCACTGATGCCGCCCCACCCTTTTGAAGCGCTCTAGCGCAGGCGTTAACCGTGGCCCCAGTAGTCATTACATCATCAACCAGTAAAATTCTCCGTCCTAACGGCCGGGCAAACAACCCAACCCGAAAAGCGCCGAACACGTTAGCTGTCCGTTGGGAAGCTGTCAAACCTGTTTGGGTGCCGGTCGGGCGGACTCGCCGGACCAATCCTGCCCTAAACGGAACCCGCAAGCGGCGGGCCAGCGCGGTGCCCAACAGTGCGGACTGATTAAAACCCCGCTCCCGCCGGCGCGCCGGATGAAGTGGTACGGCCGTGATAAAGTCGAATACCTGATCTGGATATTCGGCCCGAACACAGGCAAAAAGCAGTTCGGCTAAATCCTGAATAACCCAAATCGCATCATTATACTTGAGAACACGCAGCGCATCACCAACAGCTCCCTCATAGCGAACCGCCGACCGGGCGCAATCAAAAGCAGGCGTTTCACGGGCACAGGCAAAGCACGTGTAGTCGTGCTGGATATCACCGGCAACGGGATCCCCACAGCGCGCGCAAAATGGCGGCTCGACTTTGGGGGTATCAGAAAGACAGTCCCAGCAAAGATATTTCATTGGATCCGGCGATGGCGCTCCGCAATGGACACAGTTACGAGGATAAAGAATATCAATCATTGACAAAGAATGGATTTAAAAGGTCCAATAGGGAAAGTTAAAAGCAAAAAATAAAAAGATGAAGCGGCGGGATACAAAAGGAGTCGTGATGAGACAACACATTCAACAATTAATGGCAGGCTTAATTTTATTCAGCATCATAGCGGGAGCTCAAAACGTGTCGCTGATTCGGGTTGAGACCTCCGAACCATGCACCCCAATCTATCAAAGCGAAGACGGGCTCGAAACAATTCAGGCTAAAGGGATGGTGCAAACATCCACCAGTGATAGAAAATGGTTTCGCATCCTGGTCGAATACTCCACGATCACAGAATGGACAGACCGCCTAACCCTTGAATATTATGTACTCTTCCCGGGTGAAACGAATGTGTTTAAAGGTGCCGTTAGTTATGTCGATATCCCTCGGGGGCGAGAACATCTCAGTGAGATGTACCTCCACTTCAACCGCTACGCCCGTCACTACAAGCGAGGCGAGATTCAATATGCTGTAGTCGCCCTGTTAGATGGCAAACAGGTAGCGGTAAATACCAACAAGAACAAACCGGAAAACTGGTGGAAGACAACACCCCTTCACTCGGGTGAGCTGCTCGATCGAAACGCGACCCCGTTTGCCGTTTTTAATGTCGAAAAATTTCAAGCGCAAGATCATCGCTTACAGAAATAACGGATCACACATAAAGTCCCCGTCCGGTACAAAAAAACCAAAAGGATAACACCCTACACCCCTGTGCTGCCAAACCCGCCGGCACCCCGCGTTGTGGCAGAAAGTTCATCAACTAACTCGTAATGAACCGGAGAACTGTCGGTCGCTACGAGCTGAAAAAGGCGCTGCCCTTTTTCAGCGGTATACGGTTCAGTTTTTATATGATCACACATGGCCATAATCTCGCCACGATAGCCGCCGTCGATCAATCCGATGGAGTTGGACATGCGCAACGGGGTTTTAGAAATACTCGACCGGGGAAACAGATAATAGGCCTTGCCGTCTTGCGGTTCACAGGAAATACCCAACTTGATCGGCTTGGTTTCGCCGGGCTGGAAGGTGATATCTTCAAGTACATATAAATCAAGGCCGGCATCGCCGTCATGAAAATGGCCGTGATTTTGGTAAAATGTCCGGGCGGTTTCGTTGTGCGGTTTAATAAAAAGCTTCATCATTTACCTTTCTGCAGATTACGGATTGGACAGCCGATTAAAATCCGGTTTATCCTGCAAATCCAGTCAAATCAGGGAAAGGAACCGTACGAATGTTAAATTTGGCCGTTTTTGGATCAGGATCAGGCTCTAACTATCAAGCCATCGCCGAAGCCATCGCCGACGGACGTCTTAACGCCCGTATTGCCTGCGTCATCTCCGATGTGAAAGACGCTTACATTCTCGAACGCGCCCGCAAACTGGGCCATCCCGCTATCTACATTGACTGTGCGCCATTCAAAACCAAACTCGACGGCGAGGCGGAACAGCGTGCGATTGAAATCATCAAACAGCATGGTGGAAACTTTATCGCCCTCGCCGGATTTATGCGGATTGTAAAACCCGGACTGCTCAATGCCTTTGCCGGACGGATCATCAATATCCATCCTTCTCTGCTCCCCGCCTTTCCCGGACTCGAGGCCGGACGTCAAGCGCTTGAATCGGGAGCCAAAGAAACCGGCTGTACGGTGCATTTTGTTGACGGCGGCATTGATACCGGCCCGATCATCTGTCAACGCAAAGTGCCGGTACTTCCCGACGACACAGTCGAAACCTTGATGAATCGTATTCACCAA
>JBILEA010000193.1:0-5493 GCA_044352355.1 Pontiellaceae bacterium | reverse complement strand
AACCGTTCACCACATTCGCGCGCTGGCCCGTGTGCAGCGCGCCGCGGCCGGGAATCCTGTGCGCATGGTCGGCACGAACTGGGATATTACCCGCCGCAGGCAGGCTGAGGAGAGTGAACAGCAGGCTCGCGAAAATTTTGAAACGCTGTTTAACACCATTAAGGATTTCATTTTCGTGCTGGATGAAGAAGGGTTGATTCTGCACGCCAACGGTACAGTAGTCCGGCGGCTGGGCTATTCGCTGGATGAGCTGAAGGGGCGTTCGGTTCTTTCGGTGCATCCCGCAGAGCGCCGGGAGGAGGCTAAAAAAATTGTGTTGGAGATGCTTGAGGGAGATACAGACTTTTGTCCGGTACCTTTGATCAGCCGGAGTGGAGAGTTGATTCCGGTTGAAACCCGTGTCACCCCGGGGCAGTGGGACGGGAAGCCGGTTCTTTTCGGCGTCAGCGTTGATATCACAAAACGTAAGCAGGCCGAGGCCGCACTCAGTCTGCGCGAATCCTACCTTTCGGCAATCATTGAAAACCAGTCGGGTCTCATTTGGCTTAAAGATGCGGAGAGCCGCTTTTTAGCCGTGAATAAAGCCTTCGCAATTTCTTGCGGTAAACAACAGTCGAGTGATCTTGAAGGTCTGACGGATTTGGATATTTGGCCTAGAGAGATGGCTGAGAAATACCGCAAAGATGATTTCGCCGTTATGGGACTGCGAAAATCGGTCATCGTGGAAGAACAGGTTTATGACAAAGGGGTTCCCAAGTGGTTTGAAACGTATAAAACACCTGTTTTGGACGGGCAGGGTGCCGTCATTGGAACGACCGGTTTTGCCCGTGACATTACGCCGCGCAAAGAGATGGAAGCGGCTCTGTCCCGGCAAAAAACTCTGCTATCCAATCTGCTGGACTCGATTCCGGATATTGTATTTTTCAAAGATATCGAAGGGGTTTATCTCGGTTGCAATCCGCTTTTCGAGGAGTTTCTTGGTAAACCCCGTGAAAAGATTATCGGACACACCGATTATGATCTCCTCCCGAAAGAAGTCGCAGATGCGTTTCGTAAAAATGACCGCATCATGATGGCGCAGAATAAGGCGCGACATAATGAAGAGTGGATCACCTATCCGGATGGCAGACGGTTGAGAATTGATACACTAAAGGCGCCACTCATCGCTTCGGACGGAAGCGTTACCGGAATGCTAGGTGTCAGCCGCGATATTACCGCCCGCAAGCAGGCTGAAGAAGACCTGTTGCAGCAGTCGCTACTTCAAAAAATACTGATGGATATTGCCACGACATATATCAACCTGCCTCTGGAAGAAGTTGATCAGGCCATTCAGACGGCGCTGAAAGATTTAGGGGAGTTTGTTGAGGCGGATCGGGCTTATATTTTCGACTATGATTTTCCCGGCGGGATATGCACCAACACGTTCGAATGGTGCCGCGACGGAATCATTCCGCAGCTTGAAGCCTTGCAGGCGGTGCCGCTGGCGGAACTACCGGATTGGGTAGTGATACATCGTCGGGGTGACGCTGTTTATTACCCCGATATATCGGCACTTCCGCCCGGTGGTGTGCGGGATATTTTGGAGCCGCAGCAGATAAAAAGCCTTTTAACCATTCCTCTAGCGCACGGGGAAGACTGCCTTGGGTTTGTTGGCTTTGATTCGGTTCGCCAACACCACGTTTATTCGGAAAAAGAACGCATCCTTCTCTCGCTTTTTGCGCAGATGCTGACGAATATTCGGCTCCGGCGACGGAACGAAAACGATCTCATAGCAGCGACCTCGCTGGCAAATAATCTCGCGGATAAGGCGAATACCTTTGCACACGAAAAAGAGATGTTCCTTGCCAACATGTCACACGAAATCCGCACGCCCCTCAATGCCGTGCTGGGGCATGCCCAGATCATGAGCCGTGAATGTGAAGGATGCTCGACTAAACGACAGTCATTGGACGCAATTGTTAAAAGCGGCGAACATCTGCTTGAGTTGATTGATGACATTATGGCGGTCATCCAGAGCGATGTGAAAGATGTGCCGCTGTCACCTTCTGACTTTGATTTTTATAATCTTCTGAATTCCGTCCAGACCATGAGCGGGCAGCGCCTTCAGGGGGTTGTTCCGATCGAAATCGTAATGGCATCGGGTCTGCCGCGATTTCTTTATGCTGACCAGGGAAAAATCCGCCAGGTGCTACTTAATTTGGCCAGCAATGCGGCTAAGTTTACACAGCGGGGGCGCGTTGTTCTGTCGGCAGGTATCAGCCAGACTGGCGCGGAGAACAGCTTGTTGCTAACCGTGGATGTGGAGGACTCCGGCTGCGGGATCGATACGGATGATTTCGAGATAGTATTCAATCCGTTTGAGCAAACGGGCCAAAAGCAGAACATGCGGAAAGGGATCGGCCTGGGGTTGCCGCTGGCCCGCCGTTACGCACGGGCTCTGGGCGGTGATGTTTTCATATTGCGCAGCGTTCCCGGCCAGGGCAGTACCTTCCGATTCATGTTCAAGGCCGCGTTGTCCACCCTGAGCGCGGTGGAAAAAATAGAATGTGCCGCCACTGTTTGCCGTGTGGCCCCGGATCAGCAGGCCCCTCTTATCCTTGCCGTTGACGATGACGCAACGAGTCTCCAGATGCTCGCGTCCATGCTCAAAGGGGCGGGATTTGTTGTAGAAATGGCGGATAGCGGCGCGTGCGCACTGCACCTGTGCCGCGAGGGACGCAGGTTTGACCTGATTCTGTTGGATAAGCAGATGCCTGATATGGATGGGCTTGAGACCATGAGCCGTTTGCGAAAATTGCCGGACAGGCAAAGCACCCCGATCGTCATCGTTACGGCCGGCGGACTGCGTGATGCGCGGAAGAAGCTTCTTGAGGCCGGAGCTGACGGCTATGTCTCGAAACCCGTCGGCCGCGAATTGTTATTAGCGGAGATTCGGAAACTGATCGGCGTGCGGTATGAATATGATCAGGATGTCGCGACGCAGGATCAACCCGTCAAGAACCTTTCCGGCCTTGCGCAGGTGTCTGTTGAGCAGAAAAAGGCATTGCGGCAGGCGATCCTTCTCGGCAATGTCTTTGAGATGCGCGAGATTGTTGAAAAAATAGCAACGGATCATCCGGGTGTCGCCGCTGGGTTAACCCGCTTGATTAACGATTATGACTATGACAGCTTAACCCGCTGGCTTAATCCGAAAATAGGAGAAACAGAATGAGAACAGCCCTGCCTAAAGAATCCATTATGATTGTGGACGATGAACCCGAAAACCTCAATGTACTACTTGGAATGCTGGACGGTCAGGGATGGGTAATTCGCGTGTTTCCGCGCGGCGAGTTAGCTTTGCACGCCGCCTATACGAATCCGCCGGATCTGGTTCTGCTGGATATCCTGATGCCGGGGATTGGCGGTTACGAAACCTGTCTGGGTTTTAAGAAAAACGATCTACTGAAGGATATCCCTATCATTTTTTTAAGTGCATTGACCGACTCGCGGGATAAAATGCGCGCTTTTGAAGCAGGTGGTGTTGATTATATCACTAAACCGTTTTATGAAGCGGAGGTGCGGGCCCGTGTTCGCGCCCAGCTGGCTCTTCGCAGGAATCAGCTGCAGCTCGAAAACCTGGTACTGCGTCGGACGGGCGAGCTGGTGGAGGCGCACCGTCGGTTGCGCATCTGGGACGATGCAAAAACCCAATGGCTCAATTTGCTGTCGCATGAAATGCGCACGCCGCTCACCGGTATCATCGGAACGGCTGAAGTGCTGTTTTCGGAAATCACGCTGGATCCGGATATGTACGACCTTCGACGTGGCTATGAAATCTCCGTCCGGCGGATTAATAAACTAATTGATGACGCCATGCTGCTGACACAGATTGATGTGGACTCCGACGGATTTATCATCCATTCGGTTTCTTGCAACGAGATTCTGACCCAGGCTGTACAACAGGCAAAAACAGAAGTCTCAGACGTCGAGTTCCAATTGCTTACACTGTCCGGCAGCGACTGCGTGCTAGCAGAATCCGATCTTCTCCGCCGTGCATTCACAGACCTGCTGCTGGCGGCGGCCTGCTGTGTTTTAAATGACGGAAAAATCCGGATTAATACAGAATCCTCTGACACAAGTTTGTCTGTTTTTATTTCCACCGACGAACAGAGTCTGCCGGAAGAAGACCTCGCCTCATTTTTTGAAGTGGGTGGACAGCGAACCCTCCTCAAAGGCGGCGGCGATTTTGGATTGGCCACTGCTGTGGCTCAGCGGATTATCCAGCTTTTCGGGGGAGAGTGTTCTGTGCGCAACGGGGAGTCTGTCGGAATCGTTATTGGAATCAACCTCCCGATTTACGGAGAGGAAGCCTAAAATGCTAAAACACATTGTAGTCTGGACGATGAAGCCGGAGGCAACGGCTGAACAGCAGCAGGAAATGAAGCGTCAGCTGGAAGCACTGGCCGGAAAAATTTCCGAACTTCGGAAAATCGAGGTCGGCATCGATATCGGCAGCGGAACGATGTCGCTTTATTCGGAATTCGCCACGGAAGACGATTTGATCGCTTATCAGATGCATCCGGATCATCAGGCGGTCGTCGGTTTCGTGAAGCCGCTGGTTGCATCACGCTCGGTCTGTGATTATGAGTGTTGAAATCACCAGTGTACAAAATGAGCGGGTGAAGCGGATTATCAAGCTTCAGCGGAAGGCCTCTGCGCGTCGCGAAGAGGGTTTGACGGTGATCGAAGGCGCACGCGAAGTTTCACGGGCTATGGAGAACGGTTGGCAGCCGGTCGAGCTATGGTTTTGCCATGAACTTGCAAAGGACCAACCGCTAATGAACGCCAATGAACACGAATGGACTGCCTGCTCAAAGGCCGTATTCGAAAAAATTTCATACAGGGAGGGGCCGGATGGCGTACTGGCGGTAGGGCCGCTGGTCGGGAAATCGCTCGCCGATTTGAAGCTATCGGCCAATCCGTTGATTCTTGTCGCTGAAGGTTTGGAAAAGCCAGGCAACCTCGGTGCGCTACTGCGGACCGCTGACGGTGTGGGCGCCGATGCGGTGATTATTTGTGATGCAACGACCGATTTGAATAATCCCAATGTGGTCCGCGCCAGCATCGGTACGCTGTTTTATCTGCCGGTTGCTGAAGCTTCATCAGAGGAAACGATTATATTTTTGAAAGAGAAAGGCATAAAAATCCTTTCGGCGGTGCCGGATGCCGAAGCGGTTTATACCGATGTGGAATTGACCGGGCCGGTTGCCGTAGTGGTGGGCGCGGAAGATAAAGGTCTTTCCAGCCAGTGGAAGAATGCTGCGAATCTGAACGTAAAAATTCCAATGCTTGGAAAAAACGATTCGCTGAACGTGTCGGTTTCCGCTGCTGTTTTGCTTTATGAAGCCGTTCGGCAGAGAAAATAAATCTTTCCCCTTGCAACTGCGCTGAAAACCTATACCTTCACCACTTCGCAATAACTGCGGGGTGGAGCAGTCTGGTAGCTCGTCAGGC
>JBILEA010000192.1:0-5495 GCA_044352355.1 Pontiellaceae bacterium | reverse complement strand
CAGCTCAATTTAAAATGCTCTAGCGATCCCACTCGACCACTTTCTTTGCGACGTTTTGTCCGCAGAGGACAACCATCGGCATGCCTCCGCCGGGATTAACAGACCCGCCGGTGAAGAAAAGGTTTTCGTAAAGCGGACTCTGCTTGGGCCCTTTGAAGGCGAAGTTTTTCCAACGGTTGGAAACGACGCCGTAGATGGAGCCGCCGTTTGAGTAATAGTTTTGCTGAATGTCGAACGGCGTCCAGACGTGCTCAAAGACGATATGTTTGCGCAGGTTGGTCAGACCCATGCGTTCGAGTTTGTCGAGGATGCGCTCTTTCAGCACGAGACAGTCGTCGCGCGTGTAAGGGTTCTTGTCGTTGATGTACGGAATGTGCGGCAGAATTTTCAGGCAGTCGCATCCGGCCGGCGCGACGGTCGGGTCGGTGCGTGAGGCGGCAACGAGATAGATCGTCGGATCGTGCGGAATCTTTTTTTGGTGGAAGACGCTGCGGAAATGCTCTTTCTGATTGCCGGAGAAGAAAAAATTGTGGTGGGCGAGCTGTTCGTATTTACAGTCGAGACCCAGATCGAGCACCAGACCGGAGCAGGCGGGCTCCAGCCGTTTTTCCAAGGTCTGGAAATATTTTCCATTTTCGTGGAGCAGGTTGCGGTAGGCCGGAATCACTTCCATGTTGGACACCACAATATCCGCGCGAGCGGTGGTTCCGTCGATAAAATCCAATCCAGTGACACGCCCTATTGATTTTTCAATCCGTTTAACTTCGCGGTTGAGGTGTACGCGGATGCCGAGCTCGTCCATCAGTTTTCCCAGCCCGCGCGCAATGCCATACATTCCGCCGTCGACATACCACAGATCGTGCCGGAACTGGATGGTCGGCATGCAGTTCATGAATCCGGGCGCGTCGTAGGCCGACGAACCGACATATTTAATGAAGAAATCGAATACATCGCGCAAATGCGGATCGCGGATGTGCTTCGCGACGCCGCCATGCATCGAATGGATCATATCGAACTGCATGAACTGCCAGAGGCCGTAAAAGCGCTGAAAGTCGCGAACGGTGTCGAGTCCGGCCTCAAAGTATCCGTTCTCAACCAGATCATACTGCTTTGCCGCGTAGGCCAGAAAATTTTTCACCTCTTGCGCGGAACCCGGCGCGACGCGCTCGGCCTCCGCCGCCATTTTGTCCGGCTCGGGAAACAGATTGATCACCGTGCCGTCTTCAAAAAAGTTGCGCCAGTGCGGACGGACGGTGCGGATCGGAATGTAGTCCGCCATTTTTTTTCCGGAGCGTTCGAATAGCCGCTCGAAAATGTGCGGCAGGGTCAGGATGGAAGGTCCCAGATCAAAGGTGTAACCTTGCGATTGCAACTGGTTGAGCTTGCCGCCGATCTGTCCGTTCTTTTCGTACAGATCCACCTCATAGCCTTCCTGCCGCAACGAAATCGCGGCAGAGATTCCGCCGAGCCCTGAACCGATCACTGCAACTTTTTTTCCGGAACTCATTCTGCCTCCTGCCTGCTTTTATTTTCCTGCAACTCATTCAGATACCGGCGCGTTTTCATCAGACCCTTCTCATCACCGGCCTGCTGATAAAGCTCCTCTGCGCGCAGAAAAAGCCGCTCGGCCCCGGCGAGATCGCGGAATTTTTCCGGCGCGTTCATGAACCCCGCCCCCGCCAAATAATGGACGCGGGCGTTCTCCGGCTCGCGGCGGAGTGCGGAGCGGTAAAGCGGACGAATTTTCGGTCCGAGCCACAGGCCTTTCCACGGATGACGGCTCAGCTCAAACCCGTACACGGTCGCCAGCATGGCCTCGCACTCGCCGATCTGTTCACCGGCCTTTATCGCCGTTTTTATATTGGCCTCTGCCGCATCGATCTGCTCATCCGTAGCCTCTCCGGTGCCGGCGCCGAGCATTATCTCAAACGACGGGCGGGCTTGCGCAAGCAAATCCTCTGCTGAACCGGACAGGCCGGATACAACAACCAACAGTACATAAAAGATGAAAAGCCGTGTGATCATCGCTTGACGGGAGTCTAGACATGACCGAGCATGCCGCCAAGCGCGATGAACAACCAATTCCAGATCGATCCCATGCGGCACTTTTTCGAAAGCGGCTCCACGAGAAGCCTTGCCTTTCGCTGCGAACAACTCCGTAAACTGGCCAGTGCACTGAAAGCCTGGGAAGCCAAACTACACGACGCGCTCTATACCGATCTGCGCAAATCGCCGCTCGATGCCTACACCTCAGAAACCGGTTACGTGCAGAGCGAAATCCGCCACGCGCTCAAAAATCTAAAAAAATGGAGTCGCGCAAAACGCGTCCCAGCTCCGGCTGGGGTTTGGCCCGCCAGCGGGCGGGTAATTCCGGAACCCAAAGGCGTCGTACTGATCATCGGCCCGTGGAACTATCCCGCGCAACTGGTGCTCTCCCCGCTCGTCGCCGCACTGGCCGCTGGCAACTGCGCCGTGATCAAGCCCTCCGAACTGACTCCGCATACCTCCGCCGTTCTCCGCCAACTGATCGAAACCACCTTCGATCCCGCTTACATCCGGCTCGTCGAAGGCGGACGCGAAACCGCCGAAATGCTGCTGGAACAACCGTTCGATCACATCTTCTTCACCGGCGGAACGGAGATCGGACGCAAAGTTGCCGAAGCCGCCGCGAAAAAACTGATTCCGACCACGCTGGAACTCGGCGGAAAAAATCCGGCCATCGTCTGCGACGGCGCCAATTTAGATGTCGCCGCACGGCGCATCGTGCGCGGACGCTTCATGAACGCCGGACAGCTGTGCGTCGCGCCCGATCACGTTTGGATACCGCGCAAATCGCTGGCCGCATTTTTCCAAACCTTGGAAAAAACCGTCGCGGAGTTTTACGGGAACAATCCGCAGCAAAGCCCCGACTTCGGACGCATCGTCAACCGGCACCACTTCGATCGGCTCGTCGCACTGGTTCCCGATTGCAAACGCGACGCGGACGATCTCTACATCGCCCCGACATGGATTTCCGACCCGCCGCGCGACAGCGCCGTCATGCAAGAGGAAATTTTCGGGCCGCTACTGCCCGTACTTCCCTACGACAGTGAACAGGAAGTCATCAACTTCTGCCGCGCCCGCCCCGTGCCGCTCGCGCTCTATCTCTTCACCGATAATCGTGAGCAACAGCAACGCTTCATGAATGCGATTCCCTCCGGCGGAGTTTGTATTAACGACACCGTCAGCCAGCTGATTCCGAAAGGACTTCCCTTCGGCGGACGGGGAGCCAGTGGATGGGGCGCCACGCACGGCCAAGCGGGGTTTGATGAATTCAGCCACGATCGGAGCGTATTGACCCGCTCAACTCGCATAGATTTCAAAGCCGTCTACCCGCCCGTCAAACTCTCACTGAACGCCATGAAACGCGCCTACCGCTTCTTTGCCGGGGATTAATAATGCGCCTTGATGTAGGCGTAGGCTTTTTCGAACAGCTCTTGCTCTTTATAGAGCTGGTATTTGAAGAGGGTCTGCCGGAGAACTTTCTGGATGCCACGCTTGCCGGTGACGGAATCCTGCCAGCCTGGGAAACGGGTCGCTTTGACGATTTTGTCGATGTCTTCCACGACGCTGGCGATGATCTGCGGTGTGGTGTCGGATTTGACCTCCAAAAAGATTTCGGTCAGTGCCTGCTTCTCCTCCGGAATGATTTTTTCTTCGGTCTCATTTTCCAGATCGACCATCTCCTTGGCGGCATCCAGCAAATCTTTGAGCCACTCAATACTGCTGAGCACCCCGGCTTCATATTTTTCCTTGAGCCGTTCCAGCCGCTTGCCCAGTTCTTCGAAGCGGGGATCACCCAACCCGCGAATCTTGCTAATCAACGTAATGTGCAGCCGCTTGGCTCTCTTTTCCCGCTCGGCCTCGGTTAATTTAAAGACCGATTCGGCATCCATCACCAGTTCGTCGATGTCGTCGCGAATGCGGGCAATATCCGTGTTCTCATGAATCAGCTTGATCGTATCCGGCCCGAGAGACTCCCAAAGCAATGAACCCAATCCTCCCACCGGCTTGACCGATTCGTACACCTGCGCCAACCAGCGATAGTCGCGCCGGTAAGACCCAAGGAACGGATCGGGAGAAATCGCCTCCCACAGCCGTTTCAGAACATTGAACTGGGCGGCATAAGCATCCTTCCTTGAATTGCCCGCGAGACAGTCCTGAGCGGCAATAAGCCCCTCGTAGCCCTCGACAGTCCGGTCGATGCCGGGAAAATAATCCAGACACTTCCGCATCGCCTGCGGGAATATCTGCTTAAACGCCTCAATGCTTTCAACGATCCCTTCGATCTCTTTGGGATCGTAATCGAGCGCCTTGGCCACGTTCTCGAACACGCCGAGATAATCAACGATCAGCCCATGCGTTTTGGCATCGTTATAGAGCCGGTTCGTGCGGCACATCGCCTGCAACAGGTTATGGTCGCGCAGCGGCTTATCCAGATACATGGCGTAGCAGATCGGCGCATCAAAGCCGGTCAGCAGCTTCGCCGTCACCACAATCACCTTCAGCGGATCGGATGCATCGCGGTAGCGGTCCAGCAACTGCTCCAGAGCTTCCGGGGTCGCGTCGATTCCCTGCCAGCGTTTGAAATCCTCTTTTTCAACCTTCAGCCCCAACTTCTGCCATTTCAGCCAGTCCGGCGCAATCTTCTTGGGCTTACCGTTGGCGTCCTTCTCTTCCTCAATCGTCCCCTGAGAGATGCTCATCACCACCTCGACCGCCTCCCTGCCGAGCCGGTCGCACAGCAGGTAATACATCTGCACCACGGCATCGCGGTCATACACCACCGCCAGCCCCTTAAACTGCTTCGGGGCAACATGGGCCTTGTAGTGCGCGGCAATATCATCGGCAACTGCAGTAATCCGCTTCGGGGCCTTCAGCAGATTGGCCAGCTTGCCCGCCTTTTTAGAAACCTGCGCCTTTTCATCTTCGTCCAAATCGTGCCGGGCGGCCAGCTCATCGAAACCGGCGTCGATGGTTTCCTTATCGATCTTCAACTCCACCAAACGCGGATCAAACTTCACCGGCAGTGTGGACTTATCGCGGATCGACTGCCGGTGCGAATAGCGGTTCAGGTAGCGCCCCGGATCTTTCGAGGCTCCGAACAGCTTGAACGTATTGCGCTCCACGCTGGAGATCGGCGTGCCGGTCAGCCCGAAAAAGAAAGCATTCGGCAGCGCCCAGCGCATTTTCTCGCCCAGATCGCCCTCCTGCGTCCGGTGCGCTTCGTCCACCAACACAATAATGTTGTCGCGGGGATTCAGGCCGGCTTTGTTTTGCTCATCAATCGTCACGTCATCAAACTTGAAAATAGTGGTAATCAGAATCTGCCGGGAATCCTGTTTCAACTCCTGCGCCAAATCCTTGCACGACTTCACCGGGGTGACATTCTTCACATCCGCATTATTGAAAACCCCGTTGATCTGACTGTCCAGATCCACCCGGTCCACCACCAC
>JBILEA010000191.1:0-5496 GCA_044352355.1 Pontiellaceae bacterium | reverse complement strand
GATAATCAAACATCAGCGGCAGTCCGGGGCAAATAATTCCGCCGACATAGCCTTCGGTCTTTGTGACGATGTCAAAGGTCAGCGCCGTTCCGAAGTCGCAAACAACAACGGGCGTTCCGTAGTCCGCTGCCGCTTCGCAGGCGTTAGCCAGACGGTCGGCGCCGATCGTTTCCGGCTTCGGATAAGAAACCGGTATTCCCAGATTAACGGTATGATTAACCCACAGGATGTCTTTAACACCCTGCTGTTTGAGAAATTTTTCCCAGCGTTTATTGACGCCCGGTTTGACGGAGGCAATCACCGCGCGTTTTGGAACGGTGCGCAGTTTGAGCGCCGGTTCGCCGGACGGCGTGCGCTGAATGGACGAAAGTTTCAATCCACGCGCCATCGCCAGCGACGTGCTGGTGTTACCGATATCGATAAGTAAGGTTGTTTTCATTTTGATGCTTTGCACCAGCTAGACAAAGTCCAGCGCAAGGTCACAAGAAGGTGCAGAATGGGTCAATGCGCCGACCGAAATGGCATTCACGCCGGTCTGCGCTATTTCGCGGATGGTTTTCAATGTCACGCCGCCGGAAGCCTCCGTTTTGCAAATGCCGGCGCAGAGTTTCACGCATTCGCGCAGTTCATCCAACGACATGTTGTCGAGAAGCACCCAGTCGGGCTTCGCCGGAAGAATCGCCTTCAACTGATGGATCGTATCCACCTCCACTTCGACCAGCAGATCGGGATATTTAGTGCGGGTCGCCCGGATCGATCCGGCAAGGTCACCGCCTTCGCGCGCCCAGTGCGCCAGATGATTGTCTTTAATCAGCACACGGTCAAAAAGGCCGTAGCGATGATTGGTTCCGCCGCCGCAGACCACCGCGTATTTTTCAAACGTGCGCAGCGTCGGCGTGGTTTTGCGCGTATCGAGAATAAGAACTTCCGGATTATCGGCTTCTTCGACATAGCGGCGGGTAACGGTGGCAATTCCGGTCATCCGCTGAACAAAATTCAGCGCGGTACGTTCAGCCACCAGAATTGAGCGGGCCGAACCAGAAACAGTCAGTACCACATCACCGGGCTTAAGTTTTGATCCGTCTTTTTTCTTATGCGTGACTTTCAGCGAATCGTCCATCTGACGAAACACCTCTTCTGCTACAGGTCCGCCTGCGAGAATGCACTCATGCCTCGCCACCAGATGCGCCTCGGCAGTTTCGCCCTGCGGAACCAGTGCAAACGAAGTGGCATCCAGCTTTTTGGGACCCAGATCCTCGGCCAGCGCATCACAAATGCGCAGCTTTACATCAGGAAAAGAAAGGATATCAGGGAGTTTCATGAGTGTTCTCCAAAATCAAACCGGCTCAGGAGGATGTTTATCTGCACCCATCAGCACAGCAACCGGCTTAAGCATTTCGATATTTTCACAGACAATTTTTATAGCGGCGGCGATGGGTACAGCCAGCAGCGCGCCGGTGATGCCCCACAGCCAGCCCCAGAACACCAGCGAGAGAAGGATAAACATCGGGCTGAGATTGAGTTTATCGCCCATGACTTTCGGCTCAAGCAGTCCGCCGATGATCTGATGAATCACAAGCAGTACGGTCGCGATCCAGACAGCTGGCCAGATATTGGGATAAAACTGAACCAGCGCCAGCAGAATCGGAGGAACCGAAGCGACAACAATTCCGATGCTTGGAATAAAACTGAACAGAAACGCCAGAACAGCCCAGGTCAGCGCAAAGTCAGACTTTCCGATCACCAGTACAATCCAGACCAGCACGCTGGAACCTGTGCTAAGGAGCAACTTCACGTAAAGATAGCGGCTGATCTGACTGGCGATGGATGCAGTTACAGTTGCAATACGCTTACCCTGCTCCGTCGGAAATGCACGCTGAACTTTGCCTGCGAAATACGGTTTCCCAAGCAGCATGAAAATCAGGAACACCAGCACCATGGCCAAATTGCCGGCAAATGTGATGAATGATCCCGAAAACGAGACCAGTCGCTGGCCGATTTGATGTTTCCAGTCGATTTCACCGAACGACAGCCAGGACGGCATGGTGTAACGCCCCGAAATGGCTGCGGTGATCTGCGTGAACTGGTCGGCGTACTTCGGATACTCATTCACGAACACCATTGCACGGGTATAAAGAAAGAGTCCGGTCAGATAAAAAAATCCGAACAGCAGGATCATCACCACAGCAACCGCCGGTGCCGTCGGAACGCGGTGCCGCGCCAGAAAATTAACTGGCGGCGCGAGAATATAGGAAAGAAGCCAGGCAATCACCAGAGGAAGAATCACCGCCTGAGCCGTCTTCAAAACAAACCCGACCATAATCAGCGCAATAATGCCGATCAAGGGAATCAGTACCCGCTGGTTCTGCATACGCCGTTCTCCCGATTTCAGTGCCGCGCTTCATACGCCGCGATGTCGGCGGCATACTGAAGGGTCAATCCGATATCGTCCAGACCGTTCAACAGCTTATTCTTGAGCACTGGATCGACATCAAACGCATACGTTTGATCACCAGTCGCCGCATGGACAGTCACTTTCTGTTTTTCAAGATCAACCGTGGCTTTCACGCCGAGCGCTTTTTCCAAGGTTTGGAAAATCGAATCCACCTGTGCAGCGGTCATTTCGATTGTCAGCAATCCGTTCTTTCCGCAGTTGCCGCGGAAGATATCAGCGAATGCCGGAATCCCATTTTCACTCGGAGCAATGACCACTTTAAAACCGAACTGCGCCACCGCCCAGACGGCATGCTCGCGACTGGAACCACAACCGAAATTGTTACGGGCAATCAATACTTCAGCACCAGCAGCTTCCGGCTTGTTCAGCACAAACGACGGATTATCCGAACCATCGTTATTGTAGCGCCAGTCGGAAAACAGCGCCGCACCGAAACCGGTCCGCTTAATCGACTTCAGATATTCCTTTGGAATAATCGCGTCCGTATCAATATTCGCGCGGTCAACTCCCGCCACAACACCTGTAAATGTTTTAAACTTTTCCATCCTTTTTCTCCAAACTGAACCGCTAATGGACGCGAATAAACGCGAATGATTTTAGGTTCTGTGTATTCAGTGTATTCCGTGGTTAAACTTCGCGTATATCTACAAAGTGACCCGCCACGGCGGCGGCTGCCGCCATTGCCGGACTGACCAGATGAGTGCGTCCGCCCTTGCCTTGACGGCCTTCAAAATTACGGTTGGATGTTGAAGCGCAACGCTCCTTGTCCTTCAGTTTATCGGGATTCATCGCCAAACACATGCTGCAACCGGCATACCGCCACTCAGCACCGGCTTCGACGAATACACGGTCGAGCCGCTCTTTTTCGGCGGCATAACGCACAGCTTCCGAGCCGGGCACCACAATCATCCGTACGGTCTTGGCAACCTTCTTGCCTTTAATCACAGCGGCGGCTTCGCGCAGATCTTCCAGGCGGCCGTTAGTGCAACTGCCGACAAAAACCGTATCGATATGGATGTCAGTCATTTTCATACCGGATTCGAGACCCATGTAATCCAGCGCGGCACGCACGTCAGCCGGAGAATATTCCGGAACAGCATCCAATGCCGGAACCGAACCGGTCACATTGGTCACCATGCCGGGGCTGGTTCCCCACGTTACTTGCGGAGCCAGATCACTCACGTCGATCGTCAGCTCGTGGTCAAACGTCGCGCCTTCGTCGGTAGTCAGCTTTTTCCATTCAGCAATCGCTTTTTCGAGCGCGGCACCCTTCGGTGCATATACCCGATTGCCGGAAGTGACATAGTCAAAAGTCACCTGATCGGGAGCAACCAGGCCGGCACGCGCACCGCCCTCGATCGCCATATTACAAATCGTCAGCCGGCCTTCCATCGACAACGAGCGGATCGCTTCACCGCAGAACTCAAACGCACAGCCGGTTCCGCCCGCCGTACCGATGATCCCGATGAGTTTCAGCACCATATCTTTAGCGGTTACGCTGGGTTGCAGTTTACCGGTAAATTCAACTTTATAGTTTTTCGGCTTCTTCTGACGCAGCGTTTGCGTCGCCAGCACATGTTCCACTTCGGAGGTTCCAATACCGAAAGCAATCGAACCGAACGCGCCGTGGGTCGCGGTATGGGAATCGCCGCAAACCACCGTCATGCCGGGAAGGACAATCCCCTGCTCGGGGCCGATAATATGAATCACGCCCTGACGGTCATCGCCCAACGGGAAAAGCGTCACCTTGGTGGAAGTACAGTTTTCCGTCAGTGCATCTACCTGCGCCTTAGCGATCGGATCGGTAATATTCATCCGGTTTTCGTCGGTCGGCACATTATGATCCATCGTGGCGAAAGTCCGCTCGGGACAGCGCACCTTGCGTCCGGCCAGACGGAGCCCTTCAAAAGCCTGCGGACTGGTCACTTCATGCACCAGATGACGGTCGATATACAACAACACCTCGCCGTTACCCAGCTCCTTGACGACGTGTGCATCCCAAATCTTGTCAAACAATGTTTTACTCATAGCGGCGCAGAGTATATTTCCCGCCCCGTCCCATCAAGCAAAAGACACGGATTGTTGATCGATTTAGCCACAAAAATCACAAAAATTCATGACGTGAAAAATCGGGAAACCATAATCCGGCAGAGGCGAATTCTTCCAATGAAGTGCTTCTCCCCCGTTCTTATAGCTTTTTGTGCTTTTTGTGGCCAACCTCTCCATCTATTCTGCGCGGCATATGAATACATACCTGATTTTCATCCTCGCCCTGCTGGTTTTCAACTGGCTGCTGTCGCTCATCGTCGAAACCCTCAATGTCCGGAACGTCTCCACCGAAATACCGGCAGAGTTTCAGGGTATTTACGATACGGTAAAATACGCCAAATCGCAGCGCTACCTGCGGGAAAACACCCGTTTCGGACAGATTCAGACTGCCATTATGCTCCCGCTCACCATCGCCTTCATCCTGCTCGGCGGATTCAAATGGATTAACGGCATCGCTCTGGCAACCTCCGGCAACATGATAGTCCAAGGACTGATCTTCGGCGGAATTCTCGTTCTGCTCGGACAGCTGGTCGGCCTGCCGTTCAGTATCTACGACACCTTCGTCATCGAAGAAAAATACGGATTCAACAAAACCACCCCGAAAACCTTCGTCGTCGATATTCTAAAAGGACTGATGCTAACCGCCCTGCTCGGCGCACCGGTTTTCTCACTCGTTCTCTGGATATTCAGTTCCGTAACGAACGCCTGGCTCTGGGCGTGGGGAGCTCTGGCGGTTATCCAGCTTTTCATACTATTCATCGCGCCGGTCGTCATCCTGCCGCTCTTCAACAAATTCACCCCGCTCGAAGACGGGGAACTGAAAACCAGGATTCAGGAATTCGCCGCCGCGCAGAAATATAAACTAAGCGGCATCTTCAAAATCGACGGCTCCAAGCGCTCCACCAAATCCAATGCCTACTTCACCGGCTTCGGCAAAACCAAACGGATCGCCCTATTCGACACGCTGATCGAAAAACACACCACCGGAGAAC
>JBILEA010000027.1:0-18398 GCA_044352355.1 Pontiellaceae bacterium | reverse complement strand
ACCGACCTCGCCGGTGAGCACAATAAACCCTTTGCGGTGTTCGACCCCGTAGATCAGGGAGTCAAAGGCCTCCCGGTGGCGCTCCGAAAAGAAAAGAAATCGCGGATCGGGTGTCACGTTGAACGGGAACTCATTCAGTTGGAAGAAGTCGAGGTACATGACCCGTCTTATACAGCAGCACGGACGGCAAGGCAATCCGCGATCAACTCAGCAGTTCATTATCCCGCTTGAAACGCCAGTTCGGGGTGCTTATCCATCGCAAACTGATGAGCGGCTGGATGTACCGGCTCGCGCAGATGCTCGCTATGATTTACGAAGCGTTGCGCCGCGTATCTGCAAATCGATGAAACCCCCGTCAACTATCTGAATCCCGGAACCGGAAAATGCGGTCGCGGCTATCTGTGGGTCTACAAGATCCCCAAACGCAGCGTCCTGTTTGAATGGCACACCGGGCGCGGGGCGGACTGTCTGAAAAAAATGCTCATCGGCAGTTGCAAAGCACTCGGGATCATCCCGGAGGAATATCTCAACGAGGTTTTCACTATGACAAACCAAACTGCCAAAGAGTGGACACCCTCCGCGTGGAAAGCACGCCGGCAGGCGCAAAACGTCTGATGGACCGCAGAGCAACATCGCCATCTCCTGTTAAGTTGGTGACGAGCATAGCCGCTCAAAAAAATCTGACCAGTGGGTCGCCTATGGGACGCTTACGTTTTTACGTGGTTGTAAATCGTAAGATATTTTTGAAGAACATCTTACAGTAGACAATGCCGTTTTTATGAATAATTCAGGCTGGCGGAATTATTTAATTTTTGCGCGGCTGACGTCGGAGAGGTAGGCAACAATGCCATCGGCGATGCCGCGGGCAATCCGGTCGCGGCCGGCGGGATCCATTAAGATGGCTTCATCCTTTGAGTTGCTGAGGAAGGCGGTCTCAACGAGGGCGGCGGGGCAGGGTGCGTCGCGTAGAACTTCGAAGCGGGCGCGTTTGACGCCTCGATCTTCCTGTCCGGTGGCCCGGAGGAGGTTTTGCTGGATGCGGTAGCCTAGTGTCATGTTGGCGATGTCATAGCGGTTCCCCGTACTGGTTGAAGTGGGAATTTTCCCGCCGCCATAGGAGTTGCTGCTGTAGCGTCCGGGCAGGGAAAGGACGAAGGTTTCGGCGCCGCGGACATTGCGATCTTTAGTCGCGTTGGCGTGAATGCTGACAAAAACATCCGCTTTGAGCGCAGCGGCTTTCCGGCAGCGGGCGTCGAGATCGAGGTTCCGGTCGCTTTCACGGGTCAGTTCAACCTTGATCCCGCGGGCTTGCAGCCGATTGCGCACCCGGTTGGCGATATCGAGCACCACCTGTTTTTCATGCAGTTTGCGGGGGCTGCTGGCGCCTTTGTCGTCGCCGCCGTGTCCGGGGTCGAGCACGACGATGCGGTTCCCGGCGCTTTTAAGGAGTTGGGCCGGGCGTACGGACGGTTCGATGGTTTTTTTAAAGTCGGTTGTGTCAATGGCCCATGACCAGCCGACTTTTCGAACCGGCTCGCTGAGTGCGACGAGTGTGCCATTGATCCAGGTGCTGCGGGAGTCCGTTTCAAATTCTATTTTGTTGTATTTGTTTTGCAGGCGGATGCGTTTCTTGGTTGGTTGGGTTACGGTCATGCCGTAGTACGTTGCCAGGTTGGGCAGGGTGACAAAGCTTTGCCCGCGCGAGGTGACGGTGCGGACATCGGCGATGGATGTCGCAACTGTAAAAACGGTTATTAAAATGATGGCAGGAAGCGGGGCGTTTTTTTTCAGGCGCATGAAATAGCCTTTTAAGAATAAGGGTAAATTTGTATAGTCTGCGAAACAGTTACCACGGACTAATTCATGAAGCGAGGCATATATCA
Organism: Pontiellaceae bacterium; assembly: GCA_044352355.1. Lineage (GTDB taxonomy): Bacteria > Verrucomicrobiota > Kiritimatiellia > Kiritimatiellales > Tichowtungiaceae > Tichowtungia. The sequence goes on along the minus strand of JBILEA010000027.1, from coordinate 16,515 downwards.
CTTTGAACAACCCCGGACGTTGCGTCTGATTCTGTATTTCATCCTTTTCTTGTCGGTTTTGGCTGGCGGTACGGCCGGATATCACTGGCTTGAAGGGTGGCCGTTGATTGAATGTTTTTATATGACGGTGATTACCGTCTCGACGGTCGGATTTGGCGAGGTTCATCCGCTTTCGTTTGATGGGCAGATATTTACAATTTTGCTTATTTTTTTCGGGGTGACGGCTGCGGCCCTCTCCTTGACGGCGATTTTTGAATATTTTGTGCTACGAGGGCTGAATAATCTTTTCGGGAGAAATAAAATGGATAAGCAAATTGAGAAGCTCAATCAACATATCATCATCTGTGGATACGGACGTACCGGTGAATATATTGCCCGCGATCTACAGAAGATGCGTAAACCTTTTGTGGTACTTGAGAGTGATCTAGAGCGTGTGAAGCTGATGGAGAAAGAGGGTGTGCTGTACATTTCGGGTGATCCATCCGATGAAGAGTTACTGATGGCGGCGGGTGTTGGACGAGCGGAATCGTTAGTGGCGGCATTGCCGAAGGATGCGGATAATCTTTTTCTGACTCTTAATGCACGCAGTTTGAATCGCGACATGCATATTGTTGCGCGGGTTCAAGATGCGGACAATGGACGAAAGTTGATTAAGGCGGGGGCCAATCAGGTGGTTTCTCCATTTTCGACTGGCGCGACCCGGATCGTTCAGTTGCTGACCCGCCCGGCGGCGGTGGATATGATTGAGCTGGTGACACAACGCGAAAATCTCGAGTTGGAGGTTTGTGAAATTCCAGTGGATGAAAAAAGTGAGTTGGTTCACAAAACGTTGGCGGAATCGCGCGTTCGACAGACGCTTGGATGTATGGTGTTTGCCATTAAACGTGCAGACGGTGAAACGATATTTGATCCCGATCCGCAGCTTCGAATTGAATCCGGCGATGTGCTTTTGGCAATTAAGCGGCCGCGGATGGCGGGAGCGTAATGCGGGCGCTGCTTCTAGTCTTTTTTGTTTTGCCATTCAGTTGCTGGTCGCAGACAAATGTTTTTTCGGTGATGACTTATAATTTGCATCAGTACGCACTGGCGGATCGAGATGGCGGCGGTGAGCCGAATGACCCAAAGCCGGAGAATGAGCGGCGGGCGGCAATAGCGCTGATCGCTAAAGAACGGCCTGACGTACTTGCGGTGCAAGAGATGGGAGATGCGGTAATATTTGCGCAGTTTCGCGACGATCTTCGCGCGGCCGGCCTGAGCTATCGGTACAGCGAGCTGCTTCAGCGCGGGCGTGTAGAGATGAATCTGGCGGTGCTGAGCCGGTTCCCGATTGCGGCTGTTCAGCACCGGACGAACGACTGGTACAGCATTGGTGAGGCCAAAATGCCGGTGTTACGCGGGTTCATCGATGTGGATATTCAGGTTAATCCGACGTATCGGTTTCGTCTGTTGACGGCGCATTTAAAGTCGAAGGTCTATCACGCGCTGGGTCAGACAGAAATGCGACGTAATGAGGCGCGACTGCTCAATAAGGCGGTTCGTGAAATTCTTGATAAAAATCCGGGCGTCAATCTTTTGGTGGCTGGTGATTTTAATGATGATTATAATTCCGCCCCGGTGCGTGAAGTATGCGGCCGGCGTGGCGGTGAAATGACTGATTTGCGGCCGGCTGATTCGGCGGGTGATGTTTGGACCTATTTTTATCCTGCGGTCGATGGGTACAGCCGGTTTGACTATTTTTTTGCCAGTGACGGAATGCTCAAGGATTTGGTGCGTGAGCGGACGAGAGTGGTCAGTGATCCGTTGACCCGTGAAGTTTCTGATCATCGGCCGGTGGTGGCCGTGTTTCGCGCTGTTGATCAGTAGGGTTTCTGGTCGCCGGTCAGCAGTAGATAACGCCGTGACGACTCAGCACCGGTCTGATCCGAAATTGTAATCTGCTGCCCTGTTCCGCGCAGGTTTGTGCCTTGCGGAAGCGGTTTCCAGTCTGCGAGTTTTCCCGGCGGAGCATCGGTATAGTAGATCGTGTAAGTCAGATGGGTGGCCGATTTCCAGGTGATTGTTGTTTCGCCGCCTGCACAGGATGTCGCCATTTTAGGTGAGACGGGGAATGTTATCGGCTCGGGTGCGGTAGAGCATCCCGTTAGAATGAGAGCGATTAGCAAGGCGGCTGTTTTGTACATTAGAGTTTTTTCCACCAGGGTTTCTTTGGCGCCGGCGGAATAACTATTTCAGCGGCGGGGATTTCTTCTGTCGAAAAAGGGTCGGCTTCCATCATCACAGGTGGTTCACTGGGCGGATTATTATTTTCGAGTATCTTTTCCGGTTCAGGCGTTGACGCGACCGGGCTTTCAATTAATGGAGCAGGGGCGAGTTCAACAAATTGTGCCGGACTTTTAGCGGCTGGTGGTTCCATCAGTGGCGCAGGAACTGGTCCTACTGCGGGCGCCTTTTCAATGACAGGCTCCGGTTTGAGGGAAGGGAACGGGCTGGTAGATGGAGCCGGCTTTAAGGCCGGGATCGACGCCGGCGGAGTAATAGCAGGAATCGGCATAACCACCGGAACGGGTTTAGTGACGGGCGTTTTTTCCGGCAGAGGGTCCGGTGCATTAACCCGGATAACTTTAACCGGTTCTGCTGCGGGGGTTTCAATTTCCGGAATGTATTTAGGTTCTTCAATGATCACGCTTTCAATCGGTGGCGGTGGAAGCGGGTCGATGCATTGCCACTTGTTTAGATCGATTGAAAAATTCCGTTTCGCGCGTTTTTCAGCCAGCACGTCTCCGCGCATATTCCACCAATGTACGTTGCTCAAGGTCGGATTGATTTCTTCGATTGGATAGTTATACCGCGTTGCAAACTGATCCCAGTAGCGGAAGGGGAAGTCGAAGTAGAGCCCCAGCAGATGGAGCATTACACGCGGATCGGTGGAGGTGATACGGCTGACGCTTTTGCACCAGGTGCTGTTTGGAATCAATATTTGCGGTGCGCGAATCCGGTCGTATTCCACCAGAATGGCATGGGCCGGACGGTTGGCAAAAAAAGTTCCGGAGGCATAGTCGTTTGTCGGCACGCTAACCCAGTTATCGCCATCCCATGCATGGGTTTTGAGGGTGTCGCGTGTAACTTGATAGCTCACCAGTAAAACTGGATACCGCCGCGAGATATCCTGTGCAATCTGGAGAGGAATAGCCTCACGCGGAACAATCAGCATGGTGATGTCGCTTTGCCAGAAAGCCTTGGAAGAGGAGGGGCTGAGGCCAGACAGTACAATAACAGTCAATAGCACTATTTTTTTGAACATGAGCGACCTCTTTCCTGATTTAAGCCTTTGCCGCAGCGGGTGCAGGTGGCAGACGCTGGCCGAGTTTGTCGTCAATCATCATCAAGGCAGCACCATTGTCACCGATCATTTTCAGACGATCAACGATTTCTTTGACGTTAGCCTCTTCTTCAACCTGTTCGGTGATGAACCATTGCAGGAAAACCTGAGTGGCGTGATCTTTTTCCTCTACAGAGACGTTCAGCAGTTGATTGATCGACTCGGTCACAAAGCGTTCATGTTTCTGACTGGCCTGAAACGCGCCAAGTATTGAGCCGAAATCGGCTGGCGGCTCGTCAATTTTTAAAAGATGGGCTTCGCCGCCATGGTTCATGACATAATCGAACATCATGGTCATATGAATGATCTCTTCGCTGTACTGTGTACGAAACCAGTGTTCACAACCCGGCATGCCGAGCTTATTGCAATAGGCGGCCATCGCCAGATAGAGGTACGCGGAGTAGAACTCCTTATTGATTTGGGCGTTGATCTCTTTTTCCATTCTTTTGGTGATCATGATTGCAACTCCTTTTAGTTGTATGGATTCTAGCTCAACCATGCAGGCAGTCAAATCACAACCCAAGAAAACAGGACCACTTTCAGCGGTTCAACGAACGGTTCTGGAGAGTCTATTGCCGTGGTTTTTGCAGAATGCCCGTGATTTGCCATGGCGCCGGAACCGTACGCCCTATCGCGTCTGGGTTTCTGAAATTATGCTCCAGCAGACGAGGGTCGACACGGTGATCGACTATTACCGCCGCTGGATGAAGGCGTTTCCATCCTGGAGGACCTTGGCCTGTGCGCCGCAGAGCGATGTGCTCAAGCTGTGGGAAGGGTTAGGGTATTACAGCCGTGCACGAAATCTTCACTTGGCCGCAAGAATCATTAACGATGACTATGGGAGAAAGCCACCTGTATCGGTGGAGGAACTGAAAAAACTTCCGGGTATTGGAAGTTATACGGCGGCGGCGATTGCCAGCTTGGCGTTCAACGTCGATGCCGCGGTGGTCGACGGCAATGTTATTCGCGTTCTGAGCCGCCTTTTTGCATTTGGCGGCGACACCCAATCGGCGGCGGGTAAAAAACAAATGCAGGACTGGGCTGATGTGCTTTTGGTGAAAGGCCGCGCCGGCGAATTTAATGAAGCCATGATGGAGCTCGGCGCACTCGTTTGTCTGCCGAAGAATCCTGAATGTACAATCTGCCCGATGCGAAGTGTTTGCGTTGCATTTGCTGAGGGCACCTCGGCGAAGTTTCCCGTGATGAAGAAAAAGGCGAAAGTACCGCATATCATCGTTGGTGCGGCCGTGACGGTGAACCGGAAGGGCGAGGTATTGATTGCCCAGCGCAAACAGGACGACATGCTCGGCGGGCTGTGGGAGTTTCCCGGCGGAAAGCAGGAGCCCGGTGAAACCATTGAGGAGTGCATTATCCGTGAACTTTGTGAAGAGCTCGGTATAAAAACCGTTACAGGAGAACACGTTGTAACTGTAAAACACGCTTACAGCCACTTCACCATGACGATGCATGTTTACCGCGCTAGAATCATTTCCGGACGCCCCCGCCCGATTCATTGCGCCGATTATGCATGGGTAAACGTTCCGGATCTTGGAAAGTTTGCCTGGTCGAAGGCCGATTTACAGGTGGTGCGAAAGCTGGTGCAGTCAGAATAGCATCCGGATCAGAAGGGTTGGGTCAATACGAAAGGGTGATCCATTGCCTTCAAAAAAACCGTGTTCTTCGATGAGGTGAATGCCGAGATCTGTCCAGAGAATAATTTCGCCGGTTGTTTCATCTTCCAGCGTGGTGACGCGCTTATCGCACCGGAACGGATGCGGCCACGGACAGATCATTTGTCCTTTGGCTTCGTCAGTTTTTGCATGTTTTCCGGCGGGAAGATCGACCCACAGGCCCAATCCTTTTTTTGCTTCCGCAGAGATCGCTTTCATTTTCGCGGCCAATTCACCGAGGGTGTATCCGGCGGCAGAGACGATGGCTGTATCGCGATCTATGATTTCGATCAGACCGCGCCGGTCGTCTCCGAAGAAACCGCCGGAGACGATCTGTGAGGAATGAAGCATTTCTTCCAGTTTCTGCATCCGGGGTGTTTTTTTCATGGAGGGACTCCTGATTACGCAAATTTATCGAAAAAGATACGGTCTTCAGTCATACCTAGTTCTTTGAGTACAGCGATAGAGGCATCAATCATACCGGGACTTCCGCAGAGGTAGGCTTCACAGTCCGCAGCCGTTTGAAATGCTCGCCGCACGGCTTCGGTGACAAGGCCGGTTTCTCCGTCCCACTTTTCATCCGCATCGGGTTTGGCGACGACGGGGACGAATTTGAAATTCGGCAGTTTTCTTTCAAACTCCGCCATGAGGTCGCGCATGAACAGTTCCTTGACCTTATTGGCACCGAAGAAATAGGTGCAGTTGCGATTGATGCCTTCGTTGTCCATCTGGTGGAGCAGGCTTTTCATGGGTGCCATGCCCGAACCGCCGGCAATAAAGATCATCGGGGCATTTGTTTTGGAGAGCCTGAATTCACCGTAGGGGCCGTTAAGTTTGACCGGATCACCTTCCTTAAGATGTTCGAAGCAGTAGGTTGTGCAGATGCCTCCAGGTACAAGCCGGATGACGAGTTCAATGTGATTTTTATCTGATGCGTCGGAGGACATGGAGTAGGCGCGGTACACTTCCTCGGTATTTTTACCGTATTTGGGTGTGAGTATCTGAACGTACTGGCCGGGTGTAAAGCGGATCTCCGCAGGTTCCTTGAGCACAAAGCGGAATTCTTTGATGTCGTGTGAGAGGCCGGTTATTTTTTCAACGATGGTTTCATATTCCTTAACGAGGAAGAGTTCTTCGGGAATCCTGATGCGGAGGTTATTGCGAATCCTGACCTGACAGGAGAGGCGGATCCCGTTTGCTCGCTCCTCTTTGCTCAGATGAGGTTCTTCGGTCGGCAGAATCATGCCGGAGCCTTCGATCACTTTGACTTTGCACAGACCGCAGGTGCTGCGTCCGCCGCAGGCGCTGGGGATGAATATTTTCTCGGCAACGAGCGCGGAGAGCAGATCGCCGCCACCGTCAACGGTGATTTTCTTTTCATCGTTGATGGTGATTTCACACGGGCCGTAGTTGCGGAAAAACATTTCCGAAACCGTCAGGAGGGCGGCGAGCACAGCCCCGATGGCGCTGACAACGGCAACAGCAATGAGGATTTCCATCAGCATAGGCAGGCTCCGCTATAGAAAAACCGGAAGAGTGGATTGGTGGATGAATGGATGACTGAACAAATATGTTCAGGATGCGAAACGGTTCGGCGAAGTTTCTTCTCATTCATCCAATAATCCTTTAATCCAGTACTCTATATCCCTATTGCAAGACCCCGGTGAATCCGATAAAAGCCAAAGCCATCAACCCGGCAATGATCAGCGTGATGCCCGGCCCTTGCAGACCGCGCGGGACGAGATCATTGTTCAGCCTCTGCCGGATGCCGGCCATGGCGATAATGGCGAGATACCAGCCGATGCCGCTGCCCAGTCCGTAGCCGATGGTAACGATCAGGGAGTAGTCGCGGATGATCATGAACAGGCAGGCGCCCAGAATGGCGCAGTTGACGGTAATGAGCGGCAGAAAGATGCCGAGGGTCTGGTAGAGGCGCTGCGAATAGCGCTCAATCACCATTTCGACGAACTGTACAAAAGCCGCGATGACGATGATGAAGATGATGAAGCGGAAGAATTCCAGATGCAGCGGCACGAGAATCCAGCGGTAAACCATCCAGTTCAGCGCGCAGGTGCAGGTCATGACAAAAATGACGGCGGCTCCGAGGCCGTTGGCGGCTTTGACTTCGCGCGAAACAGCCAGAAAAGAGCAGAGTCCCAGAAAATAACTCAGCAGAATGTTCTGGGTAAAAACCGCCGCGATACAAACGGTCAGGGCCTGTCCGATTTGAGCATCGAAATTCATTTCTGTTTTTCCTCTCTCCGGAATTGGATCTCACGCATGATCCAAACGATAAAAGCCAGCATAAAGAAGGCCCCGGGCGGCATCACCATGATGATCCACTTGTCCCACAGCGGCGTACTGAAGTACGGCACCGGCATGCCGAGAAAGGAACCCATTCCAAGGATTTCGCGAAACGAGGCGATGAGCAGCAGAACAAAGGAATAACCGACCGCGCTGAAAAAGCCGTCGAGCGCCGAGGTGCCGATCGCGCAGTTTTTAGCGCACGCTTCACAGCGTCCCATGACGATGCAGTTGGTAATGATCAGCCCGACATACGGCCCGAGGTTGCGGCTCATTTCCGGCCAGTAGGCCTTGAGCGCCACGTCTACGATGATGACATAAAAGGCGATAATGAGCGTTTCAACCATCATGCGGATGTTGCGCGGCGTAAAATTACGCAGCAGCGAAACGCTGGCGGCACTGAGTGTCACCGTGAAAATTAATGCGACGCTCATCACGACGGTGTTGAGCACCAGATTGGTAACGGCCAGCGCACTGCAAATGCCTAGTATCTGCCGGAAGACCGGGTTGTCGTCCCATAAGCCTTGTTTTGCCAGTTCCTTCCATTTTGCCATAGCAGCCCCCGCCGTTTTACGGCCTCATTTTTTGCCGCCACTGTGTGACGCTGTCATCGATAATTTTCGCCAGCCGGACACTGGTCTGGGTTGCGCCGGTGACGGCGTTGACTTCATGTTCGCCAACCGTTTCGCCGGGACGTTTCATGATGAGCACCTTTTCGCCAACGGACAGTTTTTTTTCTTTGAACTGTTCCCGCCAGGAAGCCTTCTCGATTTCAGCACCGAGACCGGGCGTTTCGTTCTGTTCGTAAAACGCAATGCCGGTGACGGTCTCTCTGTCTTCCGCGATACCGATTACACCTTTTATCGAGGCCCAGAACCCCTGCCCGTTCAGGGGGACCGCATAGGCTTGACGGCCACTGGAATCTTTTATGGTCCATGCGTTGCCGGTTTTTTCGGAAGGCAGAATTACTTCGTCCATGAACTGTTGATGGATTTGTGTGCCGCTCATCCCTTCTTTATAAAGGCCGGTAAAAACCTGTAAAACCGCTTTTTCTAGCGCCAGAGTCTCATTTGCTTTCACCTGTTCACGTGTTGCAATAGACAACCCGATGATGATCGAGCTGAAAAAAGCGGTGACGATGAGCATGTAAAAGACGGAGAACCAGCGATTGTTTTTCATGCCGCCGCCTCCCCGGCCTTTTTCGGGGTTTTCACAGATTTGACAGCGTAGTCGATGATCGGCGCGAACATGTTGCCGATCAGGATGGCAAACATCAGCCCCCCGTTGAAAATAGAAAAATTCCGGATCACCAGAGTGCAGACACCGATAATGATTCCGTAGATAATCCGGCCTTCTTTGGTTTTGGGGGAACTGACCGGATCGGTGGCCATGAAAAACGCCCCGAAAAGGAATCCTCCGCCCAGTATTGCGGGGCCTGCACCGGGAATCGGCGGGACTCCGCACCAGTAGAGGACTTCGTTGAGTGCGGCGTACGAGATGATAACCGACAGAATTGTTTCGCGGCTGGCAATCTTTTTAATGAAGAGCCATATACCGCCGATTGAGATTAGAATTGAGCTGGTGGCTCCCATGGAACCGCTGATACGGCCTGTCAGCATTTTTTCAGTCAGCATGGCGGAGCGGACAACCACCCTTTCATCTTCGCCAATATAATGGGGTAGAGACTTACTGGCCTGCTCTGCAGATGTTTTTGCGATTTTGAGGTTGCCGGACTTGATGTAGGCCATGGGTGTGGCGGAGCTGACAGCATCAACTGTGGAGACGGTACTCCACCGTGTCAGTGCGCCCTGCGGTCCCTGCGTTACCGGAGCCCATGCCCCGGACAAAGCAATCGGGAAGCAAATATAGATAAAACAGCGGCCAGCCAGCGCCGGGTTAAAGATATTCCGTGCAAATCCGCCAAACACCTCTTTACCCATCATAACGGCAAAAACCGTGCCAATGGTGAGAACATGCCATGGAACCGAAGGCGGCATAACCAGTGCCAGCAGGGTTGTTGTTACAAAAACCGCTTCCGTCACCGGTTTTTTTTTGCGGTGTTCAAAGAGATATTCGACACCGAATCCGACCAGTGCTGCCCAGCCAATCATGGCAAGACTGCGCCATCCGAAGTAATAAATGGCACCTATGGCACAAGGAATAAGGGCAATAAGTACCTGCCTCATAACCTTTTGCTTCATTAATAACGTCTGCTCGCGTCTGTTCGGCATAAGCTGTTTTCCCTGTAAGGTTAATACACTATACCGTTATTTTTTTATCAATACAGCCGGAAAGATAAAAGGTTCTATAGCAGCTGTAAACTGCAACACGATAAAAAACCGAAAAAAGGTTGCTGAGGGGATGCAAATGATATAGACATGTCCCTCTTTTTCCGCGAACAGGAGTTCGCAATATTGGACTGGAGATTACAGAACTATGGCAACAAAAATACGTTTACGTCGAATGGGAACCATCAATAAGCCGTTTTATCGCATTGTGGCGGCGGATTCCCGTTTCGCAACCACTGGCCGCTTCCTCGAAATTCTCGGCTGGTATGATCCAAAGCAAAAGGGTGACAATTTCAGCGTTAACGTTGAACGAGTCAAGCATTGGCTTGGTACGGGCGCACAGATTTCCAATACAGCGGCAAGCCTTCTGAAAAAGGCTGAGGCCGGATTGGGCGTCCCGGTTGGTGCAGCCGGAGTGTCACTTCCTGCTGAGAAAGCTTCCGAACAGCAGGAGGCTTAAACATGAAGAAGCTTGTAAAGCAGATGGTCGCCGCTCTGGTTGACCATCCTCGTCACGTTAAAATTACCGAAATCAAAGGTGAAAAAAGCGTGGTTTACGAACTGCGCTGCCACGAAAAAGATGTCGGTAAAGTCATTGGCCGCAGCGGCAAGACCGTTGGCGCTATGCGTACGCTTCTCGGGGCAATTTCTGCCCGGGATGGACGTCGTGCAATGCTTGAAGTGGTGGAGTAGGAGAGTGGAATATTGGAATGCGGGAATAATGGAATGTTGATTTACCCGGCTTCCCGATTCTTAAAGACTAAAGCATCTCGTTCTGCGGGGTGCTTTTTTCTTCCCAATCTTCCAGCGTTCCTTTATTCCATCATTCCATGAGAATAGATGTCATCACGATTTTTCCGGACATGCTCGACGGGTTTACCGGACAAAGCATGATGAAACGTGCTTCCAAGGCGGGCTGCGTAACGTTCCGCGGATTGAATTTGCGCGACTTTACGGAGGATAAGCACCGGACGACCGATGACCGCCCGTTTGGCGGCGGTCCCGGTATGGTGATGAAGCCTGAGCCTGTTTTCCGGGCGGTTGAGTCCGTTCGGACTGAGAAGTCGCACGTAATCCTAATGTGTCCGCAGGGTAAACCTTTTACACAGAAGCGGGCGCAGGAACTTTCAAGCGAAGAACATTTGATTTTTGTCTGCGGGCATTACGAAGGGCTGGATGAGCGCATCCGCGAGGCGCTGATTGATGAGGAAATCTCAATCGGCGATTATGTGCTGACTAACGGAGTGTTACCCGCCGCTGTAGTGATTGATGCGGTTGTCCGTCTGATTCCCGGCGTGCTGGGCGGCGAGGGGGCTGCCGAGCAGGAATCTTTCAGCGAATCGTTGCTTGAATATCCGCAGTACACCCGTCCGCCGGAATTTCGCGGTATGAAAGTGCCGGAAGAGCTGCTTTCCGGCGACCATGCGGCCATTGCGAAATGGCGACGGCAGCAGTCTGAAAAACGTACAGCAGAACGTCGACCTGATCTGCTTGCCTGAAAAGAGAGCCGGCAACCTGCCGGGCGCAGTTTATTTGGCGTATTCGATGGCGCGGGTTTCGCGGATGACGGTGACTTTGACCTGTCCGGGATATTTGACCTCGTCTTGAATACGATTGGCAATTTCGCGGGCGAGAATCAGTGAGCGGGCATCGTCCACTTTGGCGCCTTCCACCATAACGCGCAGTTCGCGGCCGGCCTGAATGGCGTAGCATTTGTCGACACCCTTGAAAGACATGGCGATCTTTTCGAGTTTATCCAGACGCTGGAAGTATAGGTCAGTCGTATCCATGCGTGCACCGGGACGGGCGGCGGTCATGGCATCGGCGGCGGAAGCCAATACGGCGTAGACGCTATTCTTTTCGACATCCTCGTGATGCGCGGCAACGGCATTGTAGACCAGTGGAATTTCGCCGTATTTGCGCAGCAGGTTGGCACCAATTACGGCATGCGAACCTTCCACTTCATGATCAACGGCTTTGCCGAGGTCGTGGAAAATACCGACGCGTTTAGCCAGCAGGACATCCAGACCGAGATCGGCCGCCATCATGCCCATTAAAGAGGCCATTTCGATGGAGTGGTCGAGTACATTTTGTTTATAGCTGGTCCGGTATTTTAAGCGACCTAGAATTTTGACCAGTTCTGGCGCCACGCCAGAAATGCCGAGTTTATAGAGAGCGTCTTCGCCGGTCTGCCGGATGATTTCGTCAACGTCGGAGCGGGCTTTTCTGACCATTTCTTCGATACTGGCAGGATGAATGCGTCCGTCAGCCATTAAACGTTCCAGTGCAACGCGAGCTACTTCTCTGCGAACAGGATCGAAACTGGAAAGTTGCACAAAACCGGGTGTTTCATCAATGATCAGATTGACACCGGATTCCATTTCGAATGACCGGAAATTGCGGCCTTCTTTGCCAATCAGGCGGCCTTTCATATCCTCAACGGGCAGGGCGACCTGCGTTACGGTGATATTGCTGACATGTTCGCCGGCGTAACGTTCGATGGCGCTACAGACTACATCGCGGGCTTCTGCTCGGGCTTGTTCATAAATCTTTTTCTGCTGTTGGCGGATCAGTCCGCTGATTTCGCCTTCCAGTTCCTTTTCCATCTGATCCATAATCAGCCTGCGGGCATCTTCTTTTGAAAGGCTGGCCGCTTCCTGAATTTGGCGATTTTCTTTTTCGATGCATTCTTTCAGTTCTTTTTGCTGTGCCTTGAGCTCTTCGTTCATCTGGGCGGCTTTATCGACTTTTTCTGTTAAAGTCCGGTCTTTGGCTTCGAGCAGTTCAAGTTTACGTGAAATGTCTTTTTCGCGGGCAACCACGCGGTCTTCCAATGCGATAATGCTCTGGCGCTTGGTTTCCTGTTCCTTTTCGATCCGTTCACGAGCCTTCAGCACTTCTTCGCGGGCATTTACATTTCCTTCATGAAGGATCGCTTCCGCCTTTTTCTTCGCTTCATCTAAGATTACCGATCCGCGGTGACTGGCGGCTACCGCATTGGTGCGAGTCAGGTAGGCGTGGAAAAAGAACCCAAGAACGACGAACCCGATATTGACGATGAATCCCTGTACGCTACTTAACCAGATTTCTATGCTTTCCATGATTTGCCTTTATTAAAAATTTAATTTTCGATGTCTATAGGATAGCCATGACAGCGCTGAATGTCTAACTGTTCGTCGCAATTTTAAGAATTTGTGATTCAGTCACAATAAAGCTCATCGGGATATCATGTTCTTCTACCGGCAGGTGGTCCAAACATTGGAAATCAAAGCAAACTCCAGCCCTTATTGCGTGATATTGCGGCAGTAGCCGGTCATAAAAACCGCCACCATGCCCAATCCGAGCCCCAGTCCGGTCAAAAGCCACGCCGGGAACAAGAATCAGATCGAGCTCATTTCCGGTGGCGAAAGCTGGTACCGCCGGCTCCAGAATGCCAAAACGTCCCTTTTTGAGTTCCGTGGTCAGCCTCGCCATCCGGTAGCTGCCGGAGGTTTTGTCAAACGCCGGGATATAGAAGGTTTTTTCTAACGCTTGAAAAAGAGGAGTGATGTCAACTTCGCCGGGTAAGGGGAGGTAGGCGCCGACGGATTTTGCCGCCCGGAAAATTTCCAAGCTCTGGATTTTATAGACAACGTCCAGACTCATTTTTTCCAGAGACTGGAAGGTGAGCCGTTTTTTTTGACCGGCCATCTGAACGCGTATATCTGCTTTGGTCATTTTTTCTTTTTCCGTATGGAAGCCCAGTGCTCCAGCCGTTTTTTGAGCGTCTCTTCATAGCCTTGGTCGGTCGGCGCGTAATAAACCCGGTCGGTAGGTGCATATTCCTGGTCGACGAAATGGTCTTTGCCGTCGTGAGCGTATTGGTACTTCACATCGCCCTTGCCGGGATGCGGAGCATTTTTTAAATGATCCGGCACCGGCAGCGTGCGACCGGTCTCGACGTCGGTCAGTGCCGCATCAATCGCCAGATAGCTCGCGTTGCTCTTTGGTGCGCAGGCCAGATACGTTGTTACTTGAGCCAGAATAATCCTTGCCTCCGGCATGCCGACAAAATCGACCGCTTGTATCGCCGCCGTCGCCACCGACAGTCCGCGCGGATCGGCGTTGCCGATGTCTTCCGAAGCTAGAATCACCATCCGCCGTGCGATAAAGCGCGGGTCTTCACCCGCATAGATCATCTTTGCCAGCCAGTAGATGGCCGCGTTGGGATCAGAACCTCGTACGCTTTTGATGAACGCCGAAATCGTGTCGTAGTGTTCGTCCTCATCGTGATCGTACGAAACCGCCTTTTTCTGAACCGATTCTTCGGTTTCATGGCGTGTCAGGTGGACGAGGCCGTCTTCGCCGGGTGGAGTGGTCAGTGCGGCAATTTCGAGCGCGTTGAGTGCACGCCGGGCATCGCCTTCACAGACGGTTGCCAGATGCGTCAGAGCATCGGCATCGGCGGTAACAAGTCCGTTGAGTCCCGCCGGATGTTCCATGGCGCGTTTCAGCACCGTTTTGATTGCATCCTCACTCAGCGGATTGAGCTGAAAAATCTGCGACCGCGAATTGAGCGGCGTGTTGATGAAAAAAAACGGGTTATGCGTTGTTGCCCCGATCAGAATGATGTCGCCGCTTTCGACGTAGGGCAGGAGTACATCCTGTTGCGATTTGTTGAAGCGGTGGATTTCGTCGATGAAAAGAATGGTATCCTGCTTATGGATTTTTTTCCATCCGGCGGCCTGTTCCAGCAGTTTGCGCAAAATCGCTATATTAGCCAGCACGCCGCTGGTGCGCTCAAAACGGCGGTCAGTGACCAGCGCAATGACTTCTGCCAGCGAGGTTTTGCCGCATCCGGGCGGGCCGTAGAGAATTACGCTTGAAATGCGGTCGGCCTCAATCGCACGGCGTAGCAACTTGCCCGCGCCGAGGATGTGATCCTGCCCGGCGATTTCGTCGAGTGTGCGCGGACGCATCCGTGCCGCCAGCGGCGCGGTGCCCGCACCGGGCTTCGGTTTGTCTGCCGGTTTTCCATCAAAAAGTTCCATGGGAGAAAGTTAACCACGAAAAACGGGGAACTGGAACATTGGAATAGAGGAATGATGGAATAGTCGTGGATTGATGGATTTAAGGATGAGTGGATTGACGAACCCAATAATCCTTCATTCCTGTCTTCCACCAATCCGCGTTCCGGAAGGAACGCAAAAGAAAGAGCCCGTATCCGGGAGGCTCATTTCCGAACCCTGATTTACAAGGTGGGCGCCCTAAAGTGAAGGTGGAATACACCAGCACCATCCTGAGCGCCCTGTTTTTTATTGTTAACGGATCGGAAACTTGTTGCCTGCCGGGCGGGCTGAAATTTTTAAAGAACAGGTGAGGTTTTTCTTCACCTCTTCCTCACGACTCAGATATTACGCCTGCTCTATTTTTCCGTCAAGTATGGCGGTGAATATAAATTAAGCAGGTTTTGGGTTTTGGGTGAAGGGGTTCGATTAAAGCCTTACTTTTTCACATTGCTTCAATATCTGTTCCAGCTCGCCTTGTAATTGCGCCATATTTTCAAGTGCCATTGCCACAGGAGTTCCGTAACGGCAGGCTTCCAGTTGGTCAAAAATAGTGCGCAGTGCATGGACATGTTTCGGGTCAATGCCGGTGCCGGTCAGGGCCTGAAGTACAGTGGACGCGGTGACGTCGCCGGGTGATAGATTCAGGCGGTGTCCGAAGTAATCGGCCAGCGCATACCATAGTGCGTCGTAAAAAGCTTTAACGTCACCTTGGTTGCGTGCGTGTTCGGCGGCACGCAGTGCTTTGCGTGCGGCCTTGGGGGCCTTCTGTCTTCTTACTCGTGCGGTATCGCTTTGTCTTACTTTATGAAATTTGCGAGCGAAGAGAAAGCCTCCGATTAGAATGATTGCCGATGGGATTGCCCATAACCATGGACGTATGGTTTGCCAGAAACTTTTCACCTGATTTTCAATACGTTGCAAATCGCTTGCTGTTGCAAATGGAGTTTCGGGCGGCGGCAGAACGATTGAATCTTTCGCTGCAAAAACTTGCGCGACGCTATTAGATGAAGCTTCGACTGAGATTGAAATCGGTGCGCTATTCAGTGTGCGGTACTGTCCGGATTTAGTGTCAAAGTAGGAGAAAGCGATGGCAGGTATTTCTGTGACATTGGCCGCGCGCGGCGAAATAACCTGTTCGAACCGTACCCCGTTATCCTCTTGCTTGCGTATCGGTTCGCCGAAGAGTCGGAACAATCCATTGGTGGGGAGCGCTGGGGTCATAACCCGGTCGAAGTTCCCGTCACCGCTGATGGTCATGGCTAGTGTGATCGGATCTCCCGGTTGCACCTCTAGAGGTTGCGCGGTGACTTGAAATTCGAACCGGCCAACGGCACCGTTAAATCCTAACGGTTTACCTTGCTCTGGGAGCGGTTTCACTTCAATCGTTGCTGCTTCAACCTGAATATCAACGGGGCGCGTTTCGGTGCGTTGAAACATTGATCCGAAGAAAGGATCATCGAAAGGAGATCGTGAACGGTTGTTTTGATTCGGAATGGCCACCTGCACGGTTACAGAAGGTTTAAACTCGAATCGGCTGGAGCTCATGGCACGTGTGCGGCAATGGAACTGCCGAACATCATAAATCACATTGCTGATTGCGATGCGGTTGGGTTGTGCTTCCTGCCATTTCAGTTCGCCCAGCCCGGTTTCCGGCATGCCCTGAAGATTGATATTGCCTGCAAGTTGTAAGCCTTGCCGGGAATAGATGGACAGCGTCAGCCCGAAGGGTTCCTGCACATAAGCGCTTTTACGATCCGGCTCAAGACGGGCGAAAAGAATTTCGGACCAGCTTTGCGGTTGCGAGGCATCGCCGGATGTGGCAACAA
>JBILEA010000190.1:0-5529 GCA_044352355.1 Pontiellaceae bacterium | reverse complement strand
CCGTTACTCTCTCTGAATCATCCATTCTTGACGAACCTGTGCTGGCCAGCATGCTGGAGACGTTAAACCCCGAGCTGAAAGCGGCGGATGCCATGGTTTCAGCAGGAATTTATCGGCAGAAGCTCGCGCACCGCAGCTACCTGCCTGATTTTATACTCGGAGCCAGCGGAATGGTGATGCCGGGAGAGAGATCAATGAATGACGAGACAGATGTAGCGTTCATGGCCGGAATTTCCCTTCCGATCTGGCACGGCAAATATCGCGCGGAAATCCGGGAAGCGGAGGCGGAGACACGGGCTGCGGTCAGTGAAAAAGCAGATCTATCCAACATGTTACGAGCCGAGCTGAGCATGGCCGTCTTCAAGACCCGCGATGCCGAACGTCGGATGGCGCTCTTCAACACCTCGTTGATTCCTAAAGCCGAACAATCGCTCGCCGTGGCGAAACAAGAGTTTTCATCCGGTAAAGCAGATTTTATGACCCTAATTGACGCCCAGCGTACGCGGCTTGAATTTCAACGGATGGCGGAACGCGCGGTGGTTGACCGAGAACTTGCGCTGGCGGATATCGGGTGCTGTATCGGGAAATTCGATATCAGCTCGCTTAACCTGACAAACGGAGTCCCCCATGAAACGAACTAAACTTTTTTTGATCCTTGCCGCAGCTCTGCTCGCGGGCTTTCTGCTACGCGGCTGTTTCGCTGGAAAATCCGTCAATCCCAGCTCTGCCGCAACCCCTGCCGCAACCGAGAAAGAAGTCTGGACCTGCTCGATGCATCCGCAGATTCGTTTACCCCAATCCGGGAAGTGCCCGATTTGCGAAATGCCCCTCATTGTTTTAAATGCTGCGCAAACCGGCGCGGGCGGAGCACCGATGCTTCAGCTTTCCGACCACGCCTTAGCGATGGCGAGCGTGGAAACCACACCCGTGACGAGGAAGGAACTTTTCCGTGAACTGCGGGCCGTCGGAAAAATCCAGTACAGTGAGTCGTCGCTCGCTACAATCACGACCCGCACCGATGGCTACGCCGAGCGGCTGTTTGTTGACTTCATCGGTGTCGAAATTAAAGCCGGCGATCCTCTTGCTGAAGTGTACAGTCCCGATCTGCTCAGTGCGCAACAAGAACTGCTGAGCGCTCTCCAAAGCGGTTCCGGGGTTCTGGCGGATATGGCTAAAGCCAAATTGCAGCGCTGGGGTCTAACTCAGGAACAAATCGCTAAATTGATCGAAAACAAAACCCTCACGGATCGCATCACGCTGTATTCCCCCATTCAGGGCACGGTCATCGAGAAGTCGATTGTGCAGAATAGTTCTTTCAAGGCCGGCGACGCGCTCTACCGCATCGCCAATCTCGACACCGTCTGGGTGGGTGTATCTCGACATCTACGAAGCGGATCTGCCCTGGATCCAGTACGGGCAGGATGTCGAAATGACCGCTGAGGCCTTTTCCGGACAGATATCTAAGGGGCTGATCACGTTTATTCAGCCTTTCGTGAACGAAGAAACCCGCACCATCCGCGTACTCGTTCATGTGGGAAATAAAGATCACGCGCTCAAGCCGGGTATGTTTGTGAGCGCGGTAATCCGGTCGGCTTTGGCTGGCGACGAACGCGCCGCGCCCACGGGCCTCGAAGGAAAATTCTTTTGCCCCATGAAGTGCGAGGGCAAAAAAACTTATGACGAAGCAGGTAACTGCCCCGTTTGTGAAATGAAGATCTCTCAAATTCCTTCGAGATCGACCGGAGCCGGAGTGCTCGCCGTGCCGACCAGCGCAGTCCTTGATAGCGGAACACGACGCATCGTGTACGTTGAGATGTCCC
The DNA here is from genome assembly GCA_044352355.1 of Pontiellaceae bacterium. Taxonomy (GTDB): domain Bacteria; phylum Verrucomicrobiota; class Kiritimatiellia; order Kiritimatiellales; family Tichowtungiaceae; genus Tichowtungia. Next base: position 3,709 of record JBILEA010000190.1, on the reverse strand, counting down.
ACGGATTGTTTGAAGCGCGCGAAGTGGTTCTGGGCCCGCGCACTACCGGATTTTTTCAGGTGATCTCCGGAATCGCCGAAGGGGATCGCGTGGTGACCCGTGGCGGATTTCTGATCGACAGTCAGTTCCAGATCTCAGGGCATCCAAGCCTATTTTACCCTGGCGGATTGATGGACGACTCATCTATCCATCAGCACTAATGGAGAGGCAACATGGTCAACAACATCATCCGCTGGTGTCTCAAAAATCCGTTCCTCATGATCATGATCCTTATCGGTCTGTGCGTGGGCGGATATTTCGCCATCCTCCACATGCCGGTTGACGCGATTCCGGATATCGGCGAGAAGCAAGTCATCGTATATGCCGACTGGCCGGGACGAAGTCCTCAGGATGTGGACGATCAGGTTACGTTTCCGCTCACAACCAGTTTAACGGGGACGCCGGGCGTGAAGGCGATCCGCTCGATGTCGGGCTTCGGCTTCTCGATGGTTTTTGTCATTTTCAAGGATGACATCGATTACTATTGGGCTCGCTCGAGGGTTCTGGAACGGATGAATGTTGCCCAGCAGCGCCTGCCGGCTGGCGTCACGCCGGTGCTCGGGCCGGATGCAACGGCTCTGGGACAGATCTACTGGTACACGGTCGAAGGCGAAGGGTTCGACCTTGCCGAACTTCGCTCGATTCAGGACTGGTACGTTCGCTACCAGCTTAACGCCGTCGAAGGTGTGAGCGAAGTGGCCAGTATCGGCGGGTTTGTTAAGCAGTACCAGATCGACATTCATCCCGATAAACTCCGCGCTCACCGCGTCACGCTCATGGACGTGTACGAGGCGGTCAGCAAGAGCAACATCGACGTGGGTGCCAAAGTCGTCGAGAAAAACGGCGTTGAGTTTTTTATTCGCGGCGTGGGCTTCATCAAGACCATCGAGGATCTTGAGCGGATCGTCATCCGTCAGGAAGGCGGTACGCCGATCACGGTGCGCAACGTCGCGACCGTACAGATGGGGCCGGACTTCCGGCGCGGCGCGCTGGATAAAGCTGGCGTCGAAACGGTCGGCGGCGTGGTGCTCATGCGCTACGGGGAAAACCCGCGCAAGGTGATGCATCAGGTCAAAGCCAAAATTGCCCAGATCGAAACCGGACTGCCGGTTAAAATTCTTGCGGACGGACGGACCTCGCGCGTCCGCATCGTTCCATTCTACGACCGCACCACCATCGTCACGGAAACATTGGACACCTTGAAGACCGCGTTATTTGAGGAGGCACTGCTCGCGAGTCTCGTGATATTTATTTTCCTGCTCCACCTGCGAACCACCGCGACGGTACTCGCCACGCTTCCACTGGCTGTGGCGCTCACGTTCATTCTGATGTATTTCTTCGGAATCGATAGCAATATTATGTCGCTGGCGGGGCTGGCCATTGCAATCGGCGACGTGGCCGACATGGGGATTATCATGTCGGAAAATATCTATCGCCGCATGGCTTCAGCAACCGACAAAGAGAAACGCGAGAAGGGTCACTTCGGGATCGTTTATGAAGGTGCAACAGAAGTTGGCGGGGCCATCCTCACAGCCGTTTCCAATACCATCGTGTCGTTTATCCCGGTCTTCTTTCTCACCGGGCAGGAGGGCAAACTATTCGGACCGTTGGCGTTTACCAAAACGTTCGCGATTGGGTCCTCCGTTGTGCTGGCCATCACAGTGGTGCCCTTCCTGTGTTACCTTCTTTTTCGTCCGGTCAAGTGGCGCAAGCAGATTACCGCCGCGCTCGCCGTTGGGATCGGATTGCTGGCGATGTTCGCCACCCATGCGGTGTTTGTGTGGGGACTGGCCAAGGGGCACGGCGAAGGCTGGCTGATCTCCGCCGCCGTTGGGGCCGGCGTAGCTCTCTGCGTAATCCGAATGACTCGCGAGACGTTTTTGCCGCTCGAGGAAAATCGTGTTTCGAATTGGATTGCCAGACTATATAGCCCGGCGCTGGGGTGGGTTCTTGGGCACAAAAAAACCTTTCTGGTCGCCCCGCTACTGTTACTTTTTGCCGGACTGAGCATCTGGCTGGGCATCGGCAATTATCCCAGGCTCGGCCGTGAGTTTATGCCGCCGCTGGACGAAGGTTCGTTCCTATACATGCCGTCACTGCTGCCGCAGGGATCGCTCTCGCAGGCGGTTCAGGTCAACAGCATGCAGGACCGGGCCATCGCCAGCGTCCCTGAAGTCGAATCGGTCGTGGGTAAAATCGGCCGCGCGGAGTCAGCCCTCGATCCCGCCCCCATCGGCATGATGGAAAGCATCATCATTCTTAAACCTGAAGAGCAGTGGCGCACTCGTCCAGTCGAACGATTTTTCTCCGGCTGGCCCGGCTTCATCCGGAAGACGCTGGCGATCCTCTGGCCCGAAACCCGTCGCATGACCAAGGACGAGATTCTCACGGAACTTCAGGAAAAGACGGCGATTCCCGGCGTGCTACCCACGTTTCTGCAACCTATTCAGACGCGCTTGGTCATGCTCCAGACCGGCTTCCGCGCCATGATGGGCGTCAAAATTTTTGGCTCTGATCTGCGCGAGATTGAGCGCATTGGACTCCAGATCGAACAACTACTTCACGAAGTTCCCGGCGCGACAGATATCGTCGCGGACCGCATCGTCGGCAAACCCTACATTCAGATCGAAATCGACCGCGACCGGATCGGGCGCTACGGCGTCAACATCCGCGACGTTCAGGATGTGATTGAAATCGCCCTGGGCGGAGTGAACCTGATGGACTCTGTCGAAGGCCGCGAGCGCTATCCCATTCGGATACGACTGGCCCGCGACTTTCGTGAAGACTCCGAAGCGATCCAGCGCATCAGCGTGCCCACCTCCTCGGGCGCACAGGTTCCGCTGACCCAACTTGCCAACATCACCACTGTGCTCGGCCCGCAGGAAATCAAAGGCGAACGGGGACTTCTGGTCGGCTACGTCACCATGAACACCCGCGACCGCGATGAAGTATCGGTCGTAAACGAGGCTGAAGTGCTGTTGCAACAGGCGGTCAAAGACGGACGTCTTAAAATTCCCGCCGGTTATTACTGGGAATGGTCAGGCCAGTTCGAAAATCAAGTTCGCGCTACGGCCCGCATGAGAATCCTCATTCCGGTCACCCTGCTTATCATGTTCGTGATGCTTTATCTGGGATTCAAACGCTGGTGGATCGCCCCCGTGATCTTCTTCGGCGTATTGGTTTCCGCCAGCGGTGGCTTCATCATGCTCGCGTTATGGGGAGTAAACCTTTCGGTCGCCGTATGGGTCGGTTTTCTAGTTCTCTTCGGGGTCGTTGACGACGATGGAGTGATCATCGCCACGTATTTGGAAGGGGTATTTAAGGACCGTGAGTTTGCATCGATTGGTGAAATCCGTGCCGCAATTCTTGAGGCCGGTTTAAAGCGCATCCGGCCCTGCCTGATGACCACTGCGACAACGGTTTTCGGCCTCATGCCAATTTTCTGGGCCACCGGGCGTGGCGCGGATGTGATGAAACCCATGGCGATTCCATCGGTCGGCGGAATGGCGGTGAGCTTGATCACGCTGTTCATTGTCCCGTGCGTCTTCTGCGCCGTAGAAGAGTGGAAGTGGAAACGGGCGCAGCGCCTTGTGCCTGCTGCAAATGCGAAACCTGCAAATGTGCAAAATAACAGATTGAGCGTCTGTTAAAAAGAGCGCCCCGGGAAACC
>JBILEA010000189.1:0-5546 GCA_044352355.1 Pontiellaceae bacterium | reverse complement strand
ACGGATCCGGCCTTCATCTTTGCGTCCATTCCTGAAGCCCTGGCCCGCACGCCGCCCGGAAGACCGCCAGAAGTGAGATGCGCCCCATAAAAGGTCTCCAATCAAATTGACATTTTTCGGGATATAGATTTTACTATGAATCGCCTGCTACCACTGAAAGTCGTCTCCATGGCGTCGCGGGGTATCCCGCTAGGTGAGTGGTGGGCAAATCTTATTTTTGGCACTGAGCGGATTCTTTTTGTTGTCATAATAATTCCTGTTCCCGGCGTAATTCTCTGAATCGTAGAGGTCTACCACCAGCCGGATTTTATCCCTGAGATAGTCATAGTAGCGGGTTTCTCCCTTTTCAAAAACGCGCTGAACCGCCCAGCCCAGATAATCAGCGATGTTAAGCAATGGCTCGCGCACAGGCGTTTGGACATTAAAAACAACCGACCCTTTCAAACTTCCCTCGCCCCATTTCTGAGTCGCCCGGCTCGTCGCTTTGGAGAGCGCGTCTTCCAGCACTTTAGCGCGGGTGCTTGATCCGCGTTCTGCAATATTCAAAACCAGCCGCTGCTCTTTTTTGAGCCGCTGTTTGATCAGGTGAGACAGCACGTCCGCGTAGAATTCGTCGTCCTTTTCATGGTGCTTGGCAAGAAAGAGCTCCGGTATCTTCCGCGCCATGACAACCTCAGCTTCGCAGGGAAGGTCTTTCAGATAATGCAGAAACACGGTACGGACATCCGGCGTATCCTTGCTGGCATGAAAATAGAACCCGCCGTTGTCCATCCGCTTCCTGACGCTGGGGATCACGTTCAGCAGGCCGTCTGTTTCAACCTTCTTCTGGAGTTCCAGCACTTCCGCCCTGACTTCGGCCAGCGGACGGTCGATTTTTACAATACCCATGCCAAAGCAAACCGAAACCCCTTCCTTCCCAAGGATCGGTATTTTTCCTTTCCCAAAAAAAGCAGTATCACCGACTTCATCAATAAATCGGTGGGCAATCGGTGCCGGCTTGGGCCGGGATTCATCCGCTTTATCTTTTGGCGTCTGTTTCATGTCTTGTATTCTGTAAATGAGGTTGCCAGATCGGCAAACGTTTTCGGCGTATGTTTCTCGAAACTGTCTTGATCCACAAAGACAAAGTTGTAGAGGGTTCCATTTTCTTCAGCGGCGGTGGCATCGGCGCACCACTGTTTCAGCCGTTCCATTTTTTGCGGCAAGTCCAGTTCTTCGCGCCCTTTGGTTTCAACAATCCAAACCTTGCCGTCCGTCGTGCGCACTATGAAGTCGGGCGTGTAGGTCGAGAGATCGCCGTCGGCTTTGACGTAATCGAATTTGAAGCCGATGGCTAGATAGTTTTTGGCAAAGGCCGCCACGTCCGGCGCAGCTTCCAGAAAGGCGGCAAAGGAGAGTTCCAGTCCGCCGGAGTGAGCCTCGCCGACTGTTTTGGTGAAGATGCACTTTTTTGCCGCAAGGAAAGGCCGGTGTTCTGTACGGAAGGGGCGCATTTCGCGTAGACGGATGCGGTCTTCAATGCGGGTCGTACCAGCGTCCTGAATCGTCAGCGCATTGATTGAGGTCTTGAATGCGTCGTAGAGTATCTTTCCTGCATCTGGTTCGGACAGGTTGCGTAGAACGACAGGGTCTTCGAGGTCAACGGGTGATGAGCTGAATAGGTTTTCACGTACAAAGGTTTTTACCTTCCCGTAAAGCACGTCGTATCCGCCGACCAGTCGCATGTCTTTAAGAAGCTGGCGGGCAAAAAAGGCAATGACGGATCGGTAGTCGGCCGGCCCGGTCCCGTCGAGCTGAATGGTGTGATGAATTTCGGCATCGAGCATGGTTTTAAATACGATCTCCCGTGTCTGTTCCGCTGTAAACGGCTTAAGCGCCAGTCTTTTGTTTCCAAGCGCAGACGGATCGAGATCGTCGAGATTTTTGAATTCGCGCTGGAACCGGCGAGTCAGTTTCGGAATGGGAATATCCAATTCATCGAGCTTTTTGCCCTCGTTGGTTTCGTCCACTTCCACAATCAGCGAATCCTGCCGAACCGCGCCGCCGCCCATCGGAACGTGATCAAAGGTGACCCCTTCGGACTGTATGGATTCAACGAATTCCATGAAGGCGGGCGTGCCCATTACCGAAACGGTTTCTCTCATGTCCGTGCCAAAGTACATCCGGCGCAGGCCGCGCCCAAGGGTTTGCTCCGGCAGGATGTTTGCCGCGGCGACATAGGCGCGCAACCCGACGATGGTGGTTACATTGCGCACATCCCAGCCTTCTTTTAACATGAGGACGGAAACAACGGCTTTAAACGGAGAATTCCATGAATCAATTTCGTTGGCCTGCTTGCGCAGGAGTTCAAGCTCGTCCTTATCTTTACCGGTTGGGTTTTCGCCGATTTCACCGTTCTTCTTGGTGTGAATAACCAGCACAGCACCTTGCAGCTCCGGGCAGATTTTCTGGAGATGCTCGCCGACTTCGTCGCAGTTTTTTGTGTCGTCCACCATGACGAAGAGCACGGCCTTTTTTCCCAGCGGTTTGTGTTCGGCGTAGCTCTTGCGCCACTCTTCGACGCCCAACGCGAGATAATCAGTGTATTTTTCTGAAAAGATGGCGCTTTTGCGTTCGTGAAGTTTCGCCCGGCTGGCCGCATCCGGCAGAATGGGATGCTTGACGACGTTCTGATGAATCGCTTCGACCAGCGGATAATCGGAAACCGTTTGGACAAAGATCGCACCGTTGTCGTGTCGCGGTGTGGCGGTGACATCCACTTGAAGTGCAAGGCGCTGGTCTTTTTGAAGCATTTTGTGGTGAATGTCCTGTATGGACTTGAACCACGCCATTTTCGGATTGTGAATATGATGTGCTTCGTCGTTGAACACGGCCAGCTCTTCAACTTCGCGGACGATTTCGCCGAGGTCGGTTTTACTGTCAGTGGTTTTTCCAGATGGCTTTGCGCCGAATGGGGCGAGGAAAAAGTTGCGCAGATCGTCGTCTTCCAGCGACGGATCAACAATGTCGCCGAGAAACACACGGTGAATGTTTGTGAGAAAGATATTGCCCGTGTCGCGAAGCACGCGCACATCGTCTTGAATATGCAAAGTCACCTGAAAGTCATCGCGCCAATTCTGTCCGTTGTGTCCGTTTTCCGGCAGAATCGGGTCATTAAAAAAGATGCGTAGCCCGTCAAAGTCTGCGCGTAACCGATCCAAAACGATAATGTTAGGGGCAATGACAAGGAAGTTCCTTGAAAGCGCAGAATCCGCTTCGTACAGCTTATGAAAAAAGCTCCAAGCAATCAGCAAGGACAGCACCTTTGTTTTTCCTGCACCCGTTGCCATTTTCAGGGCATAGCGTGGCCAGTCCTCGGAAAACATACCGGACGAAACGGCCCCGGATGCGTCAAAACGAAGCAGGTCAAACTTGTCCCGCGCCTGCCGGACATCGTGCAGCCAAATGACGGTTTCAACGGCCTCGCGCTGGGCAAAGTAGTAGAGAAACGGCGAGAGCGTTCCGTCAGCGTTTTCGATCAGATGCTCCGTCTCAAACCACCAGCGCAATAAGGAGACTGAAGTTGCCGAGGCACCGGGGTAACCCTCATTCCGCCATTCATAAACTTCCTGCCGAACTTTTGCCACCAGCGGCGGGATCAATTTTTCGTAGGCTGTGCTGCGAAGCACCTCATCGGCAGGAAACCAGCGTTGCCCGGGAATCAGCGGCGCGTAGGGTGATATTGGGAATTCTGGATGCAGGGCCATGGTATATTCCTTATGACGGTAAAAAATCCGCTTGAGACTAATTATCTATCCCTTGTGCGTCAATCAAAAGGCCTCGATTGATAAACTTTTAAAGTTGTAATCCGAAGTAGTAACCCGAAGTAGTAACCCAACGACAAAAAATGAGCGGCTTTAGGATGATTCAGGATGACAGACAGCTTGACGTTAACCGTTTGCGGCTAGGGGGTTGAGCACTGTAGATGACTCGGGATAATTCAGGCAAAAACAGCGGGTTTGAATTAGAAATCCGATGCTCTATCCAGCTGAGCTACCGGGGCAACGGGGACGAACTATGAAGGATGAGGGATGAATTATGAAAGCGGATTCTGTTCCAGAGATTAAAAAAATCGCCCTTGCGGTACCAGTCGGAACTGTTTTTTACCCATCGGTGGAACTACAATGAAAAAAGATTGAACATTTTCCTCTGTTAAATAGTCTATTTCGCGCAAATTCATTGAATAGGAGATTTAAATATGGTCGGTATTGAAGTGATCAACCAGAAGGTGCGCGAACAAAGCGCTTTTATCCATTCTCTCAAAGCTGAAATCGGCAAGGTGATCGTCGGCCAGGATTATCTCATCGACCGGCTGATTATCGGTATGCTGTCCAATGGACACGTCCTGCTCGAGGGCGTTCCAGGGCTGGCAAAAACTCTAACCGTTAAAACACTGGCCGCCGCACTGAAGACCTCGTTCCACCGCATTCAGTTTACCCCCGACCTGTTACCAGCAGACCTGACCGGAACCCTGATTTATAATCCGAAGGAATCCGAGTTTTTTGTCAAAAAAGGGCCAGTATTCGCCAATATTATTCTGGCCGATGAAATCAACCGCGCGCCAGCCAAGGTGCAAAGCGCCCTGCTCGAAGCAATGCAGGAACACCAGGTGACCATCGGAGATCAGACATTCCGACTGCCCGAACCGTTTCTTGTGATGGCCACCGAGAACCCTATCGAACAGGAAGGCACGTATCCGCTGCCCGAAGCGCAGGTTGACCGTTTTATGCTTAAGCTCAAAATCGGCTATCCAACCATCGAAGAAGAGCGCCGCATTCTCGACCGCATGGCCCGCACGGACACCGATATCACGATCAATCCCGTCATTGATCCTTCGGTCATCCTGAACGCGCGGCGCATGATTGACGAAATCTACACCGACGATAAAATCAAGGATTACATCCTCAGTATTGTCTTTGCCACGCGCGATCCGGAAAAATACGGCCTAAAGATCAAAGAATACTTACGCTACGGTGCCAGCCCGCGCGCCACCATTGCGCTGACCATCGGCGCCCGCGCCCACGCCTTTTTGCAGGGTCGCGGCTACGTTACACCGCAAGATGTAAAATCGATCGCCCCGGATATTCTGCGCCACCGCATTATCGTCTCCTACGAAGCGGAAGCGGAGGAACTGACCTCCGAAATGATAATCGATAAAATCTTAAGCGCGATTCCGGTCCCATAAGCTGCCCGATAAGTCCTATCCGTCCGATCTGACCAATCATGAACAACACAGGCCACAAAGAGCTGCTCAAAAAAGTTCGGCGGATCGAAATCCGGACCCGCCACGCCGTGAATGATGTCTTTGCCGGGCGCTATCACAGCGTTTTCAAGGGACGCGGGATGGAATTCGATGAGGTACGTGAATACGTCCACGGTGATGACATCCGCGCCATCGACTGGAACGTGACCGCCCGGACCGGCGTACCGCACATCAAAAAATTCGTCGAAGAGCGCGAAATGACCGTCATGTTGCTCGTCGACATCAGCGGCTCGAACGACTTCGG
>JBILEA010000026.1:0-18503 GCA_044352355.1 Pontiellaceae bacterium | reverse complement strand
AGGATTCGAAAGATTGTTGTACTCAGCCAGTTGCTTCCAAGAGGTTCCGTATGAAGAAGCGATCGAGGAAAGCGTGTCGCCTTTTTGGACGCTATACACTTTTGCGCTAGGAGCCGCAACCACAGGAGGAAGAACTGGAAGCGGACTCTGGACAGCAATATCATCAGATGGAAGAACCACCGGCTGATCCTGTGACACCCCACCCGCCTTAGCCGTTTTACAGCCTTGCACTAAAGAAAACCCAGTCAATGCCACCATGTGCATCACTAAAACCAATACCCCTGCAACCTTTGCTTTCATAATTAACTCCTTCTCTGCTAACCCTACCCTGTTACACACTTTCAACCTTACCTTTCAGCCCGCAAACGGCATCGGCGAAACAATCGCCGCGCTCATTAAAATCGCGAAACTGATCAAAACTGGTACAAGCAGGTGAAAGAAGAACGGTATCGCCCGATGTCGCCTGTTGGTTTGCGGCCTCAACTGCCTTCGCTAATGTTCCACAACAAATACACCGAACAACGTCGCTCCACGCAACCTGCATCGCACCCGATGCTTCCCCGATAAGATATAGATGAGAAACCCGCTGCGCCAGTAAATCTTTTGCCAAACTGAAATCGTTCTCTTTGGCGCGTCCACCAGCAATTAAATGGACTTTGCCGGAGCACATTTTGACTGCCGCACACATCGCAGCAATATTTGTAGCCTTAGAATCATCCACATAGTTTACTCCATCGACCTCCGCCACCAGTGCCATTCGATGAGGAAGCGGCTCAAAAACCCGCGCCGAGGCCTCCACCGCTGATAGAGGGACGCCGCAAGTTGCACACACCGCAACTACCGCTGCGGCCGCCGCCCCAAGGATTTCATTAGCAAACCGAGTTCCGTTTAGGTCGATTTGACCGATGCGCCCATCTTGATAACGAAAATCCACCCCCTCCTCGATACCAAAAGTCTTCCAACCATTGGATCCCCGCTTTCCAATCGCTGGAAACAGGTCAAAAGGAACAATCGCTGTATCCGTTGATAGCATATTTTCAAACAGGCGAAGTTTTAGATCACGATACGTATCCATGTCTCCGTGACGGTCCAGATGATTTGGTAACACGTTGAGTAGCAAGCCAATATCCGGACGAAACTCCTGAACCGTTTCAAGTTGAAACGAGCTGACTTCGATCACCAGCCAATTCGGCACATTGGGAAGCATCACCGCACCGCAAACCGGAAATCCATAGTTTCCGCACGGAACAGCCGACTGCCCGGCTTGCGCCAACGCATCGACGATCCATTTCACGACCGTACTTTTACCATTTGAACCGGTCACAGCAATCACTGGACAATGACGACGAGACCAGCCCAGCTCCAGTTCAGAAAGCAGAGGGATCCCACGGTCGATTAAATCGGTTATCCACGGATGCTTTAGAGAAAATCCAGGACTGACAATGGCGACATCAGGATCAAAATGAATATCTTCATAGCGATAATCCGGCGTACTTTCCTTACAAATACTAAAGACAGTACAACCTTCAGATCTCAATAAAGCCTCGGCAGCGCGTCCGCTACGCCCGCACCCGATTACTAAAGCGGTTTTGTATTTATGCATGACGCAGATATTAGAATCACCAAACGCTCTGTCCATTAAATTAAAGTACTTAAACAAGGACGACCGAGCACTCGCCTAAAATTACTTAGCCAGCGCCTTTTTGATCTGCGCCAAGCGTTGATCATATTCCTGTGGAGTCACTAAATAGGCGTGACAGTTCCTGCCCGAAATCTCGCCCGCACGGAGGACCAGCGCCTTATCCAATGGATTAAGCACCGCCAACAACAGGTCACCGCCCACCTGCGCGAATGGCAGCGCCCCATGGTGACTAATAAAATCTAACGGCAGAACCTCTCGCAACTCTTCACGTTCCTCAAACTGACTTAGTACCATGATTGGCAGGCCGCTTTTTTGGCACAAATAAGTAAGCAACCGTTCAAATCGGCTGAAATTGCGATCGTTCAAGATATGCAATACCGTCACAGGGACACTCACTTCACGCGCCGACATTTCTGTAAGATCGCGTAACACATTAGAATATTCATCCTGCGAAAGTTGTTCAGCCTGAAAGAGGTCCCAAGCCAGCGCCATTTCAGCCTCAATACCACTCTTGGTTCCTTCAAACGGATTACCCGGCATCTCACGGCCCATTGCATTCGATACCAGTTGCAATTCTTGCAGTCGCTCTATTCGCTTCTTTACCTCAGGAATCTCATCAACAATGGAAGCATACTGATTGAGAGCAAAGTCAATCATCTCGGTGTTCTGTGAAGCACGGGCGCAATCATCAAGCTGTTTCAAACAATTAAACGCCTGTTCGGGCAATTCCAATTTAAGTGAAGTCTCATAGAATGCACGTAACGTAAAGAGATCGTCCGGCATCACCTCAAGAATCTGCTGAAGCATGGCGGCCGTCTGCTGTAGTTCTTCGCGGGCGTTAATCGATGTGCTCATAGGTTCTCTTATAAAATAAATGACCTGTGAATTAAAGCACGATTTATGCCGCAGATGCACGGACTGTTTTTCCAAACATTGTACGAACCGGAAAAGGATTAAATCTGAGAATGGTAGAATAAGGGATTCAACTCGCAATATATTCCATTCCCCAGACTCCCTGCTTGTCTCCTGCCATAAAAACGTCTAACTTCAAGTCGTTCTCGGCACTGCTTGTGCTAAAATTTTGAAAAGTAGTAAAATTTATGAGCGAAAAAGCCTACAGAACCTTAATGGAAATCCTCCTCGACCGCTTCGCCATTCCGGAAACAGCGATCGAGACGGCACGTCCAGAAGCCGAAAAAAATGGAATCCCTCTTGAAGAGGTGCTTGTCACGCAAGGCACCGTACCTGCCGCCGTATTATTGTTGGCGAAAGCTGAATATCTGGAAATGACACCGATCAGCCTTGACGGCTTTTTAATTGACCAATCGCTGGTGGATATTCTCCCACGTACCACATGGGTTCAGCTAAAAATGCTCCCTCTTTGCAAAACCGGCAAGCTACTCACCGTAGCCGTGGCCGATCCTTTCAATATTATGGGGATCGAAAACCTCAAAACGCTGGTTGATTACCACATTTCCCCTGTGATTGCTGATCCCAAGGACGTACTCAGCGTGCTGGAGGGTTCTAACAAGGAAAGCTCAAAAGGCTTAGAAGATATTCTAAAAGATATCGAAGACGACAGCGAACTTGAGATCGGTCGCGATACAACCAGTGCAGAAAATCTTGATGAAATGCTTGAAGGCGCCGCCGACGCCCCCGTGGTGCGTATCGTTAATTCAATTCTCATCGAAGCGTTACGAAAACATGCCAGTGATATTCATATTGAGCCTATGGAAAAGAAAATCCGCCTGCGCTACCGCGTAGACGGTGTTCTCTACGAAAACCCCAGCCCGCCCAAGAGTGTGCAATCGGCCCTTTTATCGCGCATTAAGATTATGGCCAATCTGGATATTGCAGAGCGCCGTATCCCGCAAGATGGACGTTTTAAAATTAAGGCACTGGGCAAAGAAGTAGACTTGCGCATAAGTTATCTGCCAACCGTGCATGGCGAAAAAGTCGTGATGCGTATTCTGGATAAAACCGCACTGGCACCGAATCTGGAGTCACTGGGCCTAGAACAAAAAGCACTAGAGGACCTGAAATTCGCCATCGCTAAACCACATGGGATGCTCTTAGTGACCGGTCCAACCGGTTCAGGGAAAACGACCACGCTTTATTCGGCTCTGCAAGAGTTGAATACCGAAGATGTTAACATCATCACAGTGGAAGACCCCGTGGAATATCAATTGGGCGGGATTAATCAGGTACAGGCCAAACCGGAAGTCGGACTGACCTTTGCAAGCGGATTGCGTTCTATCCTGCGTCAAGACCCCGACATCGTAATGATCGGTGAAATTCGTGACAACGAAACGGCTTCCATCGCAGTACAAGCCGCACTGACCGGACATCTTGTGCTGAGTACATTGCATACCAACGATGCCGCGGGTGCAATTGCCCGTATGGCCTATATGGGCATTGAGCCGTTCCTGCTTTCGTCGTCATTGGTAATGACCCAGGCTCAACGCCTTTACCGCAAACTATGCCCTTTTTGCAAACAGCAGATTGATTTGCCGGAAAAAATACTACGGACCAACCATCTGGATCCCGACCGATTTAAAGACGTAACCTTCTTCAACGCCAAAGGATGCCCGAAATGCAGCGGACTGGGCTATAAAGGCCGTGGCGCATTGATGGAAATTCTACTGCTCGACGACGAAATCAAAGCGAAGATTCTAGAAACGGCCGAAGCCAGTGCGTTACGCGAAGTGGCGGTGCGCAATGGCATGAGAACGCTACGAGACACCGGATTAATCAAAGTGGGCGAAGGATTAACGACCATTGATGAAGTGCTAAGAGTAACCACCGAATAGCTGGAAATAATTTTATGGCAACAACAAAAAAAGCAGTTAGAAAACGGGTAAGTGGAGCGGGAAAAATCAGAGTCAAAGAGCTTCCCATGTACACTCGCCAAATGGCCGCCATGCTTTCTTCCGGGATGCCGCTAGTGCAATCTATCGTCGCGCTAGAAGAACAAACAGCAAACAAAAATTTTAGCGCAGTACTCGCTGGCGTACGGGTGAAGGTCGAAGGTGGATCCATGTACTCTGATGCGTTGAATGAATACCCGCAAATTTTCGATGAACTTTATGTGAATATGATGCGTGCGGGGGAAACCGGCGGGATGCTGGCCGAAACCTCCGAGCGGGTGGCCTCGTTCCTAGAAGCCTCCAACCGCCTGCGCGCCAAGGTAAAATCGGCCATGATGTACCCCTGCGTCGTTATGAGCGTAGCACTCATTATTTCAACCGGCCTGATTGTATTTATTGTCCCCACCTTTGCCACCATGTTCGCCGGATTCGGTGCAGAACTGCCCGGCCCGACACAGATGTTACTAAACACCAGTAATTTTATTCGTGACTACTGGTATATTGTACTGGCTGGTGTCGCGGCCGCGATCTACAGCCTTCGCCGCTACGTCCGAACCGAAAAAGGCGGCTATATGTTAGATCTGTTTCGACTTCGCTTCCCGCTGATCGGGAAACTGGTTCGAAAAATTGCCATCACCCGGTTTTCATCCACCTTCGCCCAACTAATGGCCAGCGGTGTACCGATTATTCAAGCGATGAGCATTGTTGGATTAGCCACTGGGAATAAAGTGATCGGCAAAGCGATTCTCGATGCCCGCGCCAATGTCGAACAAGGCAAAACCGTTTCAGACACCCTCAAAAATAACAAAGAATTCCCCAGCATGCTGATCCATATGCTTTCCGCCGGAGAACAAACTGGCAAAATGGAAGAAATGCTTACTAAACTGTCTGAATTCTATCAGGAGGAAGTCGACACCATGCTAGAAGGATTAACCTCCATGCTTGAGCCGTTGCTAATGGTCGTAATCGGGGTGATGATCGGCGGAATCGTGTTGGCTATGTTTATGCCTATTTTTAAGATGACGGAAGTCGTGATGTAAGGAAGCAACCATCAATGAAAAAAAAAGAGCAGACAGACGATGATCGTGAAATATCATGGACCACTATGATGGGGCTTCTTGGCGGACGCCTTACCGCCATTAGTTGCTTCCTAATCATTCTCTCTTTCGTGCTAAAACAGGATAGCATTGCATTCTACGCTTTTATCGCCTTCGCGTATATCATCACCATCCCCTACTCACTCTGGATGCGTAACCAGGACCGGATGAGACGCCTGGCTCCGCTACAGTTCTTAGTAGATTTGGTGTTTGTATCTGGCCTGGTTTATTTCGCTGGTGCTTCGCAGAACGACTTCCTAATCCTTCTCTATCCATTAATTATTCTATCCGCGGGCATCATCCTGCCGCTTAAGCAAACAATTCAAATTACTGCATTGGCCATCATTTCGTACACGCTAATCATCTTGTTGATATCACGAAACATTCTAGTGCAATATCCTTCCGTAGCGACTGCAAAAGGCTTGGTAGATACCTCCGTCGCCATGGCGTTGAGAATTGCCCTTTTTGTTGCTTTCGGTATTGCCAGCGCCTATGTCTCTCGGCGTTGCGACTATATCAGTCAGAAAGAAAAACAATTTCGCGATATCACCAAACTTATCTTTGAAAATGTAAAAACCGGACTCTTACTGCTTGATATCGACGACCGAATCCTAATGGCCAACGGCCGTGCTTGCGTCTTGCTGGGCCGCGACGAACCTGAACTGATCGGGAAAAACCTTTCATCCATCCACCTGAAGCCTTCAGAAGTTAAAGGTTCAGATACTGATCTCAGAGGGGCCTCTGACTATTTTCGCCGCGCGGATGGCTCGGTATTCCCAGTCAGCATCGAAGACGCGCGTCTCACCTTACCCGTCGAAGCCGTCTCACAAACCAAGACCTCGACCCATAAGCTGGTAGATACCCGCATCCTTAACTTCAATGACCTCTCCCATTTTCTACGACTGCAAAGTCAAACCCGTCAACTCGAACGGATAAAAGCAGCCGCCAACATGGCCAAGGAAATGGCCCATCAAATTCGCACCCCGCTTACCGGAATATCCGGTGCCGTCCAACTCATCCAACTCAATATCAGAAGCAGCACCGACGCGGAATCCCCCGCCGTCAAGGAACGGCAGGACCTCTGTCAGCAGATTGTTATGGAATCCATTCGCATGGACAAAGTGATCCAAAACTTTCTCGACTACGCCGAATTCTCGCCCAAAGACGTTCGTGATCTTATTCAAATGGATATTGACCAAGAAACAAAACATCACTAGGCCAGCTCAAGCACTTATACAAAATTAAGTGGCCAGCAATCCCAATCAGATTGGTTCCATATTACCCCTGCAAGGCCATCAGAAATTCGGCATTACTCTTGGTTTTCTTCAGCCGATTGATAAGCAATTCCATCGCTTCAACCGGCGGAACATCCTTAAGGGCCTTGCGCAAAGTCCAGATTCTGGCCAATTCTTCTTTATGCAATAGCAATTCTTCTTTGCGCGTACCGCTCTTCTCAATATTAATTGCGGGGAAAATGCGCTTCCCAACCAAGTCACGATCTAGAGCCAGCTCCATATTACCGGTGCCCTTAAACTCTTCGAAGATTACCTCATCCATCCGACTGCCTGTATCAACCAGGGCCGTCGAAATAATCGTCAGACTGCCGCCGTTTTCGATATTACGAGCCGCGCCAAAAAAGCGTTTCGGTTTATGCAATGCATTCGCATCCACCCCGCCAGAAAGAATCTTGCCGCTGTGCGGTTGAATGGTGTTATAAGCGCGCGCCAGCCGGGTAATACTGTCGAGCAGAATAATCACGTCTTCCCCATTTTCGACGCGACGTTTAGCCATTTCAATTACGATCTCGGCAACCTGCACATGCCGCTCTGGATGCTCATCAAAAGTCGAGGAAAGGACTTCGGCCTTCGTGGTTCGCTGCATATCCGTAACTTCTTCAGGACGCTCATCGATCAAAAGAATAATCAGCTTCGAGTCCGGGCTGTTCTGCGAAATACTGTTAGCAATTTTCTGTAAAAGCACCGTCTTACCGGTACGCGGAGGTGCAACGATCAATCCGCGTTGTCCTTTACCGATCGGCGTTGCCAAATCCATTACACGCATCGAAATTTCATCAGCCGTGGTTTCAAGCCCCAACCGCTCATCCGGGAAAA
Organism: Pontiellaceae bacterium; assembly: GCA_044352355.1. Classification (GTDB taxonomy): domain Bacteria; phylum Verrucomicrobiota; class Kiritimatiellia; order Kiritimatiellales; family Tichowtungiaceae; genus Tichowtungia. The sequence continues at coordinate 10,786 of JBILEA010000026.1, read as the reverse complement.
GCGGCGTGAGATTTTCAAACGGGATGCGGTTGAGATTTTTTTCTGGCGCATCGTTATTCACCTTGTCAACCGATAGCAAGGCGAAAAAACGTTCCTTAGGGCGCGGCGAACGGATCGGACCTTCGATTAGGTCTCCGGTACGCAAACCGAAGCGGCGGATTTGCGGCGGGGAGACGTAAATATCTTCGGGATTAGGCAGATAATTGTTTTCCGACGACCGTAAGAAGCCGAATTTATCCGGTAGCACCTCTAGGATACCGCGGCAATTTGCTTCATTACCCCAGCGAATCTGGGTCTTAAGAATTTCAAAAATCAGCTCGTGCTTACGCAGGCCCGCCGGATCTTCAATCGAATAACTCTCTGCCAACTTCTTAAGCTCCGGAATTTCCGTTACCTGCAATTCAAACAAGTTAAGTTTCGGCATTTTTTTGGCCGGGGTTTCGGGCGACCGTTCCTGGTCATCGCCACTCCCCCCGCCATTCCCCTGATTCCCGTTGTACCCATTCCCGCCAGTGTTCCCATCATTACGACCCCGTCCGTGGTGCCGGGAATTGCGATTGTTATTATTGTTCTGTCGACGATTGTTGTCATGCCGAGGGTTATTGTTTTGGCGCTGTCCGCGATCATCCTGCCGCGGACCGCGATCGTCATGACGGGGGCTGTTATCCTGCCGTTGCCCGCGATTATCCTGACCTTGACCATTATCTGGCCGTTGTCCACGATCGTCTTGTCGCTGATCCTGATCAGGTTGCGGCCCGCGATCATCCTGTCGATAGCCGTTATCCTGTCGTTGTGCACCATCATCTGTAACTTCGGCACGCGGCGCGGATCTTTCGACCGCCGTTGCTGGTTCTACCATTGGAGCCACTTCCGGCTTTAGTGTTGCGATCTTCGCAATACGTGGAGCTCTTGGAGCTTTCACCGGTTTCGCAACTTTTTCCTGTTCTTCACTCATAACTCTTCCTCTTCTCATATCTAATCACTTCGACAAGATCACACACCCGACGGCGCAAGGAGTCTGGAGTCCCATCATTTTCGATTACAAAATCCGCCAGCGCGGCCTTCTCGACCAGCGACATTTGCGCTTCAACCCGTTTAAGCGCCTCTACTTTTGAAAATCCACGCTTCTTCAACCTTTTGAAAATTTGGTCTTCGGGCGCTGTTACACAAATTATGGCATCCCAGCCCTTTGTCCAACCCGATTCAAACAGAAGAGGCACCAACACCGCCGCATCTTCCTGTGCCTCGCGACAAACCTCAACCCATTCGCGCGCACTCTTTATGACCTCCGGATGCACCAACCGATTTAGTGTCGCACGCTCCTGAGGATCGGCGAAAATCATCTTCCCGAGCTTTTCCCGGTCAATTTCCCCGCTCTTCGCCAGCATCGCCTCGCCAAAATGTTTAACCACCGCCTGATAAACAGGACGCCCTTTACCCATCAGCTCATGCGCCAGAAAATCACTATCCAGCACCTTGAACCCTTCTGCGGATAAAATGTGTCCCGTTTCTGTTTTGCCGCAGGCAATGCCGCCGGTAATGCCGAGAATAATCGCTTGCGATGAATTCATAAATTAGTTGAAGGATAAACAGGAATCCGGTCGACAGATATGTTCATTGAAACAGGATAAACACCGGAATATGGGCAGATAGTTACTGCATACCTTTGAATTGTCAACCTTGTTTATGCCTGCGCATCGAGATAATTCTGCAAAATGATCTGCGCGGCCACCTTATCCACTACACCCTTGCGTTTTTTTCCATTAAGACCGGCCTCCCGCAGCGCATTATGTGCGCTCACCGTACTCAAACGCTCATCCCACTCAAAAATCGGCACCTCTGTTTTGGTCTTTAATTTTTCAATAAAAGCCCTGACTTTCGCTGTCGCCGGACCATACGAACCATCCATATTACGCGGGAGTCCGACGACCACTTTTTCAACCTGATGCTCTAAAATCAATGCAACGAGCCGATCCAATCCGGCGTTCGTGCTATCGAGAACGCAAAGCGACGATGCCAAAAACTCCGTCGGATCACTCAGCGCAATTCCTATCCGCACATCGCCATGATCAATACCAAGGATTCGTCCCATTATTTTAACTGCTCCGTTTGAACCCGGTGTTGCTGAAGTCGCAGGCCATTTTGCATCGCCTTTTCAAAACTCTTTTGAACCGAACGCATAGCCCTGGGCTCTAAAATTAAAACCACCGCAATCACAAGCAACGTCATTATCCACGCGATCAGCGATGTGCCATATCTGCCTTTTTGAAAAAGCATAGTCAGAGGCACTACCACTAACAAAATTGCTGCGCACGGCATAGCCAGAATCATCCACCATGCATGAAAACTGAGAAACGGCAAAACGGACAACGCTGCAACAATGACCACCAGACCAATGGACGTCAACAGAACGCCAGTAATATAAAAGGCACCTGGCGCACCCAACCTTCTACTAATTCGACTCAAAGCCAGCGCGCCAAACAATACACAAAGCAAAATCAATATGTATGTTTCAGCTAAAGTCGCTCTGCCGAAAGAATACACAAACAACTCATAGAATTCCGTCAACCATGCATCCATGATTCCATGATTCCCTCCTAATTAAAGAAGATCGTCAAAAGAGCCTCTTTCGCGCAACGCGGTTACCATCTTTTTAATATCCTGCGCATGATCCTTCGAACAAACCAGCGTCACGCCGTCCGCCTGTACAACAATCAGATTCTCCGCGCCGATCACCGCCGTCAACCGATCCTTGGAATAAATAACATTGTTCTTCGAGCCAATTTGAGCACAAGTTCCGATCAGCGTATTACCGTCCAGATCCTGCGGGTAATGGTTTTCTAAAGCAGGCCATGTGCCAATATCGTCCCACATAAATGTTCCGCAGGCCATCACGATATTATCCGCCTTCTCCATCAGCGCATAGTCCACCGAAATTTTTTCAAGGGTTGGATAGATTTTTCCCAAACCTTGGAAAATCTCGCCGCGTTTCGCATACGCCGTCAACTCATCCATCAGCGTTTTCATCACCGGACAGTGCTCCGCGAAGGCCTTTCCAAGGGTTGGAACTGACCAGATGAACATACCGGAGTTCCAGAAAAACTTACCGCCCGCCAGATATTCCTGAGCCTTCGGCAAAGCCGGTTTCTCCACAAACCGAACCGCCTTCTTAAACTGAACGCCTTCGTCCTTGGCGAAATCCGCGCCGGACTCAATGTAGCCGAACCCGGTGCTTGGGAAAGTCGGTCGAATTCCGATGGTCACCAGAATTTCATTTTTCTCCGCCAAATTCATCCCACCGCGCAACGTGGCCTTAAAAACATCTAAATCACCCATCACCTGATCAGCCGTCAGCACCGCGAAAACCGCTTTGGGATCGCGCGCGCCGACCAGCGCGCCGCCGCAAGCCACGGCGGCGGCAGTATCACGACCGATCGGTTCGCCGACGATATTCTCCGGCGGAAGCATCGGTGCGGCGTTGCGTGTCGCCTCGACCAGATCGGCATTCGTCACCACAAAAACATTTTTCGGCGGAATCAAACCGTCAAGCCGCTCCACCGCCTGCGCGATCAACGCCTTATCGCCCACCAGCGCCAAAAGCTGCTTTGGATGCTTGGATGTGCTCAGCGGCCAGAACCGCTCGCCCTTCCCGCCCGCCATAATCACTGCATAACGTCCTGACATCTAAACCTCCTTAACGGCCCGAACCATTTCAGCAACGAACTTGACCGCGTCGATGCGGCCTTCCGGCGTGTGCGGGTTGTGGTCGAATTTATTGACGATGGCGCTGCCGACAACAACAGCATCGGCGAACGATGCGGCTTCGGCGGCCTGTTGCGGCGTACCAATTCCAAAACCAAGCGCGACGGGCAGTTGGGTGTGCGTCTGAATTTTGGCGACCAGTCCACGTGCGCCTTCGGCGATCGAGTCGCGTACGCCGGTGACCCCTTCGCGGGAAACACAATAAACAAAGCCGTTGGCGTCTTTGACGATCTGTTTGATCCGCTCTTCCGGCGTGGTCGGCGTAATCAACGAAATGGTGTTCAATCCGGCACTGGAAATAAATTTTTTATACGGCCCCGCTTCTTCGCGCGGCATATCGAGAATTAGAAAACCGTCAATACCGGCGGCGGCGGCTTCGTTCATGGCCTTTTCAAAACCACGAGCATAGAGCGTGTTCAGATAGGCATAAAAAATCATCGGAATCTGCGAACGCTCACGGATTTTGGAGACCATGTTCATCACGCCATCGAAGGTGGCTCCGGCAGCCAGCGCACGAATAGCGGAATCCTGATTCACGCGTCCGTCAGCGAGCGGATCGGAAAACGGCAGCCCGAGTTCGACCAGATCGACTCCGGCATCTTCAAGACGCAGGACGATGTCGATCGTGTCGTCCAACGACGGGTCACCTGCGCCGATGTAGGCGATGAATCCTTTTTTGCCCTGCTTTTTGAGGGTAGCAAATTTTTGATCAACTCGTGTTTTTTTCATTTCCCCTCCAGAAATTTACGAATGAGTTGTGCCCGTTTAATATCGCGATCTTCTGGACTCAGTACCGCGCCAGCTTCTTTTTGCAGATGGGCCGGATGAATCCGGATGAAAAGCCGGTCGATTTCGCGCCGCGCTATCTTAGGTAACAGGCCTAAATCAGCGCCCATTCGCAATGCCGAAAGCAGATCGAGCCCTTCCCCGGTGGTCATCAGTGCAGCGTTAGCCAAAATGCCGTAAGCACGGCCAACGTGGTCGTGTACACGGATTTCCTGAGTGCTCATCAGCCGCAGACGCGCATTTTTTTCATGCTCGATAACTTCGAGGACAATCTGTTCGAGGTTGGCAATAATCTCGGTCTCAGGCCGCCCCAACGTAACCTGATTCGAAATCTGGAACATGTGGCCGGAGGCTTCAGAGCCTTCGCCCCACAAGCCGCGCACGGCCAGACCAATTTTCGAAACCGCATTGATTACCGGCTTAATTTCTTCGGTTAAAACAAGCCCTGGAAGATGGAGCATGACGCTGGCGCGCAGGCCGGTGCCAACATTGGACGGACAGGCAGTGAGATAACCGAGCTTGCTGGAAAAAGCATAAGAAAGGCCTTGTTCGAGCGCGTTGTCCAATCCATCGGCGACTTCCCACGCCGTTTGAAGATTCAGCCCCGGCTGAAGCGACTGCAGGCGGATGTGATCCTCTTCATTTACCATCACAGCTCGACACTCATCTTCGTTGACGAATACACCGCTGCCCGCTTGACGCTCCGCCAGTTCACGGCTGATCAAGTGACGTTCAAACAACAGTTCACGGTCAAGCGCACTTAGTTCATCCATACGCCAACGCAAAAAGCCCGTATTGCCTGCAACGCCATCAAAGGCCAGCACCACTTCATTCCAAACACGGTCACGAACCTCTTTCGAAGCCCATCCGGGAAATGTCGTATCGCGCAGATTACGTGCAAGGCGAACGCGACTACTAATAACGGGGCCTTCTTCAGGCCCCGCTTCCAGCCAGCCGCCATGACGCTCTAAAAATCCATTGAGGGTCATTTCTTTTCCTTCTCATCCGGCCCGCCTTCATCGCGACATTTCTTGATCTGATCACGCAGTTGAGCCGCTTGTTCAAAATCCTCACGGGCAATCGCTGCTTCAATATCTTTTTGCAGGCGGGCGATTTTGGACTTTATCCTTGTCTGTACTCCTTCTCGTCCCGGAATCTTACCGAGATGCTGTCCGCTGTGGTGCATGGCCTTGATCGCCATGGTTAACTCCGCCATAAAGGTTTTGTAACACTCCGGGCAACCCAGCCGGCCGGTTTTACGAAACTCCTCGCGAGCCATGCCGCACCGCGGGCAGGCCAGACTCAGTTCACTGGCAATATTCTTCTGCGTTCCGCTCAGCCCCATCAGAATATCCGTGATAGAAATCGGGCTGTTCAGATCAATACCCTGCGCTTTGGCATGCTCTTCACAGAGATGAATCTCTTTTGTTTCGTCGTTAACCACCTGAGTCATGTGTACGACGGCTTCTTTATCGCAGAGATCACACTTCATGAGCTGTTCCTACTGAACCTTGATACCATCGGTTCCGGCGAGCTTCCGATAGGCCAACGCCAGTTTTTGTGTAAGCGGACCGGGCTTTCCGGATCCGATCATCCGCCGGTCAAGATCGACCACCGCGATAACTTCCGCTGCTGTACCGGTTAGAAAAACCTCATCAGCCGTCCAGATTTCATAGCGGGTCATAACGGTTTCAGAGACTTCCATGCCAAGCTCACGAGCCACCTGCATGACCTTATCGCGAGTGATTCCCTCTAATCCACCGCACCATGTGGGCGGAGTCATCAGCTTATTCCCTTTAATTGCAAAAACATTATCGCCAGATGCTTCGGCGATAAAACCCTGCGCATTAAGCATGAGACACTCCATCACCCCGGCGTTGATCGCCTCAATCTTGGCCATGATATTATTGAGATAGTTCAGGCTTTTGACACGCGGATTAACGGCTTCGGCCATATTCCGAATAGTGCCGGCAGTAATTATCTTCATTCCCTTTTCATACAAATCAGCAGGATAAAGCTGGATATCAGCTGCAATAATGATGACTTGAGCCTTTTTGCACTGGTAAGGGTTAAGCCCCAGCGACCCAACGCCGCGCGTAACGACGTGACGCAGATAGCCGTTTTTGATTCCGTTGGCTCGGCAGGTTTCCACCGTGGCTGTAATCAGCTCTTCTTTCGTCATGCCGACATCAAGTGCGATAACCTTCGCGGAATCAAGCAGACGATCCATGTGCTCATTGAGAAAAGCAATATTACCATCGTAAACACGCGTTCCTTCAAAAACACCATCACCGTACAACAGACCGTGGTCAAAAACCGACACCACCGCATCTTTTTCATCAACCAATTTGCCATTTAAAAATATTTTCATAAGTTTTTCCCTCGGGCTCCTTGACCATTAAATCCTCCGCCTTGCTCTGCGGATAACTCCCTGCACGTCTTAAAGACAAACACACGTCCCTCAACTCGGAAGCCTGCCTAAGCCTGGACGCTACGATCTGCGACGTTAACGCTTTCACAGCTCTTTTAACTTCCGAATATCGTCCTGATCCTGCCCCGAATTTCTCAAAGATTTCATCTGTATCAAACCTTCGCGGGAAACGACAGAAATAAAGCCACCTTCCCATTCCAGCCGCTCCTTGGCTTCCCAAACCTTACGTAAGGGCGGAGTAACCAGCAGAACATCCAACACCAAAGGATATTCGTCTGCCGCAGCAGTCTGATACAAGCGATAGATTTTCACGGTTCCCTCACACAATTCAAGAACCCCGCTTTCCATTTTGAACCCGACTTCTGCGGCCAGCGTCTTGATGTCATCAAGAAATTTTTCTTCTGTCAGAATATCAATATCCATTGTAGCGCGAGGGAATGCATGAACCGCCAGCGCCAATCCTCCGCAAAGAGCATACGGAACATTTCCCTGCTCAAGCCGACTCACAAGGTCACGCAAAACGTCCAACAGGCTTTTTGTATCCCCGTCTGCTTTCATTCTTCCAGTTTTCCATCTTTTAAAATCAGTTCACGCTGACAACGGCTCGCCACCTGTTCATTATGCGTCACCATAATCAGTGTGCGGTTTGCAGATTGCGCTAAATCAAAGAGGTTGTTCAATATATTTTCGCCGGTATGAGAATCCAGATTGCCGGTCGGTTCATCCGCCAGAATCAAATCCGGATCATTCATCAGCGCCCGTGCAATCGCCACTCGCTGTTGCTCGCCGCCGGAAAGTTCCATTGGACGGTGATCAATCCGCCCGGCCAGTCCGACTTGTTCGAGCAGATGTTCCGCCCGCGCCCTGACATCGCGACCATTCCCGACCGCCATGGAAGGCAATATCACGTTCTGGCGCACATCCAATTCCGGCAACAAGTGGTAGCTCTGAAACATAAAACCGCACCGTTTGGCACGAAATGCAGCACGCTGAGCTGAATTCATTTTACCAAGGCTGGTTTCTTCAAAAAAAACATCACCTGCATCCGGACGATCCAACCCGCCGAGAATATGCATCAGCGTACTCTTTCCCGCGCCGCTGGCTCCCATAATCGAAATCGTTTCGCCACGCTTGATCGTCAGCGATACGCCGTGCAGAACCTCCACCGCCCGCTTGCCGATGTAATAGGTTTTGTGCACTTCTTCTGCTCGTAAAATAATTTTACTCATTGCGTAAAGCCTCCACAGGTTCAAGCCTCGCGGCGCGCCAGGCAGGAACCAGGCCGGCGAGCGTGCAGATAACTAAGACGGTGATACAGACGGTGAACACGTCACTTGTCGTAGTGTGCGACGGAATCTGACTGAGCTGGTAAAGCTCTTTCGGAAGCAGATCGACCCGGAACTGCGATGAAATGAAGTTGAGCAGTTCGTTCCGATAACGCAAGGCCAGCAGGCCGAACCCCAGCCCCAACCCCGTGCCGATGATGCCTTGCACCATACCAATCCAGAGAAATATGGCAACGATCCGACGATTGGAAAATCCAATGGCTTTCAACAATCCAATCTCATGCGTTTTCTGAACGGTCAGCGTGATCAGGGTATTGGTGATGCCGAAGGCCGCGACAATAGTGATGAAGATGAGCAGGAAGAACATCATGTTCTTTTCGGTCTGAAGGGCAGTGAAAAGCTGACTATTTAAATCAATCCATGTACGAGCTTCAAAAAACTGCCCAAACGCGGCATGGATATCGCGGGCGACGCGCGGCGCCAGCATCGGATCAGCGGTCATGATCTGAATATTATGAACACCCTGCTCTATATTGTAGACAGAACGAGCGGTTTCGAGCGATGTCAGTACATAGCCAGCATCAATTTCATACATGCCGACTTCGAAAATACCGCTCACGGCCAATTCTTCGGGCAGGCGCAACTCGTCCCGCGAAACAAAATTCTGCGGCGAATAGACCAGTAGTTTACTGCCCAAACGTAGCCCCAGGCGCAATGCAAGGTCTCGTCCAACGACAATTTCACCGTATCCGACCGAAAATTCGCCTTCCACCATGTGGTCAGGCACCTTACTGACCGTCCGCTCCAGCACAGGATCAACCCCGCGCAATTGAACCGGCTGCGCATTATCGCCAACCTGCACAAAAACCAACCCTTCCAGATTGGGTGCCGCGCCCGTGATCCCCTCAATGCGCTTAAGCGCATTCAGAAGTTTTTCAGGCTGACGCACCAGACCGCCGTATTCATTCACTTTGACATGTGCATTAAAACTGAGAATCCGCTCGCGCCAGGTCTCATCGAAACCGGTCATCACCGAAAGAACGATAATGAGTACGGCCACACCCAGCATGACTCCGAGCAACGAAAGCAGTGTAACAACCGAGAGGAATGACCGCTTAGGCTTAAGATACTTAAACGCCAAAAATAAGGAAAAGGAGTTTTTCATGAATGGGGCGCATCATACGCATGCGCACACGGAAAGCAAAGTTTCCAATGGTTGGAAATTTTAAGACCGTTTGTCAGACCATAGCAAACCGCGACCGTTTCACTAATGAAGCTAGAGTTATTACAAATTCATTATGGATAATTAGTTGTAAGTTTTCCTTTTCAAACCAGATCACCCTGATTTATCTTTCCCTAATCAAAGACGGGGTTGAATGTTATGGAATATCTATCCTTCTGGAAAATGAGACAACCGCCATTCGAGTCAAACTGCGAGGCGCAGTTTTTCTATGAAAGCGAAGCACATGGTGAGGCCTTGGCGCGACTTCTCTACCTCGTCTCGGACCGCGGAATGGGCATGGGTGCCATGACCGGCGAAATCGGTAGCGGGAAAACCATGGTACTTAATGTGTTAACGTCCCGCCTGCGTAAAGACCTTTATACAACGATTAAGCTGCATACCGCCCACCTGCCGTTCGAACATATCTTGGCAGAAATAAACCAACAACTGCGCGGTAAAGGTGAAGCCGCACTGACGGACGATAAATATTATCTATTGAAAGAATTCGAACAACTTCTCCACAATAAGGTTAGCTCCATTGGTAAACACCTCATTCTAATTTTGGATGAAGCACAATTCTTAAGCGAAGAGTGTCTCGACGAGCTGAAATGCCTAACCAACTACAATCAGCAGGAGTCGGTGCTGACAGTTATCCTTTCCGGTCAGCCGGAATTAAAAGCAAAACTAAGCGCCCTACCGCAGATCTATCAGCGTCTCGGCATGTTTTGCTACCTGAAAAATCTGCGTTATGAAGAAATGGTACCCTACCTCGAACACCGCTTAAAAACAGCGGGTGCCGAAAAGACAGACATTTTCAATCCGAATAGCATCGACCCCCTCTTTTCATTCTCCGGCGGATGCCCCCGCCAGATTAACCGCGTCTGCAAACTGGCGGTTGATCGCGCCTGCCTGATGAAAAAAAACCAAGTTGATGCGGATATGATCCGTATGATCGTCCGTGATATCGAAAAACATTTCGGTTGACCTGAAATCCAAATGAAAAAAACGATTATCGCTGGTTCCGGTGTCGTTTTTTTACTCATGGCTTTACTTGCCTCTGATTATTTTCTTTGCAATAAGCACTACGCTAACCAGATTCGCGCTAACCACCTGCTGCGCAAAGAATTATGGTCAATAGGCATCGTTAACGGAGCAGAACCTTTCAAGCTGATTGTCCCGGAAAAACCAATCCTGAGAGCCCGTGACATCACGGATACGGCGGCCCGCATGGTAGCCGACCCGTTTGCAGTGCAGGAAAACGGACAATGGTTTCTTTTTTTTGAAATCGATAGCGTTTCT
>JBILEA010000188.1:0-5573 GCA_044352355.1 Pontiellaceae bacterium | reverse complement strand
ATCATGTCGTCTTTATCCATTCCAACGATTGGAACCACTTCCATAATTCCGTCGTCATTAAAGAGGAAGAAAATTTCGATATGCGTTCCCGAAATGAGAAACTGCCGCCGCGCTTCCGTGTTCAGCATCTCGATCCATTGTTTCAGTGAACCCTGTTTATCCTGTTTATTCCATTCCGGTGCGTTCATGCGTTCCTTTCAATTCCATTCTTCCACCCTTCCAACCTTCCCTTCTTCCACCCTTTCACCCCTCGCCCTCATCCACCGGTTTCGTCGGCGGTGCGGCGCAGGCGGTTGCGAAAAAACAGTGTTAAGACTTCTGCACAGTTTCCCTGCGAGTCGAGTTCGATCAAATCGGCGCCGACGACATCCATCTCGGTTTTCAGTGCGGCGCGTTGTGCGGCAAATGAGCGACGATAGTCGTCCTGATGGACACGGGTCAGGTCGCACAGCAGGGTCCCGCCGGTTTCAGAATCCGCCACGGCAACCAGCCCGCAAACCGGCGGCGATATTTCCTGCCGATCGTTAACGGCGATGGCAATCAGATCCTGTTTAAAACCGCTTTGTCCAAGCTGCTCGCGGCCCGTATTGAATAAAAAGTCAGAAATAATGAATACGAGACTGCGCCGCTGTGCAAGATGCGCCAGCGCATCCAGTGCCGGCTGTAAATTGGTTTCCCGCCCCTGCGGTGCGACTTTCATCAAATCATGCAACAGCCGCATGGCATGTAACCGCCCTTTGCGCGGCGGAATCACTTGCTCTACGCGATCGGAAAAAAGAATCAGACCCGTGCGGTCATTATTGCGGGTGGCGGAGAGCACTAGCAACGCCACGATTTCGTGCATGGCATCCCACTTGGTCCGCTCGCCATGGCCGGTACGGCAGGAGGCGGACGTATCCACCAGAAACCAGACGGCCAGTTCGCGCTCTTCGATGTAGCGTTTAATGTGCGGATGACCCGTACGGGCGGTGACATTCCAGTCGATGGTGCGCACATCGTCGCCCGGCGCATAGGGACGGATTTCGTCGAAGTCCATGCCGCGACCTTTGAAAACGCTGCGGTATTCTCCAGCGAGCAGATGCTCGACCGGATAGCGGGTTTGCAACTGGAGTTGGCGAAGTTTTTTGTCCATATCAGCGGGCATTGGAAACCTCGAAGTATGAAAGATGAAGTATGCAAGATGAAATCGGAATGATTTGATTAAAAATACAGGGGTAAACCTTTTTCATTGTTCATCTCTCATATTTCATCCTTCAGTAACCGGAACGGTTGCCACGATTCGATCTAACAAGGCATCGGAGTTCAATCCCTCCGCTTCGGCACGGTAACTGATCGCAATCCGGTGACGAACCACATCATGAAGTACGGCTTTGACATCATCCGGCACAACAAACTCGCTGCCGCGGACCAGCGCGTGACCACGGGCGGCTAACGCGAGATAAATGGAGGCGCGCGGCGAAGCGCCAAAGCGGATATAAGGTTTAATATCTGCGAGTCCATACGCGGACGGATTGCGGGTTGCTGCGACTAAACGCAGAATGTAGCGCTCAATTTTTTCGTCGAAATAAATCTCATCCACCAGCTGACGCATCTCGACAACATCCTTGAGCGAAGCCACCGGAGAAACAGCGGTTTGCGGTGCGGTTCTGGCCATACGTTTAAGAATCGTATGCTCATCCTCCATGGTTGGATAACTGACCATCAGCTTGAACATAAAGCGATCGATCTGTGCTTCCGGCAGCGCATAGGTACCTTCCTGTTCAATCGGATTCTGGGTTGCCAGCACCATGAACGGTTCCGGCAGTTTATGTGTCTCATTGCCCAGCGTCACCTGGTGTTCCTGCATCGCTTCCAGCAAAGCGCTTTGTACCTTCGCCGGAGAGCGATTGATTTCATCTGCCAGCACCAGATTGGCGAAAACCGGCCCCTTGCGAACCTCGAACGTACCGCTTTCCGGGCGATAGATTTGTGTCCCGATCAGGTCGCCGGGCAGCAGATCGGGAGTAAATTGAATCCGGTTGAACTTCGCATCCAGCGCGCCAGCCAGCGAATTAACCATCATGGTCTTGGCAATACCAGGAACGCCTTCCAGCAATACATGCCCGTTGCATAACAAAGCGGTAAGCATTTTTTCAATCAGCTCCTGCTGACCGACAATGACCTGAGCAACAGCAGCGCGAACTGCGGTCAGTTTCTGATGAAGAATTTCAATTCGTGCCTGCATAATCGCTCCGTTATTTTTGACCCAATTTCAGGTGGTAACGAGGGAATCATTCCAGAACAGGAGTTTAATTCAAGCTATGCGTAACGAGTAATACGTCAAACCAATCCGCCAAGCCGGTAACCGCCCCACACGGCCAGAATGCCTAGCGCGTTACTAGCCAGCAGATTAAGCCAAGCAAAAAGCAGTTCACCTTCGCGGGCCATCGCCATCGTTTCATAGGCATAGGTTGAAAAAGTGGTAAATGCGCCGATAAACCCGACCGTAAGTGCAAAACGAAGTTCCGCCGCCATTTCAAAACGCTCGCTCAGTAAATGGCCTAGAAAGCCCAGCACCAGACAGCCCAGCAGATTGACCGCCAGCGTGCCGACCGGAAAGTCGCCCGCCCGCCCGCCTAGCCAATGCTGAATACCGACAGTCATTCCATAGCGCGCAATCGAGCCGAGGAACCCGCCAATGCCGATGAAGAGCAGAACTTTCATATCCGGCGGAGTTTACCGGTCAGACATTTAAACTCAAGCCTTCGGCATAACATTTCCCAGCCATTTAGACGACTTTTCCATCTTCCCATGTGGCAAGCGGTCGGTTACGTCGACGATGCTCATCGCGCACAGCCCGCACAGAAGCCCGCATGGCCTCCGCGGCTTTTTCTGTCAGCGTCTGATTCTCATTCTTCATGACTTACTCCATTGAGCGATCAATGCCCGATATAAAACAGGGTTATAAATTTCCGTATCTCCATCTTCATCCTTAAAAACCAGCTCAGGTTCTTCGCCCGTATTATTGAAAAAATGGACAGAATTAGAGACCGGACGATATATATCAAAAAAGTTATTCAGAGTCCGCCCGTATCTCCGGCGAACATCCGGCTCGGGCACATCGTGACCGCCGCCATCGACCCGGTCACGAATCCGAGCAACGGCCAAAGACGGATCGGGAATCCAAAGATACAAAAGGCGGATCACATATTGGAAGCGCAAGGCATTGATTTCTCCAATCCTTGGAAGAAGGCTAAGTCTGTACACATTCATTTTTCCAATGGATGGAAACAAAATCGAACAATCCGCGATCTCTTCTATAGGCAACAAAAAATTGGGTTTGTAGCAGTCGGCTATAGTCCGGCATCGGCGAGATATTGGATAAAGTTGCGCTTGGGTTTGTGGGTCAGCTTTATTTTTCCAAGCATCGTGTTGACCTCGCTGGACTGGTCGCACCGGGTTGCTAGTTCTTTGGCTTTTTTGATGTGTTTAACGGCTTCCTTGTAGGAGTCGTTGTTTTTCTTCTCAACGGCTTCTTCTGCGAGTTTCATGTAGACAGGATACGCGTCGGCCGGGTGGCCGATTTCGCGTTTGGCGCAGAGTTTGAGCCAGAGGTCGGCAGAGCAGCCGCCAGACTGAGCCTCATTCCACGCCTGTTCGATGTCACCCTCCCAGAGAAAAATTTCAACGAGCAGGGAGCGATCCGCGCGATCCCACCAACCTCTGGCCGTCGCCTTACGGGCGGCGATGCTGGCGCGGATAGCGGCAAGCGCTTTGTCACGCCAAACCTCTTTCTTTTGATTCTTTTCAGCGTGAGTTACAAGCCGCTGATAGGTTGAAAGATTCCGTTGCCGTTCAAAAAGATTCCACCAAACTAAAAGGGCATCATTACGACGCTTTGACTTCCAATAGAGTTCGGCACACTTTTCCTGCAGGCGGATGTCGTCCATAAAGTGGTGCAACCCGGATTCAACCCATTCGAGCGCCAGAGCAGGTTGCTTTTCCTCCTCAAACCGCTCGGCGATCATCTGAAACTTCCAAGCGCTGGAAAGATCTCGCTGCATGATTTCCAGCTCGTAGTCAAGATCACCGTCCTCCTTAGCGAATTGAACCATCAAACCGGAAAGCCAGCCGGCATTGCCGTCGTATTCCGAACCTTCCTTCTGTCCCGGCTTGAGCGTCGGTAACTTGTTCCATTTTTGTCCAACCAGTTCGCGGTAACGCTTTTTCCCCGTCTTGCCCAACAGGTCGGCATAGATGGTGTAGGCATCGTCGAAAATGCCCCATTCGCGATTTGTGGCGGACGTGAGAAACAGATTTTCTGCCAGTGCCACCGGATCAGGTTTGGCTTTTTGGCAGGCGTGTAAGTGGATCGCGTAAAGTTCGCCAAGCGCTGAACCCATTTCACCGTCGTCGTGAATGTTATTGGCGGCCTCAACCCAGCAGTCGAGCGCCTCTTCAACAAGCTCGATGACCGCATCGGCCTCACCGTTTTCAAGCAGTTCTTTGAGCGTTTCAAAGACCGGATCAAGATTGTTCGCATAACTGGCCGCTTCCCGCCAATCGACATAATCCTCAATCCAAAAGGCGTTTTGAATCGTCTTCTTGATTTGCTCCATGTTCTTTACGGGATTCCCAGCAGCAACCTTGAGCTGAAGCATATTGAGAAAATCACTATCCTCGGTGCAATGCGTCTCGATCAGCTTGACTAGCTGCTCCTTGGTCTGTTGTTCAAGCCAGAGGTTGAGGGGTTTGTTGGTCATGTTTTATTGTCTAACGCCAAACATTTTTTCGGGGGATTCGCCGTTCCCAGCGAAGCCATCAAAAACAAGGAGGCGTATTCCGCTACTTGTTTTTCCGGAAGTATTCGATCAGCCGGTTGGTGGAGCTGTCGTGCTTGAGTTCAGAGTTGCCCTGCAACTCCGGCAGAATGGCTGACGCCAGCACTTTACCGAGCTGCACGCCCCACTGGTCGAAGGAGAAGATATCCCAGATCATTCCCTGTACGAAAATTTTCTGTTCATAAAGGGCGATGAGCTGTCCGAGCACTTCGGGTGTCAGTTTTTCTGCCATGATCGTGTTGGTCGGGCGGTTGCCTTCAAAGGTTTTGTGCGGGATCAGTTCTGCCGGTGTCTTCTCTGCCTTCAGTTCTTCAGCGGTTTTACCGAACGCCAGCGCCTGTGTCTGTGCGAAGAAATTCGCCATCAGCTTGGCGTGGTGATCGCCGAGCGGGTTCTGCGATTTAGCGAAGCCGATAAAGTCGCATGGGATCAGTTTGGTACCCTGATGGATGAGCTGGTAAAAAGCGTGCTGTCCGTTGGTGCCGGGCTCGCCCCAGATGACCGGGCCGGTCTGCCATTCAACGCGTTTTCCATCCTGCGTGATGGTCTTGCCGTTCGACTCCATGTCGCCCTGCTGGAAGTAGGCGGCAAAACGGCTCAGGTACTGGTCGTACGGAAGAATCGCCTGCGTAGCGGCATCGAAGAAGTTGTTGTACCAGATGCCAAGCAGCGCAAGAATGACCGGCATATTTTTTTCAAACGGCGCGGTGCGGAAGTGGCAATCCATAGCGTGGAAACCGGCCAGCATTTTGC
>JBILEA010000187.1:0-5576 GCA_044352355.1 Pontiellaceae bacterium | reverse complement strand
CTTTTCGGCTACAGCATTTTCAAAAGGCATTCCGGCCGTAAAGAAAATGTCCGCCTCACGCGCCTCCGCCACTGTTTTAGGCGAGGGGGAAAAGACACACGGATCTTGTGCACCGGTCATTATACTGCGCACATGGACCCGGTCTCCGCCGACTGCTCTAACCACGGAGGCCACGGGCGGAGTTCCGCAATAGACATTCAACTCGGCGGCTTGAACCGCCAGCGACAGCCCGGCCGCTGCAAAAATGATTTTTTTCATATTTAGAAGTGTCCGTGATAACTGACCATCAGCCCGATGCTTTTCTGCTGCTCGCCCTCTTCCTCGACCAGCTTCCAGCCGCCATGAACGCCCACGCCGTTTTTCCAGACATAGCCGAGAGAGGCCTGAATATGCTCGCCGTTAGGTTCCTCCGCATTGCTGTCGAGAAAAGAATAGCTTCCGCCCAGCTCCCAGCCCAGCCAGGAAAATCCGGCACCAGCAGTACTGATCCTCAAATCTTCGCCCCGATGGGTATGACTATTGCGGATATTCTTGAACTCACAAACCCCCTTAAACTGCAGATTTTCAGTCAGAGTAGCCGTATAAATACCGCCGATTACCGCACGATCTTCATCATCGTGATCCGCATCGGCACCATATCCGGCATCCTGCCGGGCATAGGCCAACACATAATTCAAATCGTGAAGAGTATCCCCCACCGCGAAGTAGAGCAGATCTCCGGACAGCGAAACGGCGTACGATGAAAAATCGTGCGTATTAGCGATCCCGCCATCTTCCTTATTATCCGGCTCTCCGCCACTATTGATCAAGGTGCGATTCATCACGGTCGTATCCCGGCAGAATCCGGAAGCCTCCAGCCGGTGATTTCCAAACCTCTCCGTCTCAAACGTATAGGCAGAGCCAGCGCCCAGCCGTCCGAGAATGCTGTATTCCTCTTCGATCTCGTATCCGTAATATCCGGGAATGTCATGCCGATTCAGCCCGGAGACCGGATTGAATTTACCACCAAACACTTCCCATGGCCCCGGCGCATAGACCAGCTTCAACTCCTCGATCATCAGGATATGATTCTCAAAATACATATCCTTGCCGTCTGGACCGGGCCCACCGCCCCCGTGATCATGAGCATGCTTCTGTTCCAGCTTCAGTGAACTGCGAACGAAAAGATCCTGCACCGGCGAGAACTCGATATCGGCATGGGTATGCGTTTTGAGATTGAAAATCTCTTCGTTCAAATCGTCCGCCTCATAAATTTTATCGCCATGGACTCTGACATCCGCATGCACACTCAGATAGGGCGCCATTTTTTCATGAACATGTCCGGGAATGCTGCATTCCTGAGACATCACGGCCAACCCCGTCCCCCACGCCAGCAATGACACAATCAGCTTCCACATAAAAATCTCCTGATGATTTATAAGGAAGTGTTATATTATAACATAACAAGGCTGTAAAGAGCCGATCTATAAATAGAAAAGGATCAGACGTTGCAGTCCGGGCAACGCCCGGAAGCCTCAATCCGCAGGTGTTTCAGCTCGAATCCTTGTGCTAAAGCATTTTGATAAACCTGCTTACTCAATGCATCATCGCAGATTTCCGATACGCGCCCGCACGCTGAGCAGACAAAAATCTGACATTCATGCCCGCAACCGGGATGGGTGCAGGCGGTATAGGCGTTCAGGCTTTCAATCCGGTGAATAAACCCGTGCGCCGTCCAGAAATCGAGAGCCCGGTAAACCAGCGGCGGCATCGGCTTCTGACCGCCGGACGCGGCATCAATCAGGTCGTAGGCCTTCACGGGGTGGCGGCTGGAAACCACCTGCTCAAGAATAGAAAGTCGTCCCTCTGTCAAACGAACACCTTGCTGAAGACAGTACTCTTCAGCCCGTTTCAAAATATCCCGAACCTCTGACTTTTTACGCATAAACTTCTCGTAACACGGCCTTCCGCCATTTGCGAACAGAATTTATCAGCCAGACAGAGTCTGCACGTCGCAAATCGTCCAAGGTAACGACCCCCTCCTCGATCTCGCCCTGACTCAGTAGCTCATCACGAAATGTCCCCGCGAGCAGCCCGCAGGAAACCGGTGGCGTGACTTTTCGTCCATCCAACTCAACCACCACGTTAGCGATACAGCTCTCCGTCACCTCGCAGCGCTCATTGAACAGCAAAACATCGTCAGCCTCAGGGAAATCGGCCTTGGCTTTTTCATAGACTGACCGGTTTGTTGTCTTGTGATAAAGAAATACATCGCCGGAATCGACCGGCTCCTTCGCGATCACCAATGTGGCAGAGGCATCCTGCCTCTGTAAGCGCCTGGAAGCCGCTTCCACCTTGAGGAGCCCGTCT
The DNA here is from genome assembly GCA_044352355.1 of Pontiellaceae bacterium. Lineage (GTDB taxonomy): Bacteria > Verrucomicrobiota > Kiritimatiellia > Kiritimatiellales > Tichowtungiaceae > Tichowtungia. The sequence goes on along the minus strand of JBILEA010000187.1, from coordinate 3,227 downwards.
TTACTCAGCAACAGTCGAATCCGTGCAGAATCTTCTATCCGCAGATTACGCAGATGCTCGCAGATTTTTTTATGGTCGAAACAAAAGTCAAAATACTCCGCCGAACCGGCCAGTCGCTTCAGGTGCCGCTCCAGCAGAAAGATTCCCTGCTCCGGTTCATAGAGCATGGTTTCCAATAATTGGAAATCGGGATAGCGCCGTGTAAGAATCGCGGCCTTGGACATCGCTTCCTGATATTCCTGTTCAGGATTAGAATCCCAAACAATTCCCCCACCAATCCCATACTCCACCACTCCAGCACTCCGATCCACTACGGCGGTACGGATCGCCACATTAAACTGCACCGCGCCGTCCGGCGCAATAAAACCGATCGCACCGGTATAAACTCCTCGCGGCGATTTCTCCAGACTCCGGATAATCTCCATCGTCTTAGTCTTCGGCGCACCGGTAATGGATGCGCAGGGAAACAGTGCGCTTATCACCTCCGCGACCTTTGCACCTTTGTGCCTTTGCGCCAGCTTCCCTTTCACCGTCGAAGTCAGCTGCCAGACGGTCGGATATTTTTCGACATCGAACCGGCTGACGGTTTCCACCGAACCAGCCTCTGCCACGCGCCCGATGTCATTGCGGATCATATCCACGATCATGACATTTTCCGCACGATCCTTCGCGGAAGTCCTCAGCGCTTCAGCAGCCGCGCGGTCGGCTTCCGCCGTCAGAGCACGCGGCATCGTTCCCTTCATCGGCTTGGAGGTAATCACGCCGTCTTTGAGTTCGAAGAAAAGTTCCGGCGAAGCGGAGCAGATAGCGAACTCCTTGGTTTCAATGAACGCGGCATAGCGGCCCTGCTGGGCGGCGGCCAGATCGCAGAAAAAGTCGAACGGCGAACCGGAGAACTCCGCATTCAGCCGGAAGGTATAATTGACCTGATACGTGTCGCCCGCCGCGATATGCTCTTTGATCGAAGCAATCGCTGCAGAATATTCATTACGCGACACCGACGGCATCCATTCACCGATTTGATAGTGGGACAGACACTCCTGTCTGTCCAAATGAGCAGACAAGAATGTCTGCTCCACATTCTTGAACAACCCAAAGCAAAGCAGCGGCAATCCGCCCGGCGCATGGGTTTTCAGCGCATCGTCAAACGCGCCGGCCGCTTCATAGGAAATAAACCCGGCGGCCCACAGCCCGCTCGTTTCAATTTTTTCCAGACATTGGAAAACTTCATCCGGCGTGCGGGCCGTCAGCACTTCGACTGGGTCGCAGAAGCGTAGCCACTCACCGCCGTTCTGGAGGAGAACATTCATTAAATACCGAAACTCAAAAACACCGGCCGGTGTTGTTGTTACAGACACGCGAACCGGTGTTTTAAAACGCGCCCAGTCATTTTGCAGCTGAATCTGAGCACTCATTCGCCGTTGACTTTGTATTCGACCGGTGTTTCAGCAACACGAAATTCCGGCACGGCGCGACCGTGCAGCTCGAAATAAGCGGCATTGGCTTCTTCCAGCCAGGTCAGCCGCTGATCGGGTGTCATTTGAGCAAATGCCGTATGCCCGTCGAAATCCTCCGGCGAAGTCTGCTTCAGGATTTTGAGCACTTCCTCATTCATCTCGAATCATCCGATTTGGCTTTTTTAGCAAAGGTAACCATGCGCAATCACCGCCAACCCGCCAGCAATCACATAACGAACGGAGGCTTCGTTCAGTGCGGTTGTGATTTGTCTGACTTCGGTTTTCATACGGTTCTGGAGATTACTATGCCCGCCCATTAGCTCAAGAATGAAATCCGGCTTCGCACCGGATCAGACCGTTCATCCCTCGCCCCGCTTGCGGCGACGGGAGTTGTAAAGGCGTTCAGTGAAGCCGCCTTCTTCGAGAAAATCCGTCTCAAGCACTTTGAGCTGCTGGTCGAGCAAGTAGTTGGCCTGATGAATCAGGCAAATCAAGATGTTGGCGCAGACTTCTGAATTTCTGGTTTCCAAATAGGTCTTATAAGTCCTATCCTCCTGTTTGCCGATTTTTCGGACAAACAGCGCTTCTTTGGAATCTTTCTCCCATTTCTTCAGCTCGCGCTGGCGCAGAAAATCTTCGTAATCAAGGAGGAGCTCTTCAAGACTGCCACGCGCCACGCTGACCAGCTTCAGTTCGGTTTTCTTAGAGGTTCCGGAGACCTGCGAACCTTCGGCGATGTTCTGTCTTCCGCTGCGGGCGGCCTGCACCATCTGATCCGTTGTGCGGGAAAAACGATCCACGAAGCGCTCGCAAAACTTCACGGTTCCATCAAACACGATTTCAGACATCTGAAAAGACTTCAGATCACGGTAGCCGCCGTGCGCCTTAACCCGTCTTTCGCTATTCGCGGGCTGAACTGCCTTTTTTCTTCGATTTTAGATCAAAGGTCTGCCCCACATTTCTTCTTCAGCTCTTCGAGTCGCGGCGGCGGTTGATCCGGTAAGGTCAGCTTCAACTGATACAGTAGTAACTCCAGATCTTTCTCCGGTTGCGTGTAGCGCGGCAAGATCAGGTTGCGTCCATCGGTGGTGGGCAGGTGCACGTCGATCATCTGCATGGTTTTGAATTTTTCGAGGATGGCGCGTGGCGTGAGCCCCGGCGCTTTGGTTTTGGCCCGCTGTTTCAAGGTGACTTGCAGGCAGTAGCTCAGGAACGATACGAAGATATGCGATTCGATCCGGTCGTCTTTCTGGTGATAGACCGGGCGGATATCCAGATCGTTCTTGAGCTCTTTGAAGGCCTGTTCGACTTCGGTGAGCACGATGTACTGCTTCCACAGATCTTCCGGATTGCCCGCTGTCAGGTTGGTGCGCAGCAAATAGGTCCCTTCGCCTCGGCGAGCCTTGCGCAGTTTTTTCAAATTCAGACGAAAGCGGAAGGTCTCCGGGCTGACCGTTTCACGTGGTTTGGGAAGTTCGATATCAACCAGTTCCCAGGCTTTTCCCGCCTGTTCGCGGGCGGCTCCCAGCCGCAGCAGAAGCGCATCGCGCTTCTGGTTCTTCATCCCTTGGATTTCATGCAGACGCTTCCAGAGTTTTTTGAACGTGCGCCGCCGCATAGATCGTTCTTTATCGCAGCGTCCTCCGCTGCGGGTGAGGACGTACAGATCTTCCCCGTCACGGGCCAGCTTGACTTCGATCTGCTCCTGCACCTGTTTCCACGGCTGGGCAAAGAGCTGGTCTTCGAGCTGGCTGAGCCGCCCGCGCGGCG
>JBILEA010000186.1:0-5578 GCA_044352355.1 Pontiellaceae bacterium | reverse complement strand
GACCCGAACACCAAGTAAGAATTATAAGTGGTTCCTTGCGGAAGCGGCAACAGACCGTCGAATACGGCGCGAGTCGGATCCTTTGCCCCAACCCAGAAAATATCCTTCTTAATCGCAATCCTGCTCATCATTACTCCTTCATCAAATTGAAGCGCTAAGTTTCCACACCGGACGCCCCGTTTACAATCCCAGAGTGCATCCAGTTATTGCAAAACCGGAAATAACTGTACACGATTCACCCTGTTTTCAGACGATCCTTGCGCCGCTCGACCAAGCCGTAGATCGTCGGCAGGACAATCAGCGTCAGCATGGTTGAGATGACCGTAAGCGTCCCATAGGCGATCTACTGGTCAGATTTTTTTGAGCGGCTATGTTCGTCATCAACTTAACAGGAGGTGACGATGTTTCTCCGCAAAAACGTGAAAAACGTGTCAGTCTGTAAATCTGTACATTTTTAACATTTTCTTCCACAGCCTCTGACACCCGCTTAATGAACTCTTCTCTGAGATGGCGGGCATCGAACTCGTTGTGATTGTTGCCGACACCAAATTGCGCGACTTCAAAGACCGGCTCCGCTGGAATGATGCGGCTTACCGCTGATGCTGAGCCCGCCATTCGGCGGGCGGCATTCCGTAACGTTTGCGGAATGCACGGCTGAAATAGAGCGGATCGCTGAATCCGGCGATACGGGCGATTTCCTGTATGGGCCTGGCAGATTGTTTCAGCAGCGGTTCAATCCGTTCAAAGCGGATTTGCTCCATGAATTCTTTGACGGATATGCCGTAGCGATCCCGAAAGCACCGGAACAACGTAACCCGGCTGATGTTCAGTGCGGACGCCAGATCGTTGACATTAGTTAATGCCTGCGGGCTGGATTCAATCAGATGCCGTGCGGTGTCGACCGGATTTTCTTTATTTGAATTCGTCACGTTCGGACGGATGAGCAGTTCAAAAAGCTCCCATGCCGCGCTTACCGGCGCGACTCCGCTGGTGCGGTTTTGCTGGAATTCCTGATGCAGCCGATGCAGTCCTGCCCAGAATGGATGCAGGGGTGTCAGAGGCCGAACCGGACGTTCGCCGCTGAATCCAGCCAGATCCATGCAACGATCCGCTTTGCTGCCGGCCAGCGCGATGTAAATATATTTCCAGGGTTTGGACGGCTCGTCATAATAGCGGTAACGGCTTCCTTTACGGAAAACAAACAGATCGCCGGCCTTCGCCGGGCAAGGGCATCCGTCGCAGATGACGGTTCCGGAACCTGCTGTGACGGCGTGCAGGCTGATTCCCGGCGCAATTTGTTCCCAGACAAAGTTTCCCTTGCTCTCGAAAGAACCCAGCATCTGCAAGAAAAAATCGGCATCCTCCGGGCAGGGAGCCTTATACGGATAGACATGCTGCGTGAAGTGATCTGTCTGTTGAAGTATCATTTATCCATGCCAACGTAACATAAGTCCGCTTGTTTTGCCTTAAAAAAAATGAAAACCATATCAGCATATTTTATTGTATGCAACCGAAGTGTATTGGAGGCGGAAATGAACTGGATGCCCATTGATGGAATCGACGATTTGGAGATGCGCCTGAATCGTCAGGATGCTTTCTGGGATTGCGAAGTTCTGGATCGTCCTTGCGCCGCAATTACATTCAAAAACCAGGAAATCTCCGAGCCGCAAAGCCGGCATGGCTCGTTTAAGGAACGGTGGCTTGATGTGGATTTTCAGATTCAATGTGCGCTGGCTAAGGTTAAGAGTACGGTTTATATGGGCGATGCCATTCCCCTTATGTGGCCGAACCTCGGGCCTGATTTTTTTCCGTCGCTTTATGGCGGCGAGATTACTTTTACAGATGATACCTCTTACATTCAGCCGTTTTTAAAAAGCTGGGATGATGCAGATCTTGCCTCACTTTCATTCGAACATCCCTACTGGAAAAAGATGGAAGAGCTTTATGCCGCCTTTCTGGATGCCGGCAAAAACATGTTTTATACCGGTTGGCCCGATTTACATCCGGGGGCTGACTGTCTGGTCGGTATACGCGGGCCGCAGCAAATGGCGATCGATCTTTTTGATGAGCCGGATGCGATCAAACAGATGTTAAGCCGGGTAACCGCCGACTTTTTAAAAGTCTACGATCACTATTATGATAAACTGACGGCTGCCGGGCAGGCCTGCACCGGCTGGCCGGGAATCGTTTCAACCCGTAAATGGCACGTCCCCTCTAACGACTTTTCTTACATGATCGGCCCGGAGCAGTTTGATGAGTTTTTTCTGCCCGGGCTGAAGGAAGAATGTAATCGGGTTGAGGCCTCCGTTCATCATCTGGACGGAGTCGGGTGTCTGCGTCATCTGGACAGCCTGCTGAGCATCAAATCATTGAATGCGGTTCAGTGGATATGGGGTGCCGGACACGGGACGGTCACGGACTGGATTGATGTGTTCAAAAAAATTCAGACTGCCGGGAAAGGCGTTCAGATTTTCAATGTTTGCCCCGAACATCTGGATGTTTTAATGGAGCAGCTGAGGCCGGAAGGAATCTGGATGCAGATCAGCGGGATACAAACCGTTGAAGAGGGTGAGTCGGTATTGAAGAAAATTTCCAGATGGAGCTGACCCCTCCGGATCAGGCCGTTTAAAACGGAGTCAGCGGGAACAAATTAAGACAAAGGACAGATTGTGAATACATCGGCAGAAGAGCGGAAATATTTACGTGAACTGGCCAAAAAAATGCTGTGAAATCGCGGCACTTTTCGGTCTGGTCTATTACAGCTGCTGTGAGCCGGCGCATGAAATCTGGAAACCGTGTCTGTCATCATTTTTCAATCTCCGGAAAGTTTCTATTTCGCCGTGGTGCAATGAAGAGATAATGGGCAAAGCCTTGCGCGAGTCGAAGAGCATTTATTCCCGTAAACCCAGCCCGGTATTTCTCGGAGTGGAGGGCACCTTTGATGAGTCGGCCTACAGCGCGCACATCCGGAAAACGCTGAAGGCTGCGGCGGGCTGTCCGCTGGAGCTGATTCATCGCGATATTTATACAATGAGCGGTGACCGGCAGAAAGTTGGGCGGGCCGTGAAGCTGATTCGGAGTCTTTTGTGATTGAACCCGGCTGACACTTTTCAGCGTGGCTCAGGATTTCTTCAGCCAGCCGCAGGTCGGCATTTTATGCATCATCTTCTCTAGCCGCCGAGTTCAACCATCCGTTTGCGATAGTGCAGGTAGTTTTCGAGCGACACCTCAGCGGGAACGCCGTGGTCGCATGCAGGAAAATAGCCGCCGCGTGCCTTCATGACCGGAATGATCCGCCGGAGTTCGGCATCAATGGCTTCCTTAGACTTTGCCAGAATCCGTTTGTCGATCCCGTGAAACATAATCAGATCCGGATAGTCTTTGCCGATCTGCACGACATCGCAGCCGGAGGCCACTTCAAACGGGCTCATGCAGTCCATGCCGATATGTTTTGCATAGAGATCAATAACCGGCATGGCTTTTCCGTCGGTATCAACCTGAACATGCAGTTTTCGCTGCCGGTCGATTTGTCGTTTGCGGGCGTTGCCGACGATGATCCGGTAGTAAGGCATGAGAAACTCTTCGATCATGGCCGGCGAAATGAGCGGGCCGTTGTTGTAGCAGATGTCTTCACCGATTGAGAGTTCGTCCAGCGAGATATGCTGCTGGGTATGTGCGATGATTTGATCGGTCAGTTCACACCAGGTTTGCAAGCAGTCATGAATCAGTTCGGGGTTGTCATAAAAAAGATAAAGCAGATCTTCCGGCCCCATCAGACTGCGCAGATACATATATGCACCGATGAATCGTTGTATTGTGAAACAGCCCTGCTTTGCTTTGGTGACGAGTTCCGGCATGGCAGCGGCCAGCACAGCCTGTCGTTCAGGGGTCTTGAATTCCAGCCGCCATTTTACATTCTCCTGCCAGCTCTTCATATCCTTGACCGGATGATCGAGGTATTCCGGCATAAATCCGGAGCGGACATCCTGAAACATCAGCACTTTTCGCCCGGCAGCATCCTGAATCAATTCAGTTCCGTCAGGGCGTTTTTCCAGCACCTTTTCTTCAAAGGCGGGATAAAAAGGAGCCTCGCACCATCCGGCATTGAAATGCTGGATTCTGGCATCAGGATCGAAGCTGAAATAGCGGTTCCATTCGTCAGAATATTCGACGAGATCTGCGGGCAGCCCTTGCTCTTTCCATGCGGCAGTAGAGTAGTACCAGCCCTCAAAATGATAAATCGGTGCATTAGGGGTCCGGTTGTATACGGCGCGGAACTTGCGCACATGCTCCGGCATCTGATCTTCCGGAAGCATTCGGTGAATTCCATCCCCTTTTTCTATATTCATTACGGCACCTTTCATTAATTTTTTAAAATTGAACATGATTTTATTAACCTATGGAATGGATTAAGCGGAAATAAGGATATATATTCCGGCAACCATGAAAAGCGAATGCTCACGGCAGGAATATCCGGCTTTGTCACCCTGCAACGCACTGGACTGCGTTTGGCGCGTGGATGTCGGCCCTGCCTATGACGTAAGCCCGCCGGTGGGGGGAAATGCGCTGATTGCCATCCGCACGCTGGAGGGTGAAGGGGAGCTTCAGTTACGGAACCGCCCGTTGCTGTTCTTGAAGCGTGATACGGTTATTGTGATTCAGCAGTCAGAGCTTCTGCGCTATCGCTGTTCCGGCGAACGGTGGTTTTTCTTCTGGTTTCAGTTCGCACCTTCAGGAACGTTGCCGTTGCCTTTTGAGCGGATCGTGGAAATTCAAGACTCATCAGAGGAGTCTGCGGAGAGAAAACGAATCAGTCGGGAGTTGAGAAGTCCTGCACCCGGTGCCGGACGAATGGCTTCCGCCCGTTTCGGACTGCTCCTCTGCTGTTGGGCCGCTACGGTCGAGGCAGGTAAGAGTATTGCTCATCCGCACCGGCAGCGGATTGAGCGGGTTATCGAAGAGATGAATCGGCGCTTAGGGGAGGCATGGACCGTTGAATCCATGGCGAAGGTCGCCGGGCTCAGCGAGCGGCGGTTCCGTCAGGTTTTTCCAGAAATCGCCGGAGAGGCACCCAAGCGGTTTTATGACCGCCTCCGTTTGCAGCAGGCCCGCGAACTGTTGCAGAACGGCATCTGCAACGTCGGGGAGGCGGCAGATCAGTTAGGTTTTTCGAGTCCGTTCCATTTCAGCAAAGCCTTTAGAAAAGAATTCGGGATGCCTCCGTCGGCATTCCGGTATCGGTCATAAGGCCGGTCTGCATATGTATTATTTGCCGGAGGTGTTAAAAGATTCTCCGTCAATCCATTCTCCTGAATGGAAATTTTATATGTAACCGCGAAAGAACAGTAGAGTAGACACAACGGGCGACTACCGCAAGCGGTGGCTTTCCCGTTGTAGCCCCTCGTCAAACCGGATGTGCGGATTTCCCTCATCCGGCTTTCGCGCTCACGCTGCGCTCAGACTCAGCTCCTGGACGCCGGGTTTTTACGTCGACTGTTTTCCAATTCGTCGTTCTTAAGTTTTACGACCAAGCCGTTGAAATCAGCGAGGCCCGACACGCAGAGCGCTGCGTCGATAA
>JBILEA010000185.1:0-5621 GCA_044352355.1 Pontiellaceae bacterium | reverse complement strand
GCTGCGGAAAAAGCCTACACGGCAAAACATGGTGAAATCAAAGAATGAGAGTCCACGAACTAGCCACCGATTTAGATGTAACCGTCGAAGAGCTGCTTGAAATCCTCAGCGATGTGGATATCAAGGCCGAAGACGGACAGAGCCTCCTTGCCGACAAAGAGGTTGTGATTGTTTGCGACGAGCTCGGCTTTGCTTCGATTGAAGCAGCTCGTGCGGCCAAAGCCGCTAAAAATATCCCCGTTACGGCTGAACCAAAAGTAGATGTCCCGAAAAAAGAAATTGCGCCTGAGCCGGTAGAGATAGCGGCGGTAGAGCCTGCCGAAGAAGTATCCCTCATCCTTTCTTTCGCCAAGCCGCAAATCGCCGTAAAAGAATTGGCCGAAAGAATGGCTGTGAAGCCTAATCATCTCATCGCGGAATTGATGAAGATGAACATTTTCGCCTCACTCAATCAGGATATCGATATCAAAATTGCTCAGAAGATCGGCGAGAAGCATGGGTTTGTTGTTGAACTGAAGAAAAAAGAGAAGCCGCAACCCAAGCCGGTCGAGGAAACTCCGCGCAAGCCGGTTGCGCTAGTCGAAAAAGACCGGCCTGAAGATCTCGAAATCCGCCCGCCGATTGTCACTTTTATGGGCCATGTCGACCACGGCAAAACCTCACTGCTTGACCGTATTCGCAACACGAAAGTGGTTGCCGGCGAGTCGGGCGGCATCACGCAGCATATCGGCGCTTACACGGTCGATATGGATGCACGACAAATTACCTTTCTCGATACGCCCGGCCATGCGGCCTTCACCGCCATGCGCGCTCGCGGAGCCAATGTCACGGATATTGCGGTTCTTGTGGTTGCTGCGGATGACGGGGTTATGCCGCAGACCATTGAAGCGATCAAGCATGCTAAAGCCGCCGGCGTTTGTATTATCGTCGCCATGAACAAGATGGATCTCCCGGGAACTCACCCGGACCGTATCAAGCAACAGCTTAATGAGCACGGCGTGATGGTTGAAGAATGGGGCGGGTCCGTTGGTTGTATTCCGGTCAGCGCCGCTACCGGTGCAGGTATTGAGGCATTGCTCGAACGAATCTCTCTTGACGCTGAAATGCTTGAACTCCGGGCCAATGCGCATAAACGGGCCAACGGCTTTGTTATAGAAGCGCAAATGGAGCCCGGCATGGGCCCGACCGCTACATTACTTGTACGTGATGGTACGCTCAAAGTGGGTGATAACGTTATTTGCGGCGCCCAGTGTGGACGTATCAAAGCGCTGATCAACGACCAAGGGAAGCAGGTTCGCACCGCAGGTCCGTCCTGCGCCGTGAAATGTCTTGGCCTTACCGGCGTTCCCGGGGCCGGCGATGAGTTCACTGTATGTGCCAACGCGGCGGAAGCCAGGCAGCTTTCAGAAACCTTATTGGCCGATCTTAAATCCGCTGACCTCAACCAGACTTCGCGCGGAAAAGTTTCGCTGGATGATTTGTTTTCGAAGATCGGCGCCAATGAAGTTAAAGAGCTTAATGTCATTGTTAAATGTGATGTACAGGGTTCGGTCGAAGCCATCACGCACTCGCTGGCAGAAATCAAGAGCGAGAAGGTGAAGCTGAAAATTCTGATCAGCGATGTCGGTAATATCACCACCAATGATGTCATGCTGGCCAGCGCCTCTAACGCGATCATTCTTGGCTTCCATGTCGCCAAAGAAAACGGGGTCACGGCGGCCGCCAAGAAAGAAGGCGTTGAAATTCGCCTCTACAGCATCATCTATGAATTGCTCGAAGAGGTTGAAGTCGCCATGTGCGGACTGCTCGATCCTGAACTGCGCGAAACGTATCTCGGAAAAGCTGAAATCCGTACGATTTTCGACATGGGTAAGCGCAACAAAGTGGCTGGTTGTATGGTCGTTGAAGGTAAAGTGACCTCGCGCTCCAGCATTCGCATCAAACGCGGGAATGACGTGCTCTACAAAGGCACCATCGGTTCGCTCAAACGCTTCCAAAGCGACGCGGCTGAAGTGCGCGATGGACAGGAGTGCGGTATTCGACCCGACAACTTTATGAACTTCCAGGAAGGCGATATCATCGAAGCCTATACCGTGGAAAAAATTGCCCAAAAACTGTAGGGAGAAAAATGAAAGATGACAGATGAAAATGGATTCTTTCCTTTTTCATAGTTCATAATTCATAGTTTCATAATTCGTCTATGTCCAGCGCACGTATCATCCGAGTCAACGAATTGCTCAAACGCGAAATCGCGGTTGATATTCCGAGGCTTTTTGCCAATAGCAATTTTGATACGGCTGCTATTACGGTTACCGGGGTTAAAACCGCGCCGGATCTGCACGACGCCACGGTTTTCGTCTCCGTTTTCGGACACGAAGATTCGCGGGATCGCATGATCAGTTTTCTGAACCGTCATCGTGCAGAGATTCAGGCGCGTATGAGCAAGCATGTCATTCTTAAGTATACACCGCGTCTGCACTTCAAGCTCGATAACTCCATTGAAAATGGCGACCGCGTACTGGGCATTCTTTCACAGTTACATATCCCTGAAGACAGTTCGTCAGAAGATGGGGAAGCGCTGTAATCTGTCATTAACCGACCATCGGAAATTACAAATCGAAAATGAAAAAGCGCAACTTCCTGCCCGACCCCGATGGTGTTCTTCTGATCGACAAGCCATGCGAATGGACTTCGCATGATATTGTCGCCAAAGTCCGAAACCATTTTCAGCTCAATAAAACCGGGCATGGCGGAACGCTCGATCCGAACGCTACGGGGCTCGTCGTTCTGCTGATTGGCCGCGGCACGCAACTTTCGGCTAGAATTATGGGCGGCGATAAGACCTATGAAGGCGAAATTCTGCTCGGCGTCGAAACGAATTCGCAGGACACCGACGGGGAAGTCACTTCCGAAAAAGATCCATCCGGTGTCACAGAAGAACAACTTCGCATCGAAATGAAAAAGGCGCTTGGCGACCAAATGCAGATGCCGCCGATGGTTTCCGCGATAAAAATGAACGGAGTTCCGCTCTATAAGCTTGCCCGCAAAGGACAGGAAATCGAACGCGAACCGCGATTCATTCACATCTACAAATTTGCTTTGCACGAATTCAATTCCCCGCGATTCACGTTTGAAGTGAAATCGACCAAAGGCACCTATGTGCGCACGCTGGCCCATGACCTTGGGCAGCGACTCGGTTGTGGAGCCTGTCTTTCGCAGTTGCGTCGCACGCAATCCGGCGACTTCAGCCTTTCCAATGCCTGGAAGCTCGATGAGGTGATCAAGTGGGATCGCGCGGAGCTTGAAAAAAACATGATTCCGATTCATCAGATTTAATGGAACGTGTTCGACCAGATTGCCGGATCGAAGGATGAATAAAATTCAGGGTTCTCTATCGGGTTAATCCTGTTATGCTGTCTAAATTCAATTATGGAATTAGTCAGAAACATTTTGGAAATTCCGGTAACGGATAAACCGGTCGTTCTCGCGATGGGCTGCTTTGATGGCGTGCATAGTGGCCATCAGAAAGTCATTTCCACGGCCGTCGAACAGGCTAAAATGCTCGGTGGCGAAGCATGGGTCTTCACGTTCAGCCCGCATCCCGCCAAAATACTCAGTCCGGATACAGCGCCGCAGCTGATCAGCGTAGAGATTTGCCGATTGCGGCAGTTTGAAGCGCTCGGGGTGCACGGCGTGATCGTTATTCCGTTCGATAAAACGTTCGCGCACACGGAACCGGAACAGTTTCTTTCCAGTCTTTGGGAAAAACTGCCGACGCTTAAGGGGATTGTTTGCGGAACTGACTGGTCTTTTGGTTATCAAGCGCGCGGAAAATTCCAAGCCTTGGAAAAACTCTGCGGCGAACATGGGATTACGGCCACTGCCGTATCCCCGGTGCTTTTTAATGGCGAGCGGATTTCCAGTACGCACATCCGGCAGGCTGTGCGCGATGGGGACGTCCCGCTGGCAGAACAAATGCTGGGCCGCCCTTTTTGTATTTTCGGCACCGTTGTTAAAGGGCGAGGCATCGGACGCGGACTTGGATTTCCCACCGCCAACATCGAGCCGGATAACGAACTGATTCCTGCGCCCGGCGTCTATGCCGCGTTCACAAAAGTCGAAAGTCAAAAGTCGAAAGTCAAAAGTCCGGATTCCAAGTCCCGACCTTCGTCCTTCGACTCGCGTCCTTTGACTCTTCCGTTCCCTTCCGCCGTTTTCATCGGCGAACGCAAAACATTTGGCGATCACGAGCCGGTCATCGAAGTTTACCTGTTGGATTTTGACGGCGATCTTTACCGGCAGCCTATTGAAGTTCGCTTGGTTGAAAAAATTCGTTCGGTTGAGAAATTTCCGTCTAAAGAAGTGCTCGTTGTGCAGATTGAAAAAGATATCGCGAAGATCCGCGCCATGCTTGGGCCAAACGCCAATAAACGCTAATGAAGAATGACGTATATGAAATCACCGGTCGCATGACTACCGGTAAACGCCGTCCCAGTTTTTAAAGACCGGTTCCAGTTGTTTCGTGCGCAGCATGGTGCAGAATTCGTCGAGGTTGCGGTCGTCGCTGACGTCGAACTGACCTTCTTTGGATCCTTCACTGCCGTAACCGCCGACGGTGGTTTTGCTGGCGATGCTCATTTTGTTAATGCCGATTCCGGCCATGCCGTCGCGGAATGCCGATCCTTCACGGGTGGAAAGAACCAGCGGGACATCCGGAAGGCAGATGCGGAAGGCACAAATGATTTGCGCGAGCATTTTTTCGTCGACTGGATGCGGCGCAACAAATCCGCCCGCTTCCGTGCGGATACGAGGAAACGAAACGGTCAGTCCGGCCTGCCAGTGAAGTTTTTGTAAATGGCGGACGTGGCGGTAGAGCGCGAGCATATCATACCGAGGATCGGCGAGGCCGAGCAGTGCGCCGAGTCCGGCGAAACGCAGTCCGCCCGCCAGAGCGCGCGATGGAGCTTCCAGACGCTGGAAGAAATCTTTTTTCGGGCCCCAGCGGTGCATCGTATCGTAGGTTTCCGGATGATAAGTTTCCTGATAAAGCGTTACGCCGGTGCAGCCCGTTTCGGTCAGCGAGCGGTATTCTGCTTCCGCCATCGGAAAGACCTCAATGGCGACGTTATGAAACTTTTTTGCCGCCAGCCGGACGCATTCACGCAGATAATCGAGATCGGCCTGCGACGAGCGTTCTCCGGTCAGCAACAGCACTTCTTCAAAGCCCATTGTGTGGATGGCTTCCAGTTCTTTTTCGACCGATGCGAAATTCAGCGCGTGCCGGTCGGTGCGACGATCGGCAGCGAAGCCGCAATAAGCACAGCCGCCGGAGCAATGGCTGGAAAGATAAAGCGGAACGTAGAGCTGAACGGTGCATCCGAAATGGCGGCGGGTCAGCGCTTGCGCACGCGCCGCCATCGGCTCGAGAAAATCCGCCGCTGCCAGTGAAAGCAGTGCTGCGAGCGTGGTTTCGTCCGGCGACTCTGCGCCGAGCGCCTGCCGGACTTCTAAAGCGGAGAAGTTCCGGTTCAGCCAGGGCTCAGGGTTCAACCAATCGGGAAGAGTGTTCATGATTTGTCGGATCAGACGGATCGGTCTGATCTTAAAAAAGAAGTTAAGGG
>JBILEA010000184.1:0-5666 GCA_044352355.1 Pontiellaceae bacterium | reverse complement strand
CACATCTCCCAGTCTGGTGCGGACAGCCGAACCGGATCTTTATCCCTGGTATCCCGATCTGCTGATTTTTCATGTGTACGGCCCGATGGAACCGTACGAAGAAATCATCCGTAAAACGCGGGAACGCACCTGCGCGGAAATTATTCTGCATACCGACCACATCAGCACCCAGCCCCAGACGAATCAGGAAGAATCCGACCGGCGCACGGGTCAGATGGCCGATATCGCCCGGCGCTATGATTGCATGCTGATTGATGTGCGGGCTAAATGGATCCGGTATTTGAGTGAGAATGGCAAAGAGGCCCAGTCGCTGCTGCGCGATACGATTCACCTGAATGATGCAGGCTGTGCGCTGCTGGCAAAGTGTGTCAATGAGGAGCTGCTGCGCATTCCTCAAATGGGTGACGGCGCTGCCTCCGCCGGGCGGGTTACCCAAATCGGCCTTGATTCTCCGGCGGTTACGCGGACTCCGGACGGCGCTCTGACATTGCGTTTTTCCGGGAACCGGGTTGATGCGATTACAGACGGGTCGTCTTCGGGCGGCGCACTTGAACTCATTCTTGACGGAAAGCCGGCGGCAGAACATCGGGAGCTTTGGGCGGCGACCCGGACCAGTACACTCGGTGCCGGATTCCCGGCACCGTGGTTTCCGGCGATCAAATGTGTTCAGTTCGAGCAGACCCCTTTGGCAGAGACGTGGACGCTGACTTGTCTGGAAGATTCCACGCCGGATGGCGGGCGCGCATTCAAAGTCGAAGGATCTGTTACCGGTGAAGACGGAACCGGCCGGGTCAGCCGGAGATTTGTTTCACAGTCGGGCCGGGTGGTTATTGAACCCGGCGATTGGTCAAGCAAGGGCGTCATGTCCGGTTTTAAGACGACCTGGAAGACCTATCCGTGCCATGCCGGCACTTTGCCGGCGCTGAAAGACGGGGCGTCGGCGGTGCTTTTGCAGGGTGCCGTCAACGGAGAACATATACTGACCGTTTCTCCGGGAACGGGGATTTCGGGGTTCCGCATTTATCGCCCTGCGTCCGCAGGAATGTAAAAAAGAAATTTAAAAGACCGCTTCGTTTATCATCGGAGCGAAACAGCAAGAGTAAGGAAAGATATGGCAAAAGAAACGAACCACGATTTTTTTGCGGCAGTGGCCGCGCAACGGGTGGAATACCGGGACAGCAGTCTGGTTGAACCGCAACCGCCGGTACTGCCGGACGTGGAACTTCCAGTGGAAAAAACCGGATCGGCTCAGTTTGCGCCGCTCCGCAAGATGTCTACTGAACAGGAATTAGCGGCAGAACTGGATGTTTTCCGGACGCGCTACGTACCGTTTATGCAGAATCTTGCGCCCGCCGCGGCAATTCAGACGCGGCGTTCGCAATACCTGACCCGCTTCGACTGGCGTCTGCAAACGAAAAATGACGCGAAAGATTTTTCAGGTGTTTTGCGCGGGGAGGGGGAGTGGGAATCTGTCACAGTTCCGCATTACGGAGGCCCGCTCGGCGTTGCGACCACCTATTACCGGACAACGTTCAGGATACAGGCCGAAGATCTTGCCTGCGGACGGGCGTTTGTCTGCTTCAAAGGGGTGGATTACAAGGCTCACGTTTTCGTGAACGGCAATTATCTTGGCTCTCACGAGGGATTCTTCGCCCCGTTCCGTTGCGATTTTACCGCGTGCGCGATTGAAGGCGAAAATACACTCGTGGTCCGGGTGGAAAACGACTTCGTCCTTATGGGCAGTATTTCACCCACCGGAGGTCATGGCGGCGATAAAGTTTATGCCGCTACCGGCCTCGGCTATGACGATTCGGAGTTCGGTTGGCATCACTGCCCGCCTGGCATGGGCATCTATCAGGATGTGTCGGTGGAATTCTGCTCCGAAACATTCATTGATGATATTTTTGTGCGTCCGCTGCCGGATGAAAACCGGGCGGAGGCCGTGATTGATGTGTTCAAGTGTCTGCCGGGAGAGGATATCCGCCGATTCCGGCTTTCGCTCTATGGCGAGAATTTTAAACAGACGGTGTTTGAAGGAGTTGTGCATGTTCCGAGTGTCATCAAGCAGTGCGGCATGAACGACGATTTCCAGATTGCGATGGCCAAGGCCAGCGGCACCTACCTGAAGCCGATTCCGCTGTATGTCGAGAAAGGGCTGAACAGCATTGCGGTAGGATTTGAGATGTCTTCATTCCGCTGGTGGACGCAGGACGAGCCGTGGTTATACAGGTTGCGTGTCGAGATCCTCGACGAATCAGGGAAGGTGCTTGATACCGCTGACCGGTGCTTCGGCATGCGTACCTTCCGGATGAATGAATCCAGCGATCCCAAGGGCGAGCTCTTACTGAACGGGAAACCCATCCGGTTGCGCGGTGCGAATACGATGGGCCATGAACAGCAGTGCGTGTTTCATAAAGATTGGGATCAGCTTCGCGATGACATCCTGCTGGCGAAGATCTGTAATATGAATTTCCTGCGCCTGACGCAACGTCCGGTACAACCTGAGGTTTATGACTGTTGCGACAGGCTCGGTTTGCTGATCCAGACGGACTTGCCGACGTTCCATGTTATTCGACGCAGTCAGTATTGTGAGATTTTGCGGCAGGCGGGCGAGATGGAGCGACTGATCCGCTCGCACCCCAGTTGCATCATGGTTACCTACATCAATGAGCCAACTTCTAATGGTAACAATCAGCCGCACCGTCAGATCAGCCGTGTTGAAATGGAAAATTTGTTCCGTGCGGCAGATGATATCGTTCATATGCTGAATCCGGATCGGGTCATTAAAGCTTGCGACGGTGACTACGATCCGCCAGCGCCCGGAATTTCCGATCGGCATTGCTATCCCTGCTGGTACAACGGCCAGGGTATTGATATCGGGCGTCTGCTCAAAGGCGGATGGCAGCCGGTAAAGCCGGATTGGTATCATGGATGCGGCGAATTCGGGGCCGAAGGGCTGGAATGTTCCGATCTCATGCGCCGGCGGTATCCAAAAGAATGGCTGCCCCAAAACGCCGAAGAGGAAAAGACGTGGAGCCCTTCCCTCATCCGTCTGGCTCAAACCGGCAAGTTTCATTATTTCTTTTTTGATACCCAGCACACACTGGAGGACTGGATTCGGGTCAGTCAGGATCATCAGGCGCACTCGACGGCTATTATGACCGAGGCCTTCCGGCGTGACCGCCGGATGAATACCTTTGCGATTCATTTGTTTATCGACGCGTTTCCGTCCGGCTGGATGAAAACGATCATGGATTGCGAGCGGCGTCCGAAAAAGGCGTTCTTTGCTTATCGTGATGCGCTGGCGCCGGTTCTGCCAACGTTGCGCACCGACCGGTCGCGTCTGTTCTCCGGTGAACCGTTACGGCTTGAAGCCTGGATATCCAACGATACCCCGAATCCCTTGAAAGCATGCACGCTCCGTTACCAGTTCGAATGCAACGGACGCATTTTTGCCGGCGGCAGCGCCCCCGCAGCAGCGCCCGGTTGGGATAGCCGGTTTCAGGGCTTTGTAACCGTTCAGACTCCCGAGGTTTCAAGCCGCACCATGGTAACTGCCCGTCTCGCAGTGGTTGATGCATCCGGAACTGTGATCAATGATCATACGGTTGAGATCGAAGTGTTTCCGAAGCTGGCACGTAAGGCCCGTATTGCGGCCGCCGTGTTCGGATCTGAATCGGGATCTGCGGCACGTCTGGCGAAGGAGTTGGATCTCGATGTAAAGGAGAGTTGCGACGGGGCCGCCGTACTTCTGATCGACGATTTCGTTGCGTATCAGTCGAACGCGCCGGTGGTGAATGCTGCGGTTTCCGGCGGGGCTAAGGCGGTGTTTCTGGAACTGCCCCCGGGCAACTATGAGATTGCCGGCAGCCGCATCGTGGTGAAGCAAAGTCACTTTAATCCGCTGCATTTCGCGTCGCGTCAGACCGGGCACCCGTTGGTCGATGGGTTTGCTCCGCACGACTTCTCCCGCTGGTATGATCCGCAGGCGGATTGTGTGACCGCTCTGCTGCTGTCAACCTTCACAGCGTCTGGCTTTACGCCGATTCTCACCGGAGGAAATACCGACAGCAGCGGTATCTGGAGCAGTGCGCTTGCCGTTGCCGAAAAGGCAGTTGGCGCCGGTCGGGTTTTTGTCTGCCAGATCAAGCTGGCCGGTCGAACCAAGACCAATCCGCCAGCCGCCCTGTTTGCACAGCAGCTTCTTGAGTTTTGAGGCGAATAACCAGGGAAAGGAAAATAGATAGATGACCAGTTGCGAGATTGTACGGCGGGCAGTGAGTTTTCAGAATCCGCCCCGGATCCCTTATAACTTCGACAGTAATCGGACCCCTGACAACGGACACCGGTACGGCGAGGATTTCATGTGGGTGTTTTTGGATAAACCGGAACATGCACCGGAATCCGGAGATCCGTGTAAACGGATCGATGAATGGGGGTGTGTCTGGGAAACCATGGAAGGCAGCGGATCGTTTGGTGAGCCCAAGTTTTTTCCGCTCGAAGACGTGGAGGATGCCAGCGACTATAAAATTCCGCAGTTCAACATACCATCCCGTTACCGCACGCTTGAAAAACAGGTGGCGGCGAATGCGGGTGAAAAATATGTGCTCGGGATGTTGCCGCACGGACTGTTCCAGATCTTGCTGCATTTGTTCGGTTTTCTGGATTTCATGATGCAGACGGCTGGTAATCAGGAAAACATTGAAAAGCTGGTTGATGCGTTACTGGAGAGCGCAATCGGGACGGTTGAAATGATGGCTGACCGCGGCGTCAACGGCGTGATTCTGATTGAAGACATGGGGCTGCAAGACCGGCTGATGATCAGCCCGGAGAAGTGGCGGGATATTTTCAAGCCGAGGTTTAAGAAACTGTTTGATGCCGCGCATGCCCGCAACATGCAGGTTTTTTCGCACACCTGCGGACAGATTGTTGAGATCATGGATGATCTGATTGAGATCGGGTTGGATGTGATACAGATGGATCAGCAGGACAACATGGGCATCAGTCTTCTGGCGGAACGGTTTGCCGGGCGGATCTGCTTTTTCTGCTGTCTGGATATTCAAACCACCCTTCAGCTGGATGCCGCACAAATTGACGAACGGGTGAAGCAGATGGTCGCTGCATTCGCTTCGCCGCGCGGTGGATTTATCGCCAAAACGTATCCGCAACCGGAAGCTATTCGTGCCACCCACGAATATATGCAGACCATGTGCAATGCTTTTAAAAAGTATGGTACGCCGTAGCCTGAACAGCGCTTATTGCAACTTCCAGATTCGGGAACTGAAGGAGGAAAATTGATTGTGAACAGTAAAGAACGGGTACGGTGTGCGATTGAGAGACGGCAACCCGACCGAGTGCCGGTGAATTTTGAAGCGATGGATTATGTAAAGGATAAGATTGTCAAAGCGCACGGATTATCCGGCTATGAAGATATTTATTCCATGTATGAGGTAGATATCCGGGATTGCTCGCCGGATTACATCGGTCCGGAATTGAAGAGCTGGATTGAGAACGGCCGGAAAGTCACCGAGACGGTCTACGGCTGTGCAATGGTGGAGTGCGAGAGCGGCGGTGAAAAACACAGTGTCGTTCATACGTATCCGTTCGGTGAAGACACAACGGTTGAGGAGATTCTTAATTTCAACTGGATCAATCCGGACTGGTTC
>JBILEA010000183.1:0-5690 GCA_044352355.1 Pontiellaceae bacterium | reverse complement strand
CCATGATTATGCGTTTTATAATAGCGGGCTGTTCAGCATAGCGATCCCTGATAGCGTAATCCGTATAGGGGCGAGGGCCTTTTCTCTGTGTGATGACTTAATCCGTATCGTGATCGGTTCCGGTGTTGACGATATAGGAGATCTCGCATTCGATTCCGCTGGCCTGAAATCGGTTTATTTTAATGGCAATGCGCCCGCCGTCGGGGCGGATGTATTTGGTTACTACAGTAAAGCAACTGTCTATTATCGGGAGGGCACCACTGGTTGGGGAACGACCTTCGCCGGGCGCCCGACTGCCGTCGGCTGTCTCCTTAACATTACCGGCAATTCCTGTGGAAGGGCTTATGCAAAAGGGAGTGTTGTAACCAGTTCGGTCAGCTCTCCGGTGACAGACGGGGGCACTCGATATGTCTGCACCGGCTGGACGATGACCGGAAACCTTCCTCTTTCCGGCACAGCAACCAGTTTCAGCATGACGCTGACTAATAACGCCACCCTGACCTGGCGCTGGAGCACCAACTATTATCTAACCGTTGTCACGCCCAGTAACGGCACGGTGGATGTTTCCAGTGGTTGGAAACCTGCGGGTTCAATAATGACGATCACCGCCGATCCCGATCCCCGCTACCGGATGGGATATTGGCTGGTGAACGGAGCGGAACGGAACAAAGGCCAACTCACTCTGGCGCTGACCAGCACCGCACCCCTGGCGGTTGAAATCTTCTTCCAGAAAAATGTCGCCATGCCGTGGCTGAATCTGCTCCTCGAATAACGCTTTGCGCTATTCGGCGCAGTTGATGGGTTGCTGAATGACAGTTGATGGGTCTCGGCAGAGCCGAGGAAATTTGTGAGTTGTGGAACGCAGGATGTTGACCTTCGACTTTTAGACCTTTGACTTTGGACAACCTCGGCACATCGAGCATGGGCGGGGAGCATGGAGTCTGGGGCGGATTTCTGCAAAAACCGCTGTCCAAAACACGGGGGGGGTGGCTATATTCGACGGCAATTTTACGAAAGGGAGTCGCCGATGAAAAAATGGATGAAGATGGTTGGACTGTTGGCGGTTTTTTCATTTCCGATTGTGGTTCAGGCTGGTGATTACACTTACACAACCAATACTGACAACACGATCACCATCACCAAATATACTGGCTCTGCCGCGGAGGTGATCATCCCTGATGATTTTAATGGCAAAAACGTCACCAAAATCGCATACGATGCTTTCTATTATTCTACCAATCTGAGGAATATCAAAATTCCCGCTAGTATCACCAATATTGCCGATAACTTTATTGGTTGCGGCAATTTCACTGCATTCACGGTGAATGCATCCAACTCGGTTTATAGTAGTTTAGATGGACTTTTATACAATAAGAGCGGGACTCGATTTATAAAATGTCCTCGCGGTAGAGCTGGGAATGTTATAATTCCCAATGGTGTCACTAGTATCAGCGACAATGCATTCTATCTCTGTTCATATCTGACCAACGTTACGATTTCATCTGGTGTAACGAATATCGGTTCTTCTGCATTTACTGCGTGTAGTGAATTAACGACCATCAAAATTCCTAATAGTGTCACCAGCATTGGTTATGACGCGTTTGGGCAGTGCTACGGCTTGGTTGCGATCACGGTGGATGAGAGTAATTCGGTTTATAGTAGTTTAGATGGGGTTTTGTTTAATAAGAACCGAACAATGCTTGTTCTATGCCCACCGGGTAAAGCTGGGAACTACGCGATTCCTGCTGGAGTTACCAGTATAGGGAAATCGGCGTTCATTTATAACATTTTGCTGACCGATGTTGTGGTTCCAAATAGCGTCACCTACATCGCGTACATGGCATTTTTCGGCTGCAATAGACTGGGCGGAATTTATTTCCAAGGTAATGCGCCTGGTTTTGGTTCAGATGCGTTTCTCGGTTCATCTGCAAAAGTCTATTATTTGCCGGGAACCACCGGCTGGACTTCGACATATGATGGACGTCCTACTGTGATGGCGACAACAACTTCCACCGTGACACTTAGTTGTAACCCTACAGCTGGTGGTACCGCAAGTGGAGGCGGAGTCAAAACATTCGGAACTCTGGCGACTGTGACCGCCACCGCCAATAGTGGCTTTAGGTTTGTGACCTGGACGGAAAACGGGACTGCAGTGAGCACGAGCAAGTCGTATGTATTCCTGGCGGTGACTAACCGGACTCTCGTGGCAAACTTTTCCGCGCTGGTTTTTAAAATTCCCGGGCAAGGAATTTCCACGCTCGGCTACTCCCCCAGCGGCACGTTGTGTCAGATTCTGCAGGACGAATCTAGCGGGCTTTTATGCTACCGTGAGCGCGAAATCGGCGGCAGTGTAAAAACGGAAGTACTTGATTTTGGTGGAGCAGAACCAATGTTGTTATTTGACCCTCAAGGTCGACCCAACATTGTGGATTATGGTGTGTGGCGTAGAAAAACCGGCGACGCATGGGAGTTGGTTGAGAATGTTTCTGTTCCGAATGATATAAATCCCCTTAGCGGGAAGTTTGTGAATTACGCGGGTTATCTGCCTGATTGGCTGGATTGTCCGCTATACGGCTTGTGGTCTGCTGTAGCGGCGGCCTTTGCACCCGATGGATCGCTTCGGATTCTCGTTTGTGGCAAACCGTCAAGTCAGGAACCATACGACACCAAACTCTATCTGGGCAGTAATGCAGGCGATGGAGCTTGGCGGTGGATCACTATTGACACCTTTCAAAGCAAGTCTGAATACCTTGATCCGTATCTCGCACCCCGGTATTTTAATTTTAAAGTAGATCAAAACGGGGTTAGTCATGTTCTCTATACGCCTGAGTTTTACATATCTTACGAAAACTATCCTAATAATAAATACCGCAGTGAGCTCCGGTATGTCTCCGATATTACCGGGACGTGGAAAAGGGAAATCGTTTCTGCGCCACTTGACGATTCCGCCGAGGCTGCTTGGGGCGGTTCGTTGGCGGTAGATTCCACGGGGAACGTAGCGGTGGCCAGTTTTTACGTTGAGCGGGCATCCACCGGATCTGCGGGTTATGCCAACCTTCTCTATCATCGCCGGCAGGCAAATGGAACCTGGACCCGTGAGGCGATTGTCACATCGCCTGATGGCTATTCCGCCGGGGATGGCGCGAAGTTTACAGGTGCGTATCCCTATCTGATCTTTGACCGTCAGAATCATCCGCATATTGTCTTTTGTGATTATGCGGCTCAACACTGGGCAATTTGGCATCAACGAGGATACTCCGGTCAAATACGTTACGCGCATCATGACGGAACCCGGTGGACGGTTAAAACCTTGTACAGGCAAACTAACCCCTTGCAGAATGAGATGCGGTTCCCGATTGTGGCTGTTAAAAATGGCGAATTGTCGTTTGCCGGTATGCGACGAACTACGACGACGGATGGCTCTGGTGCAATTCTTAGCTTCCTGGATGATTATGTCGAGGGCCGCATCGGCGTGTCTTTTACCCCTGTGGTTGAGATTGTCGTTTCAGCTGGCGGTGGCCGTGTGTCCCCATCAGGGGCGGTTGCGGCAAGTATGGGAGGATCTTTGACCCTGACAGCTACGCCGGCTGCTGGATACAAATTTAAACACTGGTTGGTCAATGGTGAGATTCGCAACGCAGGACAGGAAGCTTTGACGATCACCAACATCACCGTCGACACCACGGTTTCTGTGGTATTCGAAAGAATCAAAGCCATGCCCTGGCTGAATCTGCTTTTGGAGTAAAAACGAAGATATAAAACCGCCCGCTTGGCCTGAGGATACAGTCGTAATCACACAGATTTGAAGACCGAATTAGACCGAATTAGACTCAAGAATTTCCGCTAAAACCGCTGTCCAAAATGAGTAAATATGGACTATATTCTTGGCAATTTCATGGAAGGAATTTTGTCGATGAAACAATGGATAAAGATTTTTTGGCAGGTTCAGTTGGTCTTGGCCGGTTCAGCATTGATGGCTGCTGCTGAGGTAACGGTCGCCAATCTGGCGGTTGCTCAAAGGCCGGGAACGAAGCTGGTGGATATTACCTACGATGTTTTCAGTACGATGACCAACGCCGCGACCATATCACTGACGGTGAGCAACGGTTCCACAAAGGTCCATGCGACTAGTTTAACCGGTGCTGTGGGCGAGGGCGTTTCCACCGGCACAGGCAAGTCTATGGTTTGGAACATGGGCGCAGACTGGAACGGGAATGTTGCCACCTTAAGTTTTTCTGTCATGGCGGATGACGGGCAGGTGCCGGTGTTGGGCGACTATCTAGTGATTGATCTTTCCGGCGGGACGGGCGAGGACAGCTACCCGATATCTTATCTAAGTGCGGTGCCGGCGGGGGGGTGGACAGACACGTACAAGACCACAAAACTGGTGATGCGTAAAATTTCGGCTGGTTCGTTTATCATGGGTAGCCCTGGGAGCGAGTTTGGGGCAGACGATGATGAGTCGCGGCACACGGTGACGTTGACCAAGGATTTTTATATTGGGGTCTTTGAGGTGACGCAGCGACAGTGGGAGTTGGTGATGGGGAACAAGCCGAGTTATTTCAACAACGCCGCCTATTACGCTTCGCGTCCGGTGGATCAGGTCAGCTATTACGACATACGGGAGAACCCGACGAATAACGCGATCAGTCCAAATTGGCCGGCCTCTGCGCAGGTTCATGCGGACTCGTTCATGGGCAAACTGCGGAGTAAAACCGGGCTAGTATCCTTTGATCTGCCGACGGAGTCACAGTGGGAATACGCCTGCCGGGCAGGCACGACTACGGCGCTGAACAGCGGGAAAAACCTAGCCAATACAGCTTCTGATGCGAACATGGCGGCGGTGGGCCGGTACTGGTATAACGGTGGAAGTGGCTATACGCAGGATGGCGACACGAGCGTTGGCACTGCAAAGGTGGGTTCGTACCCGCCGAATCAGTGGGGATTGTATGACATGCACGGCAACGTATGTGAGCTATGCTTGGACTGGTATGGAACGTATCCTAGTACGGTGAGCGATCCGCCGGGTGCGACGTCGGGGGTGAATCGCGTGAATCGGGGCGGGGGTTGGAACGGCGACGCGCGCGAGTGCCGTTCGGCGCAGCGCAACTTTTTTTGGCCTGGTCAACGGATCGGCCTCGGCTTTCGCGCCGCCAGGACCCTGCCATAGCCGGTTACGGCTACATAATGCTAATGGCTGATTTCTGAATGATGAATTAAGAACGAGAATAAAAAAATGAAAACCTTAAAAGTAGCGGGTGGTTTCATATTACTGGCGGCGGCGGTGTTAGGCGACACAAATTCGGCCACGGTCAATAGGGTGATGGATTCCCGCGATTACCGCCTTACCGTTAGCTCGGCGCATGGTCGTCCGGTTCCAAGCGTTGGAACCAATCTGTACGCTTGGCGGGCGACGGTGACCTGTTCGGTGGAAAGCGCGGTAACTTCCGGTCTGACCAAATGGACTTCGGTGGGGTGGAGCGGCTCCGGTTCGGTGCCTGTATCCGGAGCTTCCACCAATACCGGCGGCATCATGTTGACCGGTCTGGTTTCTTCCATCGTCTGGAACTGGAACACCAATTACTGGTTGGAAGTCGTAACGTCCGGTTCCGGTTCGGTGAGTCCGACTAGCAGCTGGCGTCCGGCAGGTATTGGGAGTTCTTTGACCCTGACAGCTACGCCGTCATCCG
>JBILEA010000199.1:0-5392 GCA_044352355.1 Pontiellaceae bacterium | reverse complement strand
AGAGTGCACGGTGGATTGGGTCGGCAAGCGACCGGCTTGGCTCGGGTGGCTGCGTACGCCGCTGAGCCTGCTTCCGGAGAAGGATGGAAGCTGGACGGTCTATGTGACGGCCTTTAACGCGCGCCGCCTGGAGCCCAATCTGGATCCGGAATACCATTACGGGTTTGGCTCGCTGGGCCGGCTTTCCGTGCGGTTGGAGATCGACGAAAAAGCGGTGGCTGCCGCTAAAAACTATTACGGAACCGCTTACTGAAACTAAAAGGATTCATCGCAATGGATACAGAATTAATCAGACCTTTTTCGGGTTGGGACTACGGCGTCATTGTTTTCGGTATGCTCTTTCTGGTTTCCGTTGGATTCATCTGCAAGCACCTGAATAAAAATGCAAGCGATTACTTCCGGGGCGGCGGCAACATGGTGTGGTGGCTTGTCGGCATGAGCACGATGATGTATAATTTTAACATCTGGGTGTTCACCGGAGCAGCTGCGAAATGCTACAACGACGGATTTATTCTTCCCCTGACCTGGTGGGTGACCTCCATTCCGATTGCGGTTGTGGCCTACATGTTGGCTCCGCGTTTCCGGCGACTGCGGGTGATCACTTCCATGGAGGCGGTGTTCCGGCGCTATGGGTTTGGAACGGAGCAGTTTTTCACGTGGATCTCCTTGCCGCTTTACATTTTCATTGGCGCGGTGAGCCTCAACTGCATGGCTGTCTTCATCGGCACGGCACTGGGCGCGAGCGTCTCGGCCACCAGCGTTGGTATCGGTGCCGTGGTGATCGTGCTCGCCTGCATGGGGGGGCAGTGGGGGGTCTCCTTTGCCTCTATGATCATGGGGCTGGTCATGTACGCCATCGTCTTCACGGTCATTCTGTATTCGCTCGGTCTGCCGGAAATCGGAGGGATAAGCGGTTTCCTTAACGCGATCCCCGAGCGCCACATCAAGTTTGACCTGGGCACAAATACGGCGCTGATTTACATCTGGATGGGGTGGAACATTGTCACGAGCGTCATGTTCGGGTCGATGGATATGCGTAACGGGATCAAATACGTGCGCGCAAAGAACGATTCGCACGCCCGTCGCGCCGCCTTGCTTTATGTGTTGCCGAACCTCTTCTTACTTTGCGTCGTCCTGCAGATTCCGGCCATGTGCGCGGCGGTTATTTACCCCGATATGGCGGCGATATTCCCGAATCTGAAATCACCTGAGGAAGGGGCGTTTCTGGCCATGTGCTTTAAAGTGTTACCCGACGGGCTGCTCGGGCTTGTCGTGCTCACCATGTTCACTTGCACGATGGATACACTCAATGACGCGCTGAACATGAACTCGGGGTTTTTTGTCCGCAACGTCTATCTTAAGTACATTCATCGCAATGCCGGCGAACGCTTGCAGGTGCTGATCGGTAAAGCCACGACTCTCGTACTTGGCGTGCTACTGGTTATCCTTGCGCTATCCATCGATTCGATGCGGACGCTCAATCTGTTCGACTTTTTCCAGCTCTTTAACGCGATGGTGTTGCCGCCGATGATGGTCCCGATGGTGATGGGCATTTTCGTTAAGCGTACGCCGCCCTGGTCGGGCTGGTCCACGGTGCTGGTGGGGATCGCGGCCGCGGCCTTATCGAAAATGGTGTTTTCGAACGAACTCGGCCAGTTCCTGCTCCGCTCGGCTGCGGCGCTTACCGAAAGAGAGTTTATTGATGGCCAGTTTGTGTTTGTAGGCGTGATCACCATGGGGGTGTCGTTAGCCTGGTATTTCGGGACCATGCTGTTTTACCGCAAGAGTTCCGCAGAACACCATGAGCGGGTCGAAGGCCTGTTTAGAGATTTGCACACCCCGGTTGATAACGTGGCTGAGGGCGGGCTAGATCAAGATGCCATGCAGTATCTGATCGTCGGTCAGTTGAGCCTGATCATCGGGGCGTTTCTGCTTTTGTGCGCACTGATTCCCAACCCGCGCAGCGGCTGGATGGCCTTTCTCTGCATCGGCGGCGGCATGAGCGCGTTCGGTTGGATGATGCGACGTATCGGCAAGAAAAAGTTAAAGGAGATGCCGGACGCAGGCACTCCGTGAACCCTTTAGAAAAACCCATGTATTAACCAGGAGAAACCTATGAAAATTACCGTCTGTCGAAATCGTTTAATTCAACTCCTTTCCGGGGCGGCCCTGCTGCTGGGCGCGGCAGGGCTCCATGCGGAAACGCCGCATATCTTCTGGGCCTCCGATCCGGTGGGGCCGGACGAGACCGTGCTCGTGCAAGGGTCGGAGTTTGAAGGGGCCAAGGTGGAGTTGAAGCAACTTGGACGGGACAGGAAATGGTCAACTATACCCGTTGCTCAGGGGTCGGAGAGTTCATTGAAGTTCATCGTCCCGGCAAATTGGAAGCAGGGGGTTTACGCACTGAAAGTCACCGGCAAGGACGGCAAGTCCTCCAAAGAGTGGCTGATCAATTCCCCGGATGTATGGTGGACGCAGGGCGACGAGGGTGAGGCGGCCACGCCGGGAGGCTGGTTGCGAGCCTTTGGCAAGTCGTTGAATTTTGGCGGCAAAACGATGCTGCGGCTGACGCCGGAGTCTGGAAAACAGATCGAACTGACCGCCACAAAAGCGGATGCGTTTGCGGCAACCTTTGAAATTCCGTCCAATCTGAAGCATGGAATGTATCAAGCCGCGATGCACAACGGTCTGGGCGGCGATGCGGCGTGGCGCGAGATCGCCACCGTGCAGATCGACCCGCCGGTGCAGTGGCCGCAGGAGGTCTTCAGCGTGCTGGACTCCTACGGAGAGGGTGCAAAGGATCGAATGAAGAAGAGCCTCCAGCGCTACCAAAAATTTGAAGACCGCATGGAGGGGGTTCGCGCGGCGTTGGCCAAGGCCAAAGCGAACGGCGGCGGTATTGTCTATTTCCCGACCGGAAAATACCTCATCACCGAAAAACTCGAAATTCCGCCGAAAACCGTCCTGCGCGGCGATGGCGACCGGTTCACCCTGCTTTGGTGGGCGGAGAAGGGGCTTGAATCCAAGTTCGGGCTTTGTGTCTACACGGATCCCGATAAGGACGTTGACCGGCTTGGAAAGCGGCAGAATGACTGCATTGCAGGCACGGATCTCGGGATCGAGAACATGGCCCTCTACGTGCCGTTCAAGCATGAGAACGCGGTGGTCGCCACCGGCCGCTTCCGCATGGATGGCGTGCTGATGCGGGTGGACCGCGCCTGGCTTATGCGGGGACCGGATACGTTTAAGATGGAGCCCGATCAATGGCTGATCCGGACGGCGAACAACTACCGCATCACGAACAGCGACCTCATGGCGGCCAAAACAGGAATCTTTCTGGGCAATTACGGCGTGATCGCGAACAACCGGATCGCGGCCAACAAATCCCCCTTGCGCTTTGAAGGGGGGCGCGAAGTCATCCTCGAGGAGAACAGGTTTTTTGGGACCTCGCCGCTGACCTTCTTTAACATCATCGGGGGCGGGAGGCACATTTTCATCGCCCGCAACCGGATGGATTCGTTTTTCGGCCCCCAGGGCGGTATTCATTTCACGGCTGATCTCAGCCCGGCGACTCACTCCGGCCCCGGGTGTGAGTTCAGCGGAATCCGGGTGACGCTTCCGGAGGATCCCCGCGATCCGCCCTGGCCGAAACGGCTGGACACCACCGATCCGATCCAGCTCAATATCTGGAAAAACCCGATCCTTGTCGTGCAGAACGGGCGCGGTGCGGGGCAATGGAGGAACGTTGTTTCCTTTGAAGGGAAAGAACTGGTGCTCGACCGGCCCTTCGAAGTGGTTCCGGATGCCGGCTCCTTTGTGATGGTGCTGCCGGGCATTTTGCGCTGGCTGCTGGTAGACAATGTGTTTGAAGACTGCGAATGGGTGGTGCCGGGCTACGATGTGGGGATTGATGTCATCACGGCCGGAAACAAACTCTACAACTGCGCGGAAATGCTCAATTACGGGGGCGAGCGTCTGGATGGTCTTAGTACGGGATCACACGGTAACCCGGAACATCTGAGCGGCTGGCCCGGCGAGCCTGACCCGGTCACCGGCTTGCGCCCGGTGCGCCCCTATTCGCCCAACTGGTATTTCCAGTATTTCGACAACGAACACCACCGGGGCAATACGATTGTGCGGACCTCCGGGGGCTTCACCAACCGGGGGCCCGTCCCGGTCACGCGCTGCACGGTGCACCGCCGCCACCGTTTCATCGACAACGCCGGGAAAATCGTGATCTCGAACACCGGCAACCGCGACGTGGTGGTCGAGGGCTGTGAACTGAGCGATCCCATCAGCCGGATCGAAGTCAGCGAGCCGGAAGGCGTGCTGCTCCGCAACAACCGTTTCGCCGTGCCGCCCGAACAGGGCTACATCGGCAAAGGCTTGGATGAGGCCATGATCCGTCCGGAGTGGTCGAGCCAGGTCGAGAGTCGCGGCAGCGCCGGCAGCGGATTGAAGGATGCTTTGATCCTGCCGCCGCTTAAACCCTGATCAATGTGAAAGTGAATCTATGGAAACAGAACAAAAAGAAATCCTGACAGCAGCCGAGGCGCAGCATGCGGCCTTGGCGCTGAATATGAAAAATGTCGCGGTGCCCACGAGCCATCCCGAGGCGCAGTGGTTTCCCAAAGCTGGGTTGGGCCTGTTCATCACCTGGGGCATCGCCTCGGTGCACGGCAAACTCGACCTGTCGTGGGCGATGATTTCCAACACGAGTTGGGATGCCGCCGGTGCGCCCGCCAACAAGGTGACGCCGGAGGAATACTGGAAACTGGCCGAACGCTTTGATCCGAAGAACTACGATCCGGACAAATGGATGCGGGCCGCCAAGGCGGCCGGGTTCCAATACGCCGTCTTTGTCTGCGTCCACTGCGACGGCTATACCATGTGGCCGTCCAAATACAGCGAGATCGGTGTGCATACGCACCTCGGCGGACGCGATCTGGTCGGGCCGTATATCGAGGCCTGCCGGAAGCATGGTCTCAAGGTCGGGCTCTACGTCTGTCCGCCCGACTGGTATGTGGACCGCGAGTATCGGAACTTCAACTTCTGCCCGGACAACACGATCCACGGCGACCCGAATGCGGAGATCGTTTTCGGCATGAAGCATGAGCCGGTGGTGCTGCCGGAGAAGCCGGTGGAGCTGGGGCGGAAGGCCCGGGAAAACTTTCACGGACGGACCATGGAGCTGCTGACCCGCTATGGGCGGATCGATCTGCTCTGGTTCGACGGCGGTGCCATGGACAATGAACTGCGGGACAAGGCGCGCGCCCTGCAGCCGCATCTGGTGATCAACAACCGCAGCTGTATCGGCGACTACAACGATACCGAATGTTTTCTGCCCAAGGTGCGCCCCCGGAGCAAATGGTTCGAGACGGTTCACTGCTGG
>JBILEA010000182.1:0-5736 GCA_044352355.1 Pontiellaceae bacterium | reverse complement strand
TGTATTTCATTATGGAAGGGCTTGTTTATAACATATTCTTTTAAATCACAGCTCTGTTGATCGCTTGAAATATGCTAGGGAGACCGCAGGAATGGAGTTTCGAAAACAAAAAGCGTCTGATGATTGTCGCTAAAACCTATTGTGGATTAACCAGGAGAAACCCATGAAATACAACATCGATAGAAGTCGTTTAATGCAGCTTATTTCCTGTGCGGCCCTGCTGCTGGGCGCGGCGGCGCTCCGGGCTGAAACGCCGCATATTTTCTGGGCCTCCGATCCGGTGGGTCCGGACGAGACGGTGCTGGTGCAAGGGTCGGAGTTTGACGGGGCCAAGGTGGAGTTGTCGAAGCTGGCTGACAGTGGTCAAGGGGCTGCGGGTCCGCAGACGATGGAGGTTCTGCAAGGGTCGGAGAGCTCGTTGAAATTCATCGTCCCGGCGGATTGGAAGCAGGGCGTTTACATGTTGAAAATCACCGGCAAGGACGGCAAGGCTTCTAAGGAGTGGTTGATCAATTCCC
This sequence comes from Pontiellaceae bacterium, assembly GCA_044352355.1. GTDB lineage: Bacteria > Verrucomicrobiota > Kiritimatiellia > Kiritimatiellales > Tichowtungiaceae > Tichowtungia. Next base: position 5,218 of record JBILEA010000182.1, on the reverse strand, counting down.
CGGATGTGTGGTGGACGCAGGGCGACGAGGGGGAGTCGGCTACGCAGGGCGGCTGGCTGCGCGCCTTTGGCAAGTCACTGAATTTCGGCGGCAAAACGGTGCTGCGGCTGACCCCGGAGTCGGGGAAGGGGATTGAATTAACGGCCACGAAAGCGGATGCCTTTGCGGCCTCCTTTGAAATCCCGTCCGACCTCAAGCCGGGCAGCTACACGGCCGCGATGCACAACGGGCTGGGCGGCGATACGGCGTGGCGCGATGTGTCCGCGATCCGGATCGATCCGCCGGTGCAGTGGCCGCAGGAGGTGTTCAGCGTGCTGGATTTCTACGGGCCCAAAGCCGTCGATGAGGCGATCAATAGCCGTCAGCGATACAAGCCGTTCATGGATCGCATGGAGGGGATTCGTGCGGCGTTGGCCAAGGCCAAAGCGAACGGCGGCGGAATCGTTTATTTTCCGGTTGGCAAATATCTGATCACCGAACGGCTGGACATCCCTCCGCGCACTACAATCCGGGGGGCGGGGCAGAACATGTCGCTGCTCTGGTGGGGCGAGAAGGGTCTGGAGAACAAGTTTTACGCGGATGTCAACGAAGACCCCAAGAAGGCGGGGGAACTGCTGGGGCTGAAGCAGATCGATGCCCTGCGAGGCAGCGACTACGGCATTGAAAACATCGGGTTGTTCGTCCCCTTCGCCTATAAGGAAGCCATTTCCGCCACCGGTCGTTTTCGCATGAACAAGGTGTTGGTGCGGGTGGACCGCGCCTGGCTGCTCAAAGGCAACGAAGCCATGGAATACAGTCCCGCCAGTGTTCTGATCAAGCCCAAGAACAATTATCAGATCACCAACTGCGATTTAATGGCTTCCAAGGAGGCTATCTGGCAGGGACGGACCAGCACGGAAGTGGGCCATTACGGCGTGGTCGCGGGCAATACGATCGCGGCGAACACGCTGTTCATCAGTTACTCGGCTGCGCGGGAGATGATTCTGGAAGGTAACCGCTTTCTCTCCACGGCGCCCCGGACGTATTTGAATATCACGGGCTACGCCCGGCACATCTATTATGCGCACAACGAACATGAATCTCCCTATGGTCCGCAGGCGATCTCCCATTTTACCAGCGACTTGAGCACGGCGGCTTTCGCGGGACGCGACTGCAAGATCGATGCCACCAAGGTCACCCTTTCCTTTGATCCCGATATTCCCCACTGGAAAAACTGGAAAACAACCGCGCACTGGACCCGTCCGATGGTGGTCGTTCAGGACGGACGCGGCGCCGGCCAGTGGCGCGAGGTGCTCTCCTTCAATGGGCGGGATGTGGTTTTGGAGCGACCCTTTGAAGTGGAACCGGATTCGGATTCCTTCCTCTTCCTGCTCCCCGGGGTGGCGCGCTGGATCATGGACGGAAACTCCTACAAAAATTATGACTGGGTGGTGCCCGGCTATGACGTGGGAGTGGATGTCATTTGCGCCAACACAAAAACCTGGAATATGACCGAGATGCTCAATTATGGCGGCGAGCGTTTTGATGGTCCCGGTGGCGCTCCGAGCCATTGGCCGGGTGAGCCCGATCCGGTCACCGGCCTGCGCCCGGTGCGCGCCTACTCGCCGAGCTGGTATTTTCAGTATTTTGATAACGAATTTAACGAAGGCAGCAGTTGGATCCGCACCTCCGGCGGATTTTCCAACCGGGGGCCGGCTCCGGTCACGCGCTGTACGGTGCACCGGCGTCATCGGCTGGCTGAAGATAATTCTGGAACGATCATCATCTCCAAAAAGGGCAATCTGGATGTGATCGTCGAGGACTGCGAACTGCGCAATCCGCACAGCACCATTTCGGTTGATGATTCGGAACGTGTGCTGCTGCGCAATAACCGGCTCGCGGCTCCCGGGACGACGGGCTACACCGGCAGCGGTCTGAAGGACGCCTTGATCCTGCCGCCGCTAAAGCCGTGAGGGGAATGAAGAGTAATGAAATGAAAGCAGTTAAATGACTTCAACAAAGAGATTAGATTCTTCGATAGAAGAATCTATCATTTTTTCGTAGTTAAAAAAGGATACTCAGAACCCGTTGGATAAGAAGGTCTTGAGTAACAGAAAACTTGTTGAAACAGGCAAAACCGGATAACAAATAACTGATAACTGATATCCAAGGCGGCTCGGCAGGGGCCATGTCGACGAGACTCAGAGGGTCTTCCCTCCGCGCTCAGACTTTGGTTGCGGCTCCGCTGCCTTGGGTAGAAAGATTAGGTGGAAAGATAAAGGTGCTACCCTAATCTTTCGCCTTAATCTGAATTCGGAAACACGAATGAAAAGCATGAAACAAAACAGGCAAGGAGACCGATCGATGAAAAATCGACTGAATCGGATGACGGCGGCTTTGCTCGCCCCGCTGGCCGCGCTTACCGCATCCGGCGCAACGAAGCAAAAACCCAATATCGTGGTGATCATGGCCGATGACCTTGGTTACGGCGATATTTCCTGCAACGGTGGTATCGGGATCAAGACGCCGAACATCGACCGGCTTGCCGCCGAGGGGCTGCGTTTCACCAGCGGCTACGCATCCTCATCGATCTGCACGGCCTCGCGGTACTCATTCCTCACCGGGAACTATGCGTTTCGCGAGCCGCGCAGCGGGATCGCCCCCCCCCTCGCGCCCGCGATCATCCGTCCGGGTACGGAAACCGTCGCCTCGCTTCTCAGACGCGCCGGCTACGCGACGGCGGTGATCGGCAAATGGCACCTGGGCCTGGGCGACAAAGCGCCGGACTGGAACGGCGAGCTCAAACCCGGTCCGCTGGAAATCGGGTTTGATTACTGCTTCCTGCTTCCTGCCACCAACGACCGTGTGCCGCCGGTGTATGTCGAGAACCATCATGTCCGCAATCTGGATCCTGCCGACCCGCTGTGGGTGGGCATGACGAAGCCGTCCGAGGATTTTCCGACGGGCGTCACGCACCGCGACACCCTCAAGATCGACTGGATCTATGGCCACAACAATGTCATCCACAACGGCATTGGCCGCATTGGCTACTTCACCGGCGGTACCCGGGCCCTCTGGCGCGACGAAGATCTGGCCGACGAATGGGTCCGGCAGTCCGTCCGCTGGATCGAGGAGAACCGGGACCGCCCGTTCTTCCTCTTTTATGGCGCACACGAGCCGCACACCCCGCGCGTTGCGCACGAGCGCTTCCAGGGAAAGAGCGCGATGGGGTCGCGCGGGGATGTCATCCTGCAGTTCGACTGGTGTGTTGGCGAGCTCCTGGCGACGCTCGACCGGCTGGGGCTCGCCGAAAATACCCTTGTGGTGCTTTGTTCCGACAACGGTCCGGTGCTGCTCGACGGTTACAAAGATGACTCGGTCGAGAAGCTCGGGGATCACAAGCCCGCCGGACCGTTTAGCGGCGGCAAATACCGGGTGCTCGAAGGCGGCACGCGAACGCCTTTCATCACGCGCTGGAAAGACCGCATCCACCCCGGTGTGTCCGACCAGATGGTAAGCCAAGTCGATCTGCCCGCCAGCTTCGCCGCCCTCACCGGTCAGAACCTGCCGGACAACGCCTTCCTCGACAGCCTGAACCTTCTGGACGCCCTGCTCGGCAAACCCGGCGCCAAGGGGCGCGGGGAATTGCTGCAGCAAACCGGCGGGGGGAGCGACTCCATTGGAAACAGATTGACCTCCTATGGCTTGCGTATGGGTGATTGGAAGCTGGTAAAAGAGAGGTCATCACCCCTGAATACCCCGATAATGACCTACAAAGAAGGGTTGTTCGACCTGTCGAAGGATCCCGGCGAAAAAACCAACCTCGCGGCCCAATATCCCGAACAGATGAAACGGTTGCAAGACCGGCTGGAGGCAATCCTGGCCAGTAAAGAAACGCGGCTTTCCCGCTGAACGGTCCGAATTCAAAAACCAATTTTGGAAGAGAGGATAAAAATGAAAAATAATGACGTAAAGCAGCTGGCCTGTGCCGGAGCATTTTTGGGCATGACGGGAATCGGATTCGTAGCAGCCGAGGGCACAGGCGCGCCGGTCGCGGAGAAGAAAACGGATGCGGGATATAATGTTCTATTGATCCTGGCCGACGATCTGGGCGCGACCGACCTGGGTGCCACCGGCAGCACATTTTACGAGACACCGCATATCGACAGCATTGCGGAAACCGGGATGATCTTCACTCAGGGCTATGCCGCCGCTCCGGTCTGTAGTCCATCGCGCGCGAGTCTCCTTACCGGCAAGAGCACCCCGCGCCATGGCATCACCGAATGGATCGGAGGGGCACCCATGGGCAACAGGCCGATCGTCAATAAATTGCTGCCTCAGGAGTATGTGACGGCGCTGAAGCCCGAAGAGCTCACCCTTGCGGAAGCGCTGAAGGCAGCGGGTTATGTGACGTTTATCGCGGGTAAATGGCACCTGGGTAATAGCCCGGCGCAATGGCCCGAGCATCACGGCTTCGACATCAACAAAGGCGGCTACGGACAGGGGCAGCCCGGTAACTTTTACGCGCCTTATATAAATCCCCGGCTCAAGGACGGACCAAACGGCGAAGCGCTGAACCTGCGACTCGGACGTGAAACGGCGGATTTTATCGAACAGCATAAGGATCGCAGATTCTTCGCTTACCTCTCCCTCTATGCCGTTCATACTCCGATTCAGACAACGCGCGAGAAGTGGAGCCATTACCGGGAAAAGGCGCTTGGACTGGGACCCGCTGATCGCGAACGGTATGCCGACGACCAGGGCTTTCTGGTGCGCACTGTGCAGGACCATCCCGTCTATGCGGGTCTCGTCGAGGAAATGGACGACTCGGTTGGCATCGTACTCGATAAGCTCAAGGAGCTCGGGCTCGACAAGAACACGGTCGTGATTTTCACTTCCGACAATGGGGGCGTGTCGATTGCGCGAGGCTACTCCTATACCTCCGCTCTTCCTTTGCGTGGCGGCAAGGGCCAGGATTTCGAGGGCGGTGTTCGCGAACCGTTTATCGTCAGGGTTCCGGGAATGACCACTCCGGCCAGGGCTTGCGCCGTCCCCGTGATCGGCACCGACCTCTATCCGACGATCCTGGAACTGGCCGGGCTTCCCTTAAAGCCGGAGCAACATGTTGACGGGGTCAGCCTGGTGCCGCTGCTGCAGGGTGGCCAACTCGAAGCCCGGGATCTCTTCTGGCACTATCCCCATTATGCGCCTCATGGCAGAGGCCCTTCCTCCTGGATGC
>JBILEA010000181.1:0-5762 GCA_044352355.1 Pontiellaceae bacterium | reverse complement strand
ATTCTTGCTTCCTCTGTCCTTGCGGCAGATAGGAGCCGGGGTTTCTTTTTTTACAGCCTGCCCGAAAAACATCCGGCCTTCTATCTTTTTAAGTTGAAATTTATTTTTATTTTCTTCGCGTTTTGGCTTCTTTGCAGTCATAAGCTTTTTTTCCCGATCTGGCGGTATTTTACAAACAGACGGAAACGGGCAAGGATGAAGATCGGTAAAAAGTAGAATGACCGTCCCGGTCGTTTTCCGCCCTGAGCGGATCTGTCGGCTTGTCCGTCGAAGGAGACAGGCAGAAAGCAAGCGGGACGCATGCTCTACGTTTTTGAAAATAGAGGTAGAGATTTTCTTGTTTAGAGAATTTCACGATTGAGATGTCAGTATAGCCGGAACTCAGGCGAAGCCGTGGATCCGGCTATTAACGCGAAAAGGCCGGATCTACGGGCGAATACGCCCTAAGCAGGAACTTCGTTAGTATATATTTTTTATTGCCGGACTCCGTCCATGAGCTACAGTTCAGGCATGTTTGAGCATCCGATCATTTTAATGTTTTCTTCGCTGGCTCATTTAACGGCCTTTGTGCTGGTCACCATTCACAGCCTACAGCGCCGCCGCAACGCCAGTTCCACGCTCCTCTGGATATTCATCGCGTGGTCCGTTCCGGTCATTGGCCCGCTTTTCTACCTCAGCTTCGGCATCGACCGTGTCGGCGATCGGGGATTTCAAAAATTTCTAACCGATCAACACCTGCTCGAAACTCGAAAAGAAACTCGAAAAGCCGCTCCGCGCGCCTACTGGCACAACCTCGTCGGAGCGCCGGCAGAAAACGAATTTCAACGCGAATTCAACCGGACGCTTGACGCGCTCATTCCGTCCCATCCGGCACTCGCAGGAAACCAAATTACCCCGCTGGTAGACGGCGACGAGGCCTATCCGCGTATGCTGGCAGCCATCCGTAATGCTAAACGTCACATCCATCTTCAAAGCTACATCATCTGCAACGATACCATCAGCCGCGAATTCATGGATGCTCTCGCCGCCAAAGCCGCCGAAGGCGTGCAGGTGCGCCTGCTCTATGACCGCTTCGGATCATCCAGCGCTTTATTCGGCGGACTGTTCCGCAAAGCCAGTAAAACACCCGGCTTCAAGGTGTCCGGCTGGACGCAGGCCAATCTGCTCAAACGGCAGTTTCAGATCAATCTGCGCAACCATCGGAAAATGCTCATTGTTGATGGCGAAATCGGCTTTTTCGGCGGCATCAACCTGCTCGACGACCATGTCACTCGCCCCGGCAAACCGCCCATCCGGGATTATCACTTCGAAACGAAAGGCCCCATCGTACAGGAACTGCAATATTCCTTCCTGCATGACTGGTATTTCATCACCGAAGAATCTCCCGAAAAACTCCTGACCGAAGAATACTTTCCACACACCGAACCTGCTGGAAACATCACGGCGCGGCTCATCAGCACCGGCCCGTCCACGGTTGAAGATGTCGCTGTTGAAAGCTTCTTTAACAGCATCATCCTCGCGAAAAAACAGATCCTTGCCGTCACCCCCTACTTCGTACCGCCAGAGGATATTTTGCGCGCCTTACGCTCTGCCGCACTGCGCGGTGTCGATGTGCATCTCATCGTACCCAAAAGAAACAATCACTACTGCGCGGGCTACGCCAGCCGCGCTCTCTATGAAGAACTCCTATTGGCCGGCGTGCATATCCACGAACGGCATCCGCCCTTCATGCATGCCAAAGCACTGGTCATCGACGGGGAATTTGCTCTTGTCGGCACCGCCAACCTCGACGTGCGCAGCCTGCATCTGAACTATGAAACCTGCCTCGCCGTTTACAACACCGAATTCGCCGACAGGCTTAAATGCATTATCCACGAAGATATGGATTCCAGCGATGAGGTCCTTCTGGCTGACTGGCAGAATCGACCGTTGTGCGACCGGTTTCGAGAAAACCTCGCCGCCCTCCTCACCCCGATTCTTTGAGAATGGAATACCGGAATGGTGGATTGCAAATAAGAATTGGTGCTCGAGCGGGGACTCGAACCCCGAAGGCCTTGCGGCCACTAGCACCTCAAGCTAGCGTGTCTACCAATTTCACCACCCGAGCACAGGAAAGGCCGGAGAAGATAACTTCTCCACCTGCCCTGCGCAAGTGCATATTTTAAATAAGCTGATCTTGAACTCAAAACGCCGAACTTCCACACTCTGCCCCATGAAACTGGTCATCGCCACCCGCAATCTGCACAAGCTTGAAGAGATCCACGCCATCTTTGACTTCCAGGGATTGGACGTCTGCTCCGCCTTTGATTTCCCGGAAATCCCTGATGTTGTCGAAGACGGCGCCACGCTGGAAGCCAACGCGGTAAAAAAGGCCGTAGAAATCTGCAAAGCCACCGGCTTACCCGCCATGGCCGATGATTCCGGACTGGAAGTGGAAGCATTACATGGTGAACCGGGGGTCTATTCGGCCCGCTGGTCCGGCGAAGGATGCACGTACCATGACAACAATCTAAAGCTGTTGCGTGAACTTGCCGGAAAAACGAACCGTAGTGCACAGTTCCGCACGGTCATTGCACTCGCTCTGCCCGGCGAAGAACCACAAACCGTCGAGGGCTCTGTGCACGGCCGCATTATCGAAGAATTGCGCGGCAATCAAGGCTTCGGCTACGATCCGCTCTTTGTTCCAGACGGCTACAACCAGACCTTCGCCGAACTTCCTCCGGAAGTGAAAAATAAAATCTCTCATCGTGCCCGGGCACTCAACGCCGCCGCCAATATCTGGACCCATTTCTTCCAGGGTTCGTAAACAGTAGCGTCCCATAGGACGCGGAATGATGGAATGATGGATAATTTGGAATGCTGATTTGCAGCGAGTTGCATCAAATCGAGGTCACAATCGCATGATGCGCGGTTTGATGATTCTAATCGGATCAGATGTGTTGCCGAGGCCTTCTTCATTAATCCAGTATTCCTTCATTCCAACATTCCGTGGGGTGCCAATGGTTCGTAAAAGCAAAAAATGGCTTATTCCAATAAAAAAACGCCCCGCAAAAGCGGAGCGTTTTTTTTACGCGCTGAAAGATTAAATTACTTCTTTGCGGCCAATTCTTTGGCATAAACCGCCATCTGATCTTTCAGTTTACCCATTGATGTGGTGATTTTGCTAACGTCGGCCTTCAGGGCTTTCGCTTTTTCACCCATCAGTTCGGTCAATGGAATTTCTTTAACCTTAGCGGTGAGGGCTTCGAGTTCTTTACCTTTTTCAGCAATAGCGCCCTCATACTTCGTCACCATCTTCTGCAGGTCAGCCTGCGTCATCTTGTCCGCATCCGCCGCAACTTGATCCGCCGGTTTGTTTTCATCAATAGCACTGCTTCCGCCGCAACCTGTAAGCATCGCAACCATCACCAACCCGACCAGCCAGCCATACTTCTTCATGAACCCTCCGTTTCCGGCGAACACACCATGTGCTCAGCCAACTGCTCCGCATTCTAAGCGGAAAAATATATTCTGCAACCCAAAATCCGACTGTTTTGCTTGGTGAATGGAACGGTTACCGGTCAAGTGAAGTCCATCCGCCGCCGAGCACTTTATAGAGTTGAATCAGGTTTTGTGTAACGGCGCTCCGGCTCTGCACCAGCTGATCCTCAAACGTCAGCTGGGCACGCTGCGCTTCCAGCACCGGCTCAAATCCGGCCAGTCCGTTTTTATACCGGTCATCGGCCAGCTCCGCCGCAGTTCGTGCCGCAAAAGCCGCGGCAGCCAGCGCCGTCATGCGCTGCTGCTCTTTTTCAAACGCGGTCAACGCATCACGGGTTTCCTGTACGGCGGTCAGCACGGCCTTTTCGTAGGCGGCAAGTGCCTGTTCCTGTCCGGCTTTCTGTACCTTGATGTTGTTGCGGATCGAGCCCATGTGGAAAATCGGCCAGCGGACGCCGGGGCCGACACTGTAAAACTCTTTACCGGAATTTCCGAATGCATTAAAACTCAGCGCCTCCACTCCAATCGAGCCGTTGAGTGTGAGCTTCGGAAACAAGACTCCTTTTGCCGCGCCGATGCGTGCGGTTTGAGCGGCCAGTTCACGTTCCGCTTTGCGCACATCGGGACGGCGGCGCAGCAGATCCGCAGGAATTCCGGTAACCGTCTGCGCGGTCGCCACCGGAATTTCTTTTACGGCGCTCAATCGTTCATGCAGCGATCCCGGTATAACTCCGGTGAGAACCGCCAGAGCATTGAGACTTTGTTCGACAGCGGTTTCGATCTGCGGAACCGAAGCACGGGTACTTTCCAGATTGTAGCGCGCCTGCTGAAAAGCCAGTTCACCGATCAGGCCGCTTTCAAACCGCGATTTAAGGAGTTCATACGTCTGCTGCTGAATTTCAAGATTCGAGTGCGCGACCCGCAGCCGTTGCTGAGCGGTACGCAACAGCACATAACCGCGGGCGGTTTCAGCAGCCAACGAAATCTGAACATCCGCGCGGCCGGCATCCCTGGCTTCAAACGCAGCAACAGCGGCCTGAACAGAGCGTCGATTTCCGCCGAACAGATCGATTTCCCATGCAGCATCAAAACCGCCGGAATACAGGCTGGTCTCGCCGGTTCCGGCAACTGCATCACTGGCTTTCCGGCGACTGTACCCCCCGGCAGCATCCAATTGCGGACCGAGCGCGGCGCGGGCGATGCCGAGCTGAGCACGGGCAGCGCGAACCGCGGCAACCGCCGATTTCAAATCGTGATTATTCTTCAGCGCCTCATCCACGAGCGCTGTCAGCTCCGGATCGTTCAGCGTGGCCCACCATGTTGCGGGCAGTTCAACCGCCTGACCTCCGAGCTGCGGCGGCACCGGTTTTTTATAGTCCGGTCCGACAGAAAGACATCCACCGAAGAAAAACGGTATCAGCAGAACGATCAGTAGGTGCAGCTTATCTTTCGGCAGGCGGATCGAATGACCTTTTTCACGCAGGGTCTGGAACAGTACGTAGAGTGCCGGAACCAGAATGATACCGAAGGTCGCCGCAGTCATCCCCCAGAACACGGTCGTTCCGATAGAGCGGCGGGCGGCGGCTCCGGCGCCGACAGCCACAGCCATCGGGAGCATCCCGAGAATAGACGTAACGGCTGTCATCAGCACAGCGCGGAAGCGCTGGCCGGCTCCGTCGGCAGCTGCATCAATAATTGACAGCCCTTCTTCACGCCGGGTTTTTGAAAACTCCACGATCAGAATGGCGTTTTTACTCGCCAGCCCCACCAGCAGAATCAGACCGAGCTGAGCGTAGATGCTGAGCGGCATCCGGGTGAAAAACAGAGCGAGCAGTGCGCCGAACATCGCAACGAACGTGGAGAGCATGACCGGCAGCGGAATGCTCCAGCTTTCATACTGCGCGACGAGGAAAAGATAACCGAAGACCAGCGCCAGTATAATCAGAACGGATGATCCGCCGGAAGCCCGCGACTCCTGATAGCTCAGGCTCGACCAGTCAAAGGTATAACCGTCCGGCAGAGTCTCTTTGGCCACCTTGGTGACCAGCTTCATCGCATCGCCGCTGCTGAGAAACGGCAGCGCCACGGCAGTAACCGACGCCGCTGTAAATTTGTTGTAACGATCCACCGAGCGGGGAGCCAGAGCCGGTTTTATATTCAGCACACTGCCGAGCGGAACCATGGCCCCGGACTGACTTTTCACATACAGCCGGTTGATGTCGTCCGCCTGATCGCGGAATTCCCAGTCGGCCTGAATGACCACTTTATTAACCTGTCCTTCA
>JBILEA010000180.1:0-5766 GCA_044352355.1 Pontiellaceae bacterium | reverse complement strand
GCAGACTTCACTTCGAGAGACCAATGATGAAACAACAGGGAAAGCCGGATGCGGGAAAACTGCACGTCCGGTTTGATGAGGGGGAGGCTTCCCGTCCGTTCAGGGCGGGAACCTCTCTACTCTACTCTAAATGATATTCATACTTTTTTGTGATTTTTTGTGTTTTTTGTGGCTACCCATGCGCACGAGCGGTTGCGCTGCATTCGCGCGTTTCTATCGTTTTCACAATGACGGGAATGCCGTACTCTCTGCCGCTATGCAAATTTATTTTTCAGGACAGCGCTGGATCAGCGAGACGGAACCCGAACTCGGGCTGGGACAGGTCGTCGATATGACAACCCGAACCGTGCAGATGATCTATCAGGCCGCCAATGAGACGCGCCACTATGCGATCAATAATGCGCCGCTGAAGCGCGTCCGTTTTGTGGCGGGCGATTCCATTACGTCCCGCGCGGGAGTTAAGCTGACCGTTGCAACGATTCATGAAGATCCCGCCACCGGATTGTTCCTCTATGGAACCACCGATGGATCACAACTTGGTGAGGCCGACCTGTGCGACACCTCGAGTTTTGATAAGCCGGAATCCCGCCTGCTGGGCGGGCATGTGGATGCGAACGCGTTGTTCGATCTGCGAGTCGCCGCCCTGAATGCACGCCACCGCTATGGCATTCTGCCGGCGCGCGGTCTGCTGGGCGGACGCATTGATCTGCTACCGCACCAGCTTTACATTGCGCAGGAAGTGAGCGGCCGCCATTTGCCGCGCGTCCTGCTGGCCGACGAAGTGGGTCTGGGCAAAACCATCGAAGCGTGTCTGATTCTGCATCGCCTGATTGCCTGCGGACTGGCCCGGCGGGTTTTGATTCTCCTGCCGCACGTGCTGGTTCATCAGTGGTTCGTCGAACTGCTGCGGCGCTTTAACCTCTCGTTCAGCATTTTCAATGAGGAGCGTTGCGAGGCCATCGAAGCCACCGAACCCGACACCAATCCGTTTCTCGACGATCAGCTGGTGATTACCAGTATCGAGTTTCTTACGGAAAGCCCGGAGCGCGCCGCCCAGGCGATCGCCAGCAACTGGGATATGCTGATTGTCGACGAAGCGCATCATCTCCACTGGTCGCCGGAGCAAACGAGCCCCGAATACGATATCGTCGAGCGCCTTGCCCGCAACACGCCGCGACTGCTGCTGCTCACCGCCAGCCCCGAACAAATGGGCCTCGAGAGCCACTTCGCGCGCCTGCGCCTGCTCGATCCGCACCGCTATCCGGATTTTTCCGCCTACCAAACCGAGCATGACCGCTACGCGGAGGTCGCCGCCGAACTCGGAAAGCGACTGGACTCGATCAGCGAGCAGGAGCGAACCGACGCACTGGATCGTCACGGTCCAGGGCGCGTGATGTTCCGTAACACCCGCGCAAGCATGAGTGGATTTCCCAAGCGCCATCCCCACCTCATGCCGATGAAGATTGCTAAAAAAGCCGCACTGCTGAGCGGCGACGACCCGCGCATTAGCTGGCTGATCAGCTTCCTGCGCGAGAATCCCAAGGAGAAGGTGCTGGTCATCTGCAAGACGCGTGCTGAGGTAACGGCGGTGGTTAAAACCATCCAGGCCGGCTCTGGGGTGGATGTCGCCCATTTTCACGAAGAGATGCCTCTGATTAAATGTGACCGGCAGGCCGCCTGGTTCGCCGAACCGGACGGTGCCCGTGTGATGATCGTTTCGGAAATGGGCGGCGAAGGCCGTAACTTCCAGTTTGCCTCGCATCTGGTTCTGATCGATCTGCCGCGCGATCCCGAATTGCTGGAACAGCGCATCGGACGGCTTGACCGGATCGGCCAGCGCGGCGATGTCCACATCCACGTCCCCTACTTAAAGGGAACAATCGAAGAACAGGTCGTGCGCTGGCTGCACGAAGGACTCAACGCCTTTGCCGAACCGGCCATTGGGGGCTTTGAGTTGCTCGAGCGTTTCGACGCCCGACTACATGAAGTCACCGACGAGATTATTACCGAGACCCGTGCCTTCTACGAGACGCTGCGTAACCAGATTGTCGCCGGGCGCGACCGGTTGCTGGAACTCTCCTCTTTCCGCCCCGACATCGGAAAAGCTATCGCCCGGCAAATCACCGCAGTCGAGCAATCGACCGATTTAAAAACCTATCTGCTTCAACTCTTCGAACACTACGGCGTGCATGCCGAGCCGTTGAACGAAACTTCTTATCATATCCACCCCGGACACCTATTCGACGATTGGTTTCCGCTAAAAGCCGAAGGCATCCGGATCACGTTCAGTCGGGATGAAGCATTGATCCGCCCCGACGCCACCCTGATGAGCTGGGACCACCCCATGGTGACCAGCGCCGGCGAACTGATTGTCGGGTCTGAACGGGGCAGCTGTGCGATGGCCGTCGATCCGACCCAGACCATCCCGTTGAAACTCCAAGCCATCTATGTACTGGAAACGGTGGCACCACCGGGGTTGAACGCCGACCGATTCCTGCCGCCTACTCCGGTCAGTATCACCGTCGACCATTCGGGCAACGCCGTTAATGAACCCGTGGCAAAACGCTTAAAAGATGCCGATCCATGGAAACTGCTGGATCATGCATCGATCCGCCAGCAACTCATTCCCGCAATGATTGAAGCGACGCGCCCGCTCGCGGAGCAGGCCGCCAAATCGACCATCGCCGACGCGCGCCGTTGCATGAAGACAGCCCTCGGGGCGGATCTCAAGCGGCTCGAATACCTTAAACAGGTCAACGACAACGTACGGGAAGAAGAGCTCATCCATGCACGCGATATCATCACCGGGCTCGACGAAAAACTGGCCGCAGCCCGCCTGCGCCTCGATGCCATCCGGCTCATCAGCGCCAGCTGATCAGAAAGAACCCTCCAAGGCATTTAAAAATGTCTTTTCCTGAGACGTTTTTAGCCGAGTTTTATGTTGCGGGAGTCGGGCTCGGCCTTTATATTCCGTGCTCATTTTCAGGGAACCAAACCTCTTAACCTAAGGAGCAGAAATGTCAGTTATTGTAGAAGTAATCGCCCGTGAGATTCTTGATTCACGCGGCAACCCGACCATTGAAGTAGATGTAATTCTCGAATCCGGCGTGTTGGGCCGCGCGGCCGTTCCGTCAGGCGCCTCAACAGGCGAAAACGAAGCGCTCGAACTGCGCGACGGCAATAAGAAGCGTTACCTCGGCAAAGGCGTGCAGAAAGCCGTTGCCAATGTGAATGAAAAGATTGCTCCGGCCATCATCGGATGGGATGCACTGGATCAGGTCGGCCTCGACCAGTTCATGATTGCTCTCGACGGTACCAAGACCAAGAGCGCTCTCGGCGCCAATGCCATCCTCGGCGTTTCACTGGCTGCGGCCCGTGCTGCGGCTGATTACCTGAACATTCCTCTTTTCCGCTACATCGGCGGCACCAATTCCAAAGTTCTGCCGGTTCCGATGATGAACATCATCAACGGCGGCTCGCACTCCGATGCTCCGATTGCCTTCCAGGAATTCATGATCCGTCCGGTCGGCGCAAAATGCTTCAGCGAAGGTCTGCGTTGCGGCGCTGAAGTGTTCCACGCGCTAAAAGCGATCCTGAAGAAGAGAGGCCTCAGCACAGCCGTCGGCGACGAAGGCGGCTTTGCTCCGACGTTCTCCGGTGGTACTGAAGATGCACTCGACAGCATCATGCAAGCCATTAAAGATGCCGGCTACAAACCGGGCAAAGATGTGATGATCGGTCTCGATTGCGCTGCGTCTGAGTTCTACAAAGATGGTAAATACGACTATTCCAAGTTTGAAGGCAAAGGCGGAGCTAAGCGCACGCCGGCCCAGCAGGCTGACTATCTCGCCGAACTGGCCGCCAAATACCCGATCGACTCCATTGAAGACGGTATGGACCAGAACGACTGGAAGGGCTGGAAGATCCTGACCGAGAAGCTCGGCGATAAGTGCCAGCTGGTCGGCGACGATCTGTTCGTTACCAATGTTGAATACCTCAAAAAAGGTATCGATACCGGTTGCGCCAACTCGATCCTGATCAAGGTGAACCAGATCGGCACACTGACCGAAACGCTCGACGCGATCGAAATGGCACATAAAGCCGGTTACACGGCGGTCATCTCGCACCGTTCCGGCGAAACAGAAGACAATACGATTGCCGACATCGCCGTCGCGACGAACGCAGGCCAGATCAAAACCGGCTCACTCAGCCGCTCCGACCGTATCAGCAAATACAACCAGCTGCTGCGCATCGAAGAAATGCTGGGCACGGCAGCCCGTTACGGCTGCTAAACGTTTCCAACCCTTGGAAACTGAAAACGCTCCGGATCGTCCGGAGCGTTTTTTTCTTCCCCGTGGCGGGGGTTAAATTTTCATATTTCATATTTCATAATTCACCCGTCTCCCCCTATACTGCGCGCCGTGAGTCCTCAAAAATATTGGAATACAATTTACCGCTATGCCGCAATTGCCGCGATTGGACTCGCGTTAACCGGCGTGGTCTTTGCTTTTCTGCCCAAGATGACCCAGTTCCGCAGTTATCAGGAAACTAAGAATACGCTGGAACAGGATATCCGCAACAAAGAGGAAGCCATCAAGGAGTTGCGCCTCAAACAGGAACGCTTCGGCAGCGACAAATATTTTGTTCAGCAGATCGCTCACGAAACCGGTTATGCCCACGAGAGTGAAACAATCTATCAGTTCACTGAAAAGCCCGTCAGCAATCCGCCGCCGGCTGTAAATGGAAAGAAGACCCCATGAAAAAACCGATTGTTTGGACGATAGCAGGATCCGATTCCGGCGGCGGTGCCGGTATACAGGCCGATATCAAAGTCATCAATCTGCTGGGCGCGCACGATTGTTCGGCCATCACCGCACTGACGGCCCAGAACACGATCGGCACCGGCCGTCTGGAGTGGGTCGCACCGGATATGCTTTCCGCACAGCTTGAAGCACTCAAAGCCGATCTGCCGCCCGCCGCCGTAAAACTCGGCATGCTCGGTACAGCCGCCGCAGTTGAAATGGTCGCGGCCTTCCTTAAAACCGCGAAATCGCCCTTTACCATCTGCGATCCGGTTCTGATTTCATCCAGTGGAGCGTTTCTGCTCGAAGCAACTGCATGGAAACTGCTCACCGAAAAACTTTTTCCGGTCGTTGACCTGATCACACCTAATATTCCGGAAGCCGAACACTTGCTCGGCATAGAGATTACAACACCTGCCGACATAGAAGCCGCCGCAAAAAAAGCTCTAACTACCGGCATCAAAGAAGTTCTGATCAAGGGCGGACACGGTTCGCACGACATGGAACTTTCCAGCGACTACTGGAGCGATGGAAAAAATCATGCCTGGCTTTCGAGTCCGCGCATCGACACCAAACATTCGCATGGAACCGGCTGTGTACTCTCTGCCGCAATCGCCACAGCCCGCGCACTCGGTTACAGCCCGCTCGACAGCATCGTCGTCGCCAAAGCATACCTGAATCAGGGCTTACGCCAGGCGCCCGGACTGGGCTATGGCTTTGGCCCTCTGGCATTCAATTTATGGGAAAAAGCCGTGCAAGACATTCCGTTCATCTCGCAGAAAGCCGGCGAATCCGGAGTCCGCCCCGCCCTGCCTAGCCTTGGAAAATAGCCGGCTTATTCTTCCTCTCACAGCCGGCTCGATTCTCGAATGATTGAGTTTTCCCGTGCATTCAGGCCGGGAAACCGAAAAAAAACTTTCTTCCAAGTCTCTCGTTGACCGCTTATAGGGTGCGTGATAGCTTC
>JBILEA010000179.1:0-5782 GCA_044352355.1 Pontiellaceae bacterium | reverse complement strand
CCGGCGGTATCGGGGTGGTGATCAGCGAGGCGAATCCGGCGATGGTGGTGAGACTGGTGTAGAGCATCGGCATGAAAAGATGGCCGACGACATGGCGCACGGCTTCCTTTTTATCGCGGAAGCGGTGGTAGGCGTCGAAGAACTCACTTAGAATATGAACGGAGTCGGCGACGGAAATCGGCATCAGAAAGATGGCAATCATCGAGCTCATGATGTGTACGTCGTAACCGCCGCCGATCAGCAGACCCATCGTGCAGAGGACGGTAAAGACCGCAACCAGCATCGGGGCAATGATCAGCGAGACGCGGCGGAAAAAGAGCAGCAGGAGCAGAAAAATAACCAGGCCGGCCAGCGGTGCGGAACTGGCCATTTGAATGAGCATTTCTACGCCGAAAGTGTCCTGTGCCACCGGCTGTCCGGTGATGTAAAGCCGATCCTCAGCAGGCCAGTCCGCAGTCAACTTTTCAATAAGATTGGCGACGTTGTAGCTATAGGTTTTGGCGATGATCGGGATGTAGAGGGCAATCGCTTTCCCGTCTTCGGAAACCAGCGTGCCTTTGTAGAGCGGATTGTTCATTGCGTCGTCGCGCAGTTCCAGCGCCTCTTTGCGCGTGGCGGGCGGCTTTTCCATCAGATATTCAATTTTCAACGCACCTCGTTCGGCTTGTTTGATGTTGTCAACGACCGACGGGCTGATGATTTCCTCTTTAACGATCGCACTGCCGCCGTTTTCGGTGAAGAGGCGGTTGACGTCCTGCCGGAATACTTTGGTGAGAAACCGCTTGTATGCGCTGTCGGGACGCAGGTCGGGTACAAACGGGGCGGGTGCTGTCACTTCCGGCAGACCGTCCGAGCTCTGCCGCAGACTGAGGAGCTGGCGGGTCAGCGTATCAATCCGTCCGAGTGTTTCCACATTAAACACGCCATCGGGATGGTTGGTGTTGACGACCCCGGCGATCACCATGTCGTAGAGGGCGAACTTTGCTTTGGTCTGGTTATGGAAAACGCGAACCGGTTCGTCGGG
The DNA here is from genome assembly GCA_044352355.1 of Pontiellaceae bacterium. Classification (GTDB taxonomy): domain Bacteria; phylum Verrucomicrobiota; class Kiritimatiellia; order Kiritimatiellales; family Tichowtungiaceae; genus Tichowtungia. The sequence goes on along the minus strand of JBILEA010000179.1, from coordinate 4,758 downwards.
AGAGAGCATATTCTCCGGATCGTTGTCGAATTTGACTTTCGGGAACTGCCATACGCCGAGTCCAGTGATGAGGATAACCAGCAGAACGATAATCCACGGAAAGCGCAGGCTGAAATTGGTCAGTTTTAATTTCATATGTAATTACCAGTTATCGGTTATCAGTTAATGGGGATCAGGTTTGTTTTCCGAATTTCAAGTTTCCAGTTTCAAATTTACTCGAAATCCCCTTCGGAACAGTGGGTGCAGATACAGTTCAAAATGGAAAGGGCGCGCGGGTCGGTGATGGAATACCACATTTCTTTGCCCTGACGGCGGGAGGTCAGCAGTCCGATCCGGCGCATCTGGTTGAGATGCTGCGAAACGACCGCCTGCGGGAAACCGGTTTCTTCGATCAGGGCGTACACGGGCACCTCCTGTTCACGCTCAAGAATTTCGATGATACGCAAACGCTGCGGATGAGCCAGCATTTTCAGCGTTTCTGCTGCACGTTCCAGTACTTTGACTTTTAATTTACCCTGTCGGATGCAGGGATGTGCTTTTTTCATAGCTGAATTCCTTTTAAACCAATCATGCACCTTTCTCCGCGGGTTAGCGGTTAAGAAATTCAGTGAATTTTGCTTCGTCCTTCGCGACGGATCCGGACATGACTTCCGCGATGACTCCGCCGAACATTTTGCCCATCATCCCGGTATTCATGGTGGAGACATAGGTTTTCCCGTCGCTTTTCTGATAGACCGCGATGGTGCAGGGCATCATGACGGAAACAAACATGGCATCATCGGTGTTCAGAATCCGGCTGGCATAGTCCGCCTGACAGATTTTAAGCAGCGTGACCCGGGGAATGGTTTTTCCGTACGGGGCGATCGCTTTCTGCATATCCTTTTTCTGCGAGATGATCCATCCGCCATTGGTGATGGCGGTTACGAGATGGTCGATGGTCGCTTCATACCCCAGCGGGCTTTTGCGTTCATGGATCATCATTTTCGGCATCAGAATCATCATGCCGACGGCTGTGATTACGATTCCGATTACAATTCCTGTCACTGTTTTTTTCATTTCGCTTTTCCTTTCGATGTCAGTTGCGGATCAGTTTGCCGGGCCACATCAGGATTCCTCCGTCCATGACGGTTACATCGGTGAATCCGGCCTGTTTGAGAATCAGCGCGGCTTCGTATCCGCGCAGAGAGATTTTGCAGAAGGCGACAACCGGCTTGTTCCGGTCCAGCTCCTGAATTCGTTTCCGCAAGGCTCCCAGCGGGATATCGATGGTTCCTTCGATCCGCATCTGCTCGCGTTCGGCCGGGGATCGGACATCCAGCAGCGTGAAGGAATCACCGGATTCTTTCCGGGCGAAAACCTCCGCCGGGGTGATTCCGCGCATCAGTCCGTCCATTTTATTGCGCAGAATATTGGCGGCGGTGATGATGTTGTCCACCGCCGGCGAGTAAGGCGGAGCATAAATCAGATCAGCGTTAGCCAGTTGATCCGCTGTCATTCCGGCGGTCAGAGCCATTGCGGCAATGTCAATCCGGCGTTCGGCATTGCCGGGGCCGGTAGCCTGCGCCCCGAGCAGTTTGCGGCTCTTCCGGTCGGCGATCAGCTTCAGAAACAGCGGTTTGGCTGAGGGCATGAAGTGCGGTTTGTCCGGCGCGGGCGCGAGACAAGTGACGACATCGTATCCGGCATCCCGCGCCTCTTTTTCACTCAGGCCGGTGCGGGCCACGGTGAAGTCGAACACTTTGCAGATGGCACTGCCTAGAATTCCCGGGAACGAATCGTTCATACCGCAAATGGCATTGGCGGCAACGCGACCCTCTTTATTGGCCGTGGAGCCGAGCGGAACATAGGCCGGTTTTCCGGTGATTATGTTTTTCTTTTCTGCACAGTCGCCGACGGCATAAATGTCCGGATCGGAAGTCCGCATCTGATCATTTACCGCAATGGCGCGGGTCGGGCCGATGTCCAGTCCGGCATCCTGCGCCAGCCGGGTTGACGGACGGACACCGACGGCGACCAGCACGATATCCGCCGGAAACTCCCCGCGATCCGTGATTACCTTTTCTACCCGGTCGGTTCCGGTAAAGGCGGTGACTTTGGTGCCGGTCTGAATTTTCACCCCTTTAGCTTCAAAGTGCTGTTCAACCAGCGCGGCCATTTCCGGATCCATGATGCTCAGAATATTCGGCAGGAATTCCACGAGCGTGATCCGGCAGCCCATTTCACTGAAGGCCTCGGCCACTTCCACGCCAATCAGTCCGCCGCCGACGATGACCGCATTGATCGCTTTATGTTCAGCCAGTGTGGCTTTAATGGCATCGGCATCGTGGATGTCTTTGAGGTTGAAGATATTTTTGAGACGGATGCCGGGAATCGGCGGGACAGCCGATTCTGCTCCGGTGGCCAGTACCAGCTTGTCGTACGGAAGGATCTGCTCCGCTCCGTCCCGGGTTTTCACCGTTACCGTCTTCTGTTTCCGGTTGATTGCGACGGCTTCGGTACGGTTCAGCACCTTTGCATTTTTAACATTCCGGAAAAAGGCGGTATCGCGCACGGTTCCCACGGGTGTGGACATCAGTTCTTTCGAGTCTTTGACCAGACCGGAGATATAATACGGCAGGCCGCATCCGGCGTAAGAGAGCAGTTCGCCTTTTTCGATGATCGTCACATCGGCTTCTGCGCAAAGACGGTTGATGCGCGAGGCGGCTTTCGGGCCGGCGGCTACGCCGCCGATAATGACAACTTTCATTTTTCAGATTTCCTTTCATGATTTGTTGATGCGGCAAAGTGCCGGATGATTTCTTCCTGCGTCAAAACGTGTTCGATTTTTCCGTCTGCGTCCGGACCGGGGCTGAACAAGCGATCCGTGAACTGGACATACCAGACGGCGGCTTGAACCTGAATGATGCCAGCCCGCGCAATAATCAGCGGGATAAACAACGAGAGGTTTTTTTGCGCGAGTTGGAGCCGTTTCAGCATGGTGCATCCTTTTTGTCTGTTCTCAGAAAATATTCCCGGGCACAACCGATGCGTTGTTTTAAATACCCGGTTTGAGCTGCGCATTCTTTGCCTGTTCCTGTCCGGAACAGTTCTGCGGGCTTTTCAGATTTTTCCAGATTTCGGGGTTTGTTCGGGTGATTCATGCCGCCAACATATTAAAAAAATAAAATATGTCAATATAAAAAACGGCTCGCCTCCATGACGCGTCCGGCCTAGAAAGTTTTCCATGCAACCCAAACAGCCCGTAAAAAAACAGTCGTGGAAACCCGGCAACATGCTCTTCCCGGTTCCGGTCGTGCTCGTCAGTTGCGGCGGAACCAAAGAATGGAAAGCAAATCTGATCACCATCGCATGGGTCGGTACCGTCTGCACCAATCCGCCAATGCTTTCTATCTCCGTCCGCCCCGAACGCCATTCCTACGATATCATCAAACAAACCGGTGAGTTTGTGGTGAATATCCCTGCGGCCAAACAGGCAAAAATCACCGACTGGTGCGGTGTCGTTTCCGGACGCGATCACGATAAGTTTAAAAAAACCGGCCTGACGCCTGCGCCCGCTTTAGAAGTCAAATGCCCGGTTGTTCTTGAATGCCCCGTCAATATCGAGTGCCGCGTCACCCAAACATTGGAACTTGGCTCGCACGTTCTGTTCCTCGCCGAAGTAGTCGCCGTACAAGCCTCCTCGGAACTGCTCGATGCCAAAGGAAAGCTCTGCCTCGAAAAGGCCGGACTGATCGCCTACGTCCACGGCGCTTATTTTGAACTCGGCCGCCATCTCGGCCATTTTGGTTTTTCCGTCCGCAAACACAAACCTGTACCGACCAAAAAAAGGAAACCGCATGAAAGAACAAAGCGTAAAACCTGAACGTGAAAGATGGAGCGGTCAGTGGGGATTCATTCTGGCGGCGGCAGGCTCGGCCATCGGACTGGGTAGTATCTGGCGCTTTCCGTATATCACCGGCGAAAACGGCGGCGGAGCGTTCATGCTCGTCTATCTGTTCTGCTGCGCCGCCGTCGGCATCCCGGTGATGATCTGCGAAATCACGCTCGGACGCCATACCCAGCGCAACCCGGTTGGATGCTTCAACCAGCTCACACCGCCCGCCTCGCTGCTGGCGCACTTTCTCGGCGGCGGCATGGTACTCACCGGCATCGCCCTGCTCTGCTTTCACGCCATCGGCTGGGGTGTCACCGCGCTGATTCTCGGCGGACTGGTTTTCTGGAAAAGCTGGCGGATCGTCGGCATCATGGGCGTCGTCGCAGGCTTCCTTATTCTCTCCTACTACAGCGTCATCGGCGGCTGGGCCATCGGCTATGTAGCCAAGGCCGCCAGCAACCAACTCACCTTCGAAACCGTCGCGCAGGCTAAGACAACATACCTTGATTTCATCGGTAGCACCGGACGGGTCATCGGCTTCCACTTCATCTTCATGTCGCTCTGCGTGGCGATCATTTATAAAGGCGTTCAGAAAGGGATTGAAACCGCCTGTAAATTCATGGTGCCGCTGCTCTTCGTCATCATGCTCGTGCTGATTCTACGTGCGCTGACCCTTCCCGGCGCCGCCGCAGGCGTCAGCTTCTGCTTCACGCCCGACTTTTCAAAGCTCACCGCACAAGGCGTATTGGTAGCGCTCGGCCACGCCTTCTTCACCCTCAGCCTCGGCATGGGCGCGATGATCACCTACGGCAGTTACCTTGGAAAAAATGAAAATATTTTCGCCTCCGGTGTCTGGATCACCGGACTCGACACGCTCGTCTCGA
>JBILEA010000178.1:0-5798 GCA_044352355.1 Pontiellaceae bacterium | reverse complement strand
ATCGGTGCCGCGGTGATGGGTTTTATGATTTTCCCGCCCTGGCTCGGATGGATAAGCCTGTTCTTCATCCTCGTTCTGACCGCACTGGCGGCGTTTGTCTGGATGAAATACTTTCCTAAAAGCCCGATGGGCAAGGCGCTTTCGCTGAATCAGAATATCACCAAGAGAGATCAGGATGATTCGCTGTGGCGGGCTGGCATGAAAGGCCTCGCGCTGAGCATCCTGCGTCCGTCCGGTAAAGCGTTAATCGAAGACCGTCGCGCAGATGTTATCGCCGAGGGCACGTGGATTGAACAGGGTGCCGCTATCGAAATTGTTAAAGTAGAAGGCAACCGGATTTATGTGAGAAAAACCGATGTCTAAAGTCAAAAGTCGAAAGTCGAAAGTCCTCTTCCTGACGACGGCCATGCTGGCCATGTCGCAAGGTTCGGGCGCGATTGAATTCATTCAGCGGGATCAGTTTATCAGCAGTGCTGCAGAGACACTGCAGGATGAGATGTGGATTTCTGCACAAAACATCATGATCAGCGGCACCGTCCTGGACGATTTATTTGCAGCCGGAACCACGCTGGATCTGCGCGGAGATTTTAAAAGCGACGTATGGGCCGGCGGCACGCAGGTCATCGCGGCTGGCCGATTCAGCGATCATGTCCGGTTAGCGGCCAAAACAGTGCAGGTTTCAGGAATGCTCAATGGTTCGCTAACAGCGGCAGGCACCACGGTCAAAATTGAGCCCACCGCGACTCTTGCCAAAAACATGCTGTGCTTCGGCGAAAATGTCATCACCGAGGGCATTGTCGCCGGTAACGCACGAATCGTGGCGCAACAAGCAACCATCGGCGGAAAAATCGCCGGGGATGTCACTATTGCTGCTCAACGTATTGTGATTCTGCCCGGCACCGTAATTGGCGGAAACCTGAACTATACCGCGCCTAAAGAGCTGGTGCTATCCCCTTCTATTACGCTCAGCGGCAAGCTGAACCGGAGCTTTGAACCCCTGCCGCCCAAGCAATTTTTCAAGAAAAACCTGACGACTCATTTCTTCTTTGCTTTCGCCGCCCTTTTCACCGGCATGGTTTTCGGCCCGCTTTTCCCTCGCTACACCGCCCACACCGTTCACCTGCTGAGCACCGCGCGCGGCACCTGTCTTCTCATTGGGTTTGCGGCGCTGTTTCTCATCCCGATAGCAGCATTCCTGCTTCTTTTTACACTGATCGGGTTGCCGCTGAGTCTCTTGACGATTCTCTTCTACATTATACTGCTCTACCTTAGCAAAGTAGTGGTCGGGCTCGGGATCGGAACTTTGATTTTACGCCGCAAAGAAATTTCAAAACGCAACCTAACTGGCACACTGGCTGCCGGACTACTGGTCGTCTATACGCTGACGGCCATTACCGCCATCTCACTTCTGGTCAGCATCGTGATCACAATCTACGGCCTCGGCGCGCTGATTCTGGCTATTTTTAAAAAACCGGTGCTGATTATTCAGACACCAAACAATATCAAACAACCAACAACGGAGGGTTAAGTCATGGGAACTATACTGGGCATCTTTCTATTAGTCGTCGTCTTTGTTTTTGGAGCTATCATTTTATCGGTACTCGCGGTCTGGGTACAGGCCTGGGGTTCGGGAGCCTACATTAAACTAAGCAGTCTGGTTGGAATGAAAATTCTGCGTAAAGTGCCGGTCACACTGATCGCCCGTGCGCGTATTCAGGCGGTCAGAGCAGGACTGGATATCAACAGCGACCAGCTTGAAAGTCACTATCTTGCCCGCGGTAACGTCGTTAACGTCGTACAAGCGCTGATCGCCGCGGATAAAGCAAAAATCAAACTTACTTTTGATCAAGCCGCAGCAATCGACCTCGCAGGCCGCGACATTCTCGATGCCGTCACCACCAGCGTTAATCCGAAGGTGATCGACTGCCCGAACCCGAAACAGGGAACCACATTCCTCGATGCCGTAGCCAAAGACGGTATCCGCTTGCTGATCAAAGCCCGTGTGACCGTCCGCACCAATTTGGAACAGCTCGTCGGCGGTGCCACAGAAGAAACGATCATTGCGCGCGTTGGACAAGGTATCGTCAGCGCCGTCGGCTCGATGGCCTCCTACAAGAACGTGCTCGAAAATCCCGACAACATCAGCCGCAAGGTGCTTGATAGCGGCCTGGATTCACAAACTGCGTTTGAAATCGTCTCGATTGATATCGCCGACGTCAGCGTCGCCGGAACTTCAAATACCGCCAATGTCGGCGCGCAACTTGAAACCGAACGGGCCGAAGCCGACAAAAAGATGCGTCAGGCTGAAGCCGAAGGCCGCCGCGCTATGGCCATTGCCCAGGAGCAGGAAATGCGCGCCCGCGTGCAGGAAATGCAAGCCAAGGTGATCGAAGCGCAGGCTCAGGTTCCGCTGGCCATCGCGCAGGCATTCAAAGACGGACGGCTCGGCGTCATGGACTTCTATCGTATGCAAAATGTCATGGCGGACACCTCGATGCGCGAATCGCTCGCTGGCGGCGGCGAACACACCAAGGCCGAATAAGGATTCCTGTTTCGATGGATCATACAGTCAAAGCAGAAGGGTTCATCTGGCTGATCATCGGCGCATTCTGGATTATTGCCCAGATTGCCGGTGCCGCAGCCAAGAAAAAACAGGCTCTCCCCCCTCGTTCCGGCAGTGACCGGGAAGAGGGGCGTCCGCCTGTAGACCCGATTGCCGAGCTGTTACGCAAAATGACCGGCATTGAGGAATTCCGCGCTGCGCCGCCGGAATTCACCGAAGAGCCTCAGAGAAATTCGGTTTCAACCCGTGAAAATCCATGGAACCCGGGTGAGATTGAAGCACTGCCGGACATTAAACCGCTACGGCGCGAGCCTATGGATCAGGAGGGAGTTCGTTTCACTCTGACAGAGTCACCTAAAATCGATCTCCGTCCGAAAATGGACACGTTCCGCAACAGTGTTCCGTCGATCAAGCTGCCAGCGATGAGCCTGAGTTTCCAACCATTGGGAAAATCCAGCGGAAAGTCTCCAGCCATTGGAAAAATAATCAATCCGTCCGACAAAAACTCCCTGCGCCGCGCCATCCTCGGGCAGATTATTTTCAGTCCACCGAAAGCGCTGGAAGGGCAACGGTAATAGATCTGTTCTGATTCGCAAACGTTGACTAATCCGTACAAAGCGGGTATATACTCCGGGTATCACCATGGGGGTTTGCAATGTCTAAGACGCTATCGTTAAAAATGCGTGATGATCTTTTTGTGGAAACCGAGAAGCTTCTGCACGAAATACATCAATCACGAAACGCCTACATCAACAATGCCGTTGAATTTTATAATCGCCTCAACCAGCGGCGATCACTTCGGAATCAAATGGTTAACGAATCACGGGCGGTTTATCGCACATCGACTGAAGTCCTCGATGAGTTTGAACAGCTTCAGGATGAGATTCCGGAATGAGTCCAAAGAAGTTTGAAATCTGGATTGCGAATCTGAATCCGGCACACGGCACGGAACCGGGTAAGGTTCGTCCGGTAGTTGTGGTTCAAACCAATCTGCTGAACAGTGTTCATCCAAGTATGATCGTCTGCCCGGTTACAACCAAAGTGGTTCCAGATGCCACCTTGTTGCGTGTACATCTGCCGAAAAAACAATCCGGCTTATCTGAAGACTCAGACATTCTGGTAGATCAAATACGTGCCATTGACAATCGGCGTCTGACTAAAAAAGCAGGAACGCTGACCCCGGTCCAAACGGATCAGCTGCTGAAAAATCTTCACCTTTTAATAATGGAATAAACTGAGGGTTTCCCTGAACAACAACCTTTGGGAAGTCTATGTGAAAGCCGCGCGCGTGACAGGAACCCGCACTCCACCGCTGTGCCATGTTCAGTCACATCATTTTTTACCGACCAGAGCACTCGAACAGCCGAACTCTCGATATCACGCCGGCCTCCGCTGAAATTCTGAATGAATCGCTTGCTGTTTTCGGGGCAATCGATATACAAAGCTACCCGTTGAACTGGGTATTAAACACGATGAGCTCTTGAGCGGGGAAAAAAACAGGGTGATCTCATGATAATGTCTTACCGGATAGAGTCAGCACGGCTCATACAAAGCACGGAGGATGAATCGGATGTGCTCGTGTATTGCCAGCCTACCGATATCGAAAAAGCATCGCTGCAAAAAAAATTCGACTTAGATCCGTTTGACGTGGAAGCCGTCTATGATGCGGATGAAGTTCCGCGCGTCGAGCATATGCAGGACGGCACCACCTTCATGATCTGGAAACGTCCGGATAATATTTCTCGCAGTGATACGATCCAATTTGAGGTTTCCTCCCTCGGCATATTAATCAGAGACAACAAAGTCGCCTTCATTGTACCCCGGGACGAACTCGTCATAACCGGACGCGAATTCAAGCAAATCGAATCGGGCTGGGACTGCGTTCTTCGTGTACTGCTCCACACAGTGCATCACTACCAGGGCCATCTTAAAGCAATCAAAATGATGTCGCAGGAATTGCAGGCCAAAATCATCAAATCCATGGAGAATAAATACCTCCTGCAGATGTTCGCCCTCGGCGAAAGTTTAATCTACTACCATAACGCACTGGAAACCAACCTGGCGGTGCTGTCAAAACTTCATACCGCTTCCGGGAAATTGAAACTCTCCAGCGAGCAGATTGAATTTCTCGATGATGTCATCATCGAAAACCAGCAGGCCAGCAAACAGGCCGGCATCTATTCAACCGTTTTATCCGGACTCATGGATGCCCGCGGCACGATCGTTAATAACAACATGAACGTCCTGCTGAAAAACCTCACCCTTATCAATGTCGTTTTCCTGCCGCTCAACATCATCGCCAGCATGGGCGGAATGTCGGAATTCAGCGCCATGACGAAGCATGTTGACTGGCGCATTTCCTACGGCTTGTTTTCGCTGGTAATGATTTTCCTCGGCTGGATTATCTGGTGGTGGCTGATGAAAGTACTCGATCATCTCCAGAACCGCAGTAGCTAATAACCCCCGGTATCCTTTTCAATGAATCCCTATTCAAACAAACAACTGCTGGATGTCTGTGTCGAAGCCGCACGCACAGCGGGCGATCATGCGTTGAAAAACAATCATCGGCGCGGTGAGATCGCACAAAGCTTCGATCACGATGTAAAGCTGGTCATGGACAGCGAATGTCAGCGTGTAGCCGAAGGTGTTATTCACCGGCACTTTCCTGACCACGCCGTTCTCGGCGAAGAAGGCTCCATTACCAGTGAACACGCGTTCGAGTGGATCATCGATCCGATTGACGGCACCGCGAATTATACGCGAGGCATCCCGTCGTGGTGCTGCTCGATCGCCGTGCGGCGTGACAGCGAAATACTGGCCGGCTGTGTTTTTATTCCCGTTCTGAATGAATGCTATACAGCCACCGTGGACGGCCCGGCGCTCTGCAACGGTCAACCCATTCAAGTCTCCGATATTCCAACGCTTGGAAAGGCAACATTCTTCACCGGTCTCACTAAAGATATCGACCCGCGCTCTATCAATTTTTTCAGCGATATGGCTCAACGTGCAAATAAAATTCGCATACTCGGTTCGGCAGCCATTGATCTCTGTCACGTCGCCTGCGGCCGTTCGGACGGTTATTTTGAAGCCGGGCTCTACCTCTGGGATATCGCCGCCGCCGCCCTGATTGCCGAACGGGCCGGAGCGGTTTGCACGGCTTGGCCGCGCGCCGAGGAACATGGATTGCGCTTTCTCGGCACCAATCCTCACATCCACGCTGCGGCCCGCGAACTGG
>JBILEA010000177.1:0-5807 GCA_044352355.1 Pontiellaceae bacterium | reverse complement strand
GTTTTCCACCAACATCTCGACGGTCCATATCGTCGCGTTGTGCGAGGAGGGGTTCCGCAGCGGGCTGGCCTACGCCAACTTTGAACTGGCGGCGGTTTTTACGCTGGTGATTCTGGCGGTCTTTTTTGTGCCGTTCTATCTGCGTGCACAGGTCACCACGCTGCCCGACTTTCTCGAGAAACGGTTCAATCGCAACTGCCGCGACTTCCTGGCCTTCATCTCGATTGTCTCGGCCATCTTTATCCATATCGGCGTATCGCTCTATGCCGGTGCGGTGGTGATCAACGCCATGATGGGGCTGGGAAGCGATACGGCGGCTCTGATGCCGACGATGATTCTGATTGCGATGGCGACCGGGCTCTATGTGGTGGTCGGCGGACTGCTGGCCGTGGCGCTCACAGATGCGATTCAAACCACAACCCTGCTGCTCGGCTCGGCGGTCGTCACCTGGTTTGCGTTTGACAAGCTGGGCGGCTGGCAGCCGCTGGTTGACAACGTCGGGCCGCATATGCTCTCCGTGTTGCGTCCGTCGGGTGATTTCAGCGGAATGCCGTGGCACGCCGTGGTGCTCGGCTATCCCGTCATCGGCATCTGGTATTGGTGCACGGATCAGACCATCGTGCAACGTGTTCTCGGCGCGAAGAATGAAGACCATGGCAAGGCCGGTGCCTTGTTTGCCGGCTTCCTCAAACTGTTGCCGATGTTTCTGTTTGTTTTGCCCGGACTGCTTTGTCTCGCACTGGTGCATGCGGGGAAACTGCCCCCGTTGGCCAACACCAAAGAGGCCTTCGCCCATATGGTGATGAACCTGCTTCCGTCCGGGATGCGCGGACTGATTGTGGCCGGACTGCTGGCGGCGCTGATGGGCACCATCGCCGGCGCCCTCAACTCCATTGCGACACTCTTCGCCTTTGACCTCTACAAGCGCTTTAAGCCGCAAACCTCCGATAAAAAACTGGTGCACATCGGACGGGCTGCCACCGTTGCCGGCGTTATTCTCGCCATCATCTGGTCGCCCATCATCGGCAAATTTGATTCCATCTACGGAGCCATCGCCTCGATGATCTGCTATATCGCCCCGCCCATCACCGCCGTTTTTATGGTCGGCATTTTTTGGAAACGCGCCACTGCCAAAGCCGGAGCGGTCACCCTCTGGTCCGGCTTTGCCATGGGTATGGTGGTCTTTGCGCTCGATCTGTTCAAAGCGCACACCGGCTGGAGTATGCTCTTCATGCACGCCGCCGGCATGCTCTGCGGAATCTGCATCCTGATTATGATTATTGTCTCGCTGCTCGATAAAAATATGAACACAGAAGACAACCTCAAGCTGGTCTGGGATTCGCCGCTGACCCCGTTGCGGATCAAAGGGACGCGCGGTCTGATGAACTACAAATTTCTCTCTCTGCTGGTGATGACCGCCGCCGGGGTCATCTATTTTCTCTTCCGCTCGCCGTCCGATGAAAAACTGAACGCCTGGAAAGCGGCCAATCCGGAGGCGGCAACCCGGATCGCACTCCATCAGAAAGGAACGGCTCCTTCGGCTGAAAACAGAAAGGAATCCCAATGAATCTGCTGAACCGACTGATCCGACGGGTCTCAATTCCAATGTTTCTGCTGGCGGTGGCGGGATGTGCGACGCGGGAGCCGATGCGTTTTGCCATGGTGACCGGGTTGAATCCGGAGCGGGCGGAGTATTATCGCCAGTTGCACGCCGACCCGTGGCCGGACGTGAACCAAAAACTGAAAGAGAGCCATATTCAAAACTACTCGATCTATGAGTGCGAGCTGGACGGCCGGCTCTGGCTTTTTTCCTCCTTTGAATACACCGGACGCGATTTTGCTGCCGACATGAAAGGCCTGGCGGAAGATCCGGTTATACAAAAGTGGTGGAAAGAAACCGATCCGTGTCAGATTCCGCTGCCGGCCGCCGCCAAAGCCGGTGAGATCTGGACGCCGGTTGGCGAGGTATACCGGTTGAAATAAGATAAAATGAAATAAACTCTCATCACTGCTTAAAACACAAAGACACGAAGTCTACAAAGCTTAGAGTTCTTGGTGCCTTGAGCGTAGCGGGTGTTTACAAGAATCTGATTTCTAATGGGAACGAAAACATAGGAGGTACAGGATGAAGCGTTTATGGATGATGGTGTTGGTGATAGGAGTCGGGGTGAGTGTATCGGTTTCGGCGATGACGAAAGAGCAGTACCTGGAACAAAAAAAGGCGCAATTTGCCAGACAGGGAAAAACCATTTCCGATGAGCAGCTTTTAAAGGCCTTTGCGAAGCTGGATACGGATGGCGACGGCGTCCTGTCCAAAGAGGAGCTTGCCGCGGCGAAGGCCAAGTAGAACGGCGTGAAAAGTGCCGACAAACAGATTGAAAAAACCAGGAGTTCAACGATGTGTCGAGCCATCATTATGGGGATTGTGTTAACCGCCTGCTTCGCCAGGCTCTCCGCGGCGGAGTGGCATGTGGCGCAAACAGGCAGTGATACCGCCGCAGGAACGCAGGCGGCCCCGTTTCTGACCATTCAGCGCGCTGCGGAAGCGGCGCAGCTCGGCGACACGGTAACCGTGCATGAAGGCGTCTATCGCGAGCGGGTCAATCCGCCGCGCGGCGGGCTTTCGGACACCCAACGCATCACCTACCAGGCCGCTCCCGGCGAGAAGGTGGTGGTCAAAGGCTCCGAAGTCGTCACCGGCTGGACCCGGGTCTCGAACGATGTCTGGCAGGTGGTACTGCCCAATGCCTTTTTCGGCGACTTCAATCCCTTTGGCGACCGGATTCGCGGAGACTGGTTTTCTGACAAGGGGCGCGCCCACCATACCGGCGCCGTCTACCTGAACGGCCATTGGCTGGCCGAGGCGGAAAAAAAGGAACAGCTGTTCAGAGCGAAAGAGGACGACAGGAAGGGTAAAATACCCGAATGGTTTGCGGAGGTGGATGAAAGACAAACGACCGTATGGGCCCAGTTTCCCGGCGTCAACCCGAACGAATCCGAGGTTGAGATCAACGTGCGCCAAAGCGTGTTCTACCCCTCCGAGCCGGGGCGGAACTACATCACCGTGCGCGGGTTCACGCTTGAACAGGCGGCCGCACCGTGGGCACCTCCCACCGCCGAGCAGATCGGGCTGATCGGCACCCACTGGAGCAAGGGCTGGATCATCGAGGGCAACACGATCCGCTACTCGGTTTGCACGGGCCTCACGCTGGGCAAGTACGGCGACGAATGGGACAACCGGTCCGGATCAGGGCCCGTTGGCCATGCCGAATCCGTCCTCCGTGCCCTGAAGCACGGGTGGAGCCGGGAGACCGTGGGCAGCCATCTCGTCCGTAACAACCGCATTTCCCACTGCGGACAGGCGGGGATTGTCGGCAGCCTCGGCGCCATTTTCAGCACGATCGACGGAAACGTGGTCCACGACATCCACCAGCGGGTGGACTTTGGCGGGGCCGAAATAGCGGGCATCAAAATTCACGCACCCATCGACATGGTCATCAGTCGCAACCACATCTACCGCTGCGGCGGTTTCGGTGGCATCTGGCTGGATTGGATGGTGCAAGGCACCCGGGTTACCGGCAACTTGCTGCATGACAACGCAGAACAGCACTACGCACAGGACCTCATGGTTGAAGTCAGTCATGGACCGTTCCTGATAGACAACAATCTGTTTTTCTCGAGAAAATCGATCTGGGACTTGTCGCAGGGGGCGGCCTATGTACATAACCTGATAGCGGGCACCATCGTTTCCGAATTGGTGGTGTGGAGACAGACTCCCTATTTCAAACCTCATACCCTGGAGGACGTGAGGCTTACCAATATAAAACAGAAAGACGCAAGGTATTATAATAATCTCTTTGTTGGCAAAGGGTGCCTGCCGAAGGACATCCTTGCTGGCAAAAGGGGCCAGCCGGAGGACGTCAATCTTGGGAATCTCCAGATGGCCGGAAATGTCCGCCTGGAAGGCGTCGATGTAAAACTGGAAGAGAAAGAAGACGGGTTGTGGATTAAAATTCCCCCGTTCTCCTCCGCCGAAACCCGTGAGATTGTGACGACCGAATTGCTTGGCAAGGCGATGGTTCCCGATGCTCCGTTCGTGCAACCCTGTGGAGCCCCCTATCGACTCGATAGAGATTATTCAGGTGCAAAGCGACATCCAGACCATCCTGCACCCGGCCCATTTGCGACCCATGCCGATAAAGAGATACATCTTAGGGTATGGCCGAAGAAATAACTGAATTGAAAAAAAGAACATGAGTATGATAAATCGGATTCAATCAGGTATAGCCCCGTTTTTGGCTTTCCTGGCCGCCATTCCTGCAGCCGGCCAAATCACGCAAAAACCCAACATCATTTTGTTCCTCTCTGACGACCATGGCTGGCGGGATTCAGGTTGCTATGGCAACAACGATGTGCGTACGCCCAATATTGATCGGCTGGCCAAGGAAGGGATGCGTTTTACCCATGCGTATGCCGCTTCGCCGCTATGCAGTCCGTCGCGCTGCGTGATCGAAACGGGCCTGATGCCCCATCGCAACGGGGGCCACTATCAGAACACCCCTATCCGCCCCGGGGTGACGACCTTACCCGTGTACTTCAAACAACTGGGATACTACACGGCCGAAATCGGCAAGTTCAATCATCCGCCGAATGAGGCGTTCCCCTACGATCACACTCACCCCAAGGATCGCACGGCGGTAGACTTCATCCGGAACTACGACCGCAAGGAACCGCTGCTGCTGGTCGTGTGTTCTAAAGAAGCGCACACCCCGTGGGCCAAAAACACGGACTACGATCCTGGCAAGATCGGTCTGCCCCCCAACTTCGTCAATACGCCGCGGACCTTTGAGGACCGCGCCAACTACTACACCGATGTCACCAACATGGATTCCATTCTGGGCGATGTCCTTAAGGCCGTAGATGAACGCGGACTGCGCGACGACACCCTATTCGTGTACACTACCGACCAGGGAGCAAATTGGCCGTTCGCCAAATGGTGCGTGTACGACGCGGGTTTGCGCGTGCCGTTCATCGTCCGCTGGCCCGACAAAGTGGCGGCCAACTCCGCGACCGACGCCATGGTCTCCCTGGTTGACCTCGTGCCGACGTTCCTCGCCGCAGCCTCGTCACCGCAACCGGACAACCTTGACGGGCGCAGTTTTCTCAAGGTACTGACGGGGGAAACGAACCAACATCGTCAGGTCGTCTTCGGCACGCATACCGGTAATAAGGGAGCCCCCGGTATCGGCAATCGAAGCCCAGCCCGCACCATCATCACGCCCCGCTACCAATACGTGCTGAACCTTTCGCCGGAAACTACGTTCGCCACGCATATCACCGGCTGCAAGCCCAGTGACGTGCATTACCTGCCGTTCTGGGACACATGGACGGAGCAGGCCAAGACCGACAAGACCGCGGAGCAGATCGTCAACGCCTACCTGCACCGCCAGCGTGAAGAACTCTACGACCTGTCCGCCGACCCGTACGAGATGCACAACCTCGCGGACGATCCCTCGCAGGCCGACCTTCGCCGCAGTCTGCGCCAACAGTTGGCTGACTGGTGTAGACAACAGGGCGACACCGACCCCTTGGAGTATCTGGAACCATGACGACGCTTGTACCAGCATTAATCCGCCTCGCGGCGAATGAAAAATAGAACGGCGTGAAAAAAGCCGGAAAATAGATTGAAAAAAAACAGGAGAAAACTATGTGTCGATCAATTATCATGGGTGTTGTGTTAACCGCCTGCTTCGCCAGGCTCTCCGCGGCGGAGTGGCATGTGGCGAAAACAGGCAGCGATGCCGCCG
>JBILEA010000176.1:0-5813 GCA_044352355.1 Pontiellaceae bacterium | reverse complement strand
TTACAGCATCCGCTTCCCGAGAAAAGAAGCGCAAGCAAACACATTGGAAGAACAACTTTTTTGACTGACCGTTTATCCATTCACAACCCGTTGAATTATAGCTCCGGCTTGTAAGCAATCCATCGCACGAAGTCAACTGCTCACGGCATCCGCCCGCAGATTTTATCTTCCCTTGCCGTTCACCGGCCTATTCAGTAAAGTCGGCGGCATGAAACGGCTTTTATTCCTTAGCCTCCTGCTCATTCATGCGATTGCCAGCGGCATCGAAAAAGGGACACCACGCGCGGCGGTTCTGGCAGAACTGGGAGAGCCCAGCGGGTCAATGCAACGCGACGGAAAAGAAATCCTTCTATTCAAAACCGGCACCGTGACCTTGCAAGGCGGCAAGGTAATTGAAACCGACCTTTCGCAGGAATATGCAAAAAAAGCTGAAGAACGGGCAATACAGGCCAAAGAGCTTCGGGCGGCAGGAGAGGCCGAACAGAAAACCCAGATTTTACTCTATCCAGAGGACCGTATCGTTCAGATCAAATGCTCCTACAAAAAAACTGAAAACTGGGAAACCCTGCCCGAATCGATCCGCCCCGCAACCGGCGATTCACAGTATGATGTGTATATCCCCCAAGGCTATCACAACTCCGACGGACGGTTCTATCCGTGCCTATTCCTCGAATCGCCAGCCCTCTGGGATGGCGTTAAAGATCGCATTCGAAAAGAGAAATGGATCGTCGTGATTCTGTCCGAGGCAAAACAACCGCCGATCGGGAAAACGATGAACGGAAACTTTCTCGCGGCCTATGACGACGCAACAGCCCGCTTCCGTATCGCCAAAGACTACCGCTTCATTGCCGGAAGAGTTCCTGCTACCGTCTTTGCCACCATGCGCCCCGTTGCCGGCATCATCCTGCACGAACCGGATTTCAGCGGTATCCAGCAGAACGGTATCGCACTGAACCTGATCCGCAAAAATCAGGAACTGCGCGCCTACGTCTTACTCGGTAACAGCAATCGCGATAACATAACTTATCAGGCCCAGTTCATTATCGATCGGATTCCGAAGCACTACGTCGGCGTCTACGAAGGCCATACCGCCATTTTACCCCAACCATTGGCCGACAGTGCCATCGATTGGATGAAAAAAGAGTACGCCCTACCCTAAACGATAAAGGAGAAAAATGAAAAAAATGATACTGCCTGCGATTCTGCTGATGCTCACCGGATGCGACTACGAAGTTCCACTCGGTCAAACTCCCGCCGCTCCCGCCGATCCGGCGCTATCCGGAATCTGGGCCGGGCAATTGACTGATGAAAAACCTGTTTCGATGCAAATCAAAATCTCAGGCACCGACTACCTCGTCACCTATACCGAAGGCAACAACACACTCACCTTCAACGGATTTGAAGTTAAAGCGAACGACCTGAACCTGATTCAGCTCGCGATGAAAGATAATGCGAAAACACTGTATTCCTTCTTCAAATACTCACTGACCCCTGAAGGACTGTCCGTTTACCGCCTCAATCCGGAAGTTGTCTCCGCAAAATGCCAGACCACGAAAGAACTGATGAAAGACATCGAACTTCACCGGCAGAATCCATTCCTGTTCGCTGAACCGCTGAAATTTACAAAATCAGTTTCGCAGTGACTGCGCGGCTAAATACCCGGTTGTCCACGCGGCCTGCAGATTGAAGCCGCCGGTTAGCGCGTCGATATCCAGCACCTCGCCGGCGAAATACAGTCCCGGCTGAATGCGGCTTTCCATCGTCTGGAAATTCACCTCTTTAAGCCGGATGCCGCCGCAGGTGACAAACTCCTCGCGGTGCGGATTTTTTCCAGTGATTGGAAGAATAAAGCCGCAGACCTGCGCCGCAATATGCCGCAAAGCCTTGAGCGGACACGCGCCCCATTCGCGCGTTTCGTCCACACCGGCGCGGGCGACCAGCAGCTTCCAAAGTCTGGAAGAAAGTCCGACCGGCGACCACGTTCCCACCTGCTTGCGCGGTGAATCAGCGCGGAATTTTTCCAGAGTCTGGAAAGTCTGCTCCTCGCTCTGCGCCGGAAGCCAGTTGATTTTCATATCAAAGCGGTAAGCGTTTTCCACCAGACTGCGCGCGCCGAACGATGAAAGACGCAAAACCGCCGGACCGCTGACACCGCCATGAGTAATCAGCAGTGCGCCGTCCGCTTTTAATCCCGGTGCACTGACGCGTACGTCTTCCACCACAATTCCGGCCAGTTCGGTAAATTCCTTGTCCGATGTCTTAAAGGTGAACAGCGACGGCAGACACGGCTCAATCGTATGACCAAGTCCTTCGATAAACGCGCCGCCGCCGGTCGCGACCAGCAGTTTTTTACAGGCGAGCTGCTCTCCATTCGCCAACTTAACGTTGAATCCGCCATCAAATTTCCATACTTTGGCAACTTCAGCATTTGTCTGAACATTCACGCCGGTTCTGAGCAGTGCATTAATCACATCTTCCGACGTGTCGGACTCAGGGAAAAGACATCCGTCGTCCAGCGTCACCAGCGAAACACCGTGCGACTCGAACCATGCAACGGTTTCGTCCGGACCAAAACGATGAAACGGACCGATCAGCTCCGCACCGCCGCGCGGATAATTCTTCACGAACTCGCGAATATCAGCGCATTGATGCGTCAAATTACAACGCCCGCCCCCGGAAACACGGACTTTCGCCAGCGGACGCGGACCTTTTTCCAGCACAAGCACCTTCAGCCCGGGCGCTTCTTCGGCCAGAACCGCCGCCGCAAAAACACCCGCCGCTCCGCCGCCAATGATGATTACGTCTTGAGAAATCATAATAAAAATTAACGGCCATAAAACAGCCGGTTGATGTAGTCCTTGAACTTATGGCCTTCACGATTAGCCTCTTTCTCCAAAGACGGCAGTAAAACAAACTGCAGCGCCACCCAGACGATAATCGCCAGTAACAACGCTGTGAAACACCCCAGCGGCAATCTGTAAAAGCTCTTCATGACCGGAGGCTATACCACAAACCGTACAAAAAAACACGGCAATGATCACCGGAACATCAGACCCGACTGCATTCAATAAGAGATCCCTCGCAGAGGTGCCGAGGGAAAACACATAACCGCAGATGAACCTAGTGCGGCAAAGCCGCAACCAAAGAATTTTGACAAAATCATTACCGACAAAATCATTTTCCCGTTTCGGCAGATCCGCCGTAGGTACAACAACAGCTGGATCAAGACTCTCTATTCATGATTTTGTCGGTAATGATTTTGTCGGTAATGATTTTGTAAAAATAGCCCTGCTTAGCTTCTGATAACCGGAACATCGAAGCCGCCTGCATTAAATAAAAGATTCCTCGCAACCGTCTTCGCCGGAGGCTCCGCCGAGTCAGGAAGGCGCGGAGATCGCAGAAAAAAAAATTTACAAAAACGCTCTGGCCTCTTTAATTTTTACAAAACTTTGAAGTGAGGCAGCAATCTGTCCGGCGTAGCGAGAAATCATCCTGTCGATCCTGTTATCCTGTCAAAATTTTTCCAGTCAGTGGAAAATTCTTGGCGTCCTCTGCTCTGCGCGGGAACCCGCTCCCTCACCCCAGCCAATCCATAACCGGAACATCGAAGCCGGTGCCGTGCTGGTAGTTGTAGGTGGCGGTGCGGAGGGCTTCGCCGGTGACGGCGAGGTCGTAATCAAACTGTCCGTCGAACGGGATTTCGTTACGGGCAAATCCTCCGGACGTTTCCGGCAGAAGCTTGATTCCAAACCGTTCGGGTTCGCGGGCGATCTCGCTGTGCGCGGTCAGCGCGAAGCGGTGCCAGTAGGCCGAATGTAAAACGCCCTCTTCCATCAGACGACGGACGGTTTCCAACCCTCGGAACGTTTCATCCAGCGTCTGCGTCGGGAATCCGTACATCAGGTAGGCGTGCGTCATAATGCCCGCCTCCGACAGATTCCCCAGCACGTCTTCCGCTCCGGCGACGGTGATGCCTTTGTTCATCAGCTTGAGCGTGCGGTCACAGCAGGTTTCGAGTCCGCCGGTGACGGCAATACATCCGGCGGCGGCCATCTTTTCGATCAGTGGATTCGTCAGCCGTTTTTCGAAGCGAATATTGCCCCACCATTCGACCTT
The DNA here is from genome assembly GCA_044352355.1 of Pontiellaceae bacterium. GTDB lineage: Bacteria > Verrucomicrobiota > Kiritimatiellia > Kiritimatiellales > Tichowtungiaceae > Tichowtungia. The sequence goes on along the minus strand of JBILEA010000176.1, from coordinate 1,697 downwards.
CAGTCCGCGGCGCAGGATTTCGTCGCACAAACCGTCGAGCAGCGCGGGCGGCAGTGCTTCGTCCACGAAATGGAATCCGTTAAAGCCGGTCGCGGCAATGACGCTTTCGATCCAGCCGCAGACGGTGGACGGACGCGCCGGATCGTAGCGGCAGATGTAGTCGATGGAGGTGTCGCAGAACGCGCATCGGCTCCAGTTGCAACCGTGCGCCAGCACCAGTTTATTCCAGCGTCCGTCCGACCAAAGCCTCGTGACGGGATTGAGCACTTCAAACAGACCGAAGTAGCGGTCAAGCGGCAGTCCGTCATAAACCGGCGACGGAAGTGTGTCGTGCGCGACCGGCGGTTCGCCGCTGTCGTAGAAACGGACGGCTCCGTTCTCACGAACAAACGTACGCGCATACCTTTCCGTTCCTGCGCCTTCGGCAATTCTCAACAACGGAAGCATGCCGCTGTCGAGCGTGATGAAATCGACATAGTCGAAAATCGTTGAATCGGTCAGCTCTCGCAGTTCGGTGTTGGCATAGCCGCCGCCGAGCGCGATGCGGATTTCCGGACGGGTCTGTTTAATGCGTCGCGCAATGCAAAGCGCACCGAACAGACAGCCCGGGAACGGAACGGTGATTCCAACCAGCTGCGGATTGTGTTTTTCAATCTGCGCGTCGGTCAGTTCGTCCAGCCATTGGATAAACAGTGATGTTGTACCGGCTTTTTGTAGGACGCGCTTCCCGTATTCGGGAGCGTGTGGCGAACACAGGCTCTCTGAATACAGAGAAGCCTGTCCTACAATTTTGGCGTGCAACTCTTCAAAGTCCGGAAGAGAAGCCGCAAGCTGTTCGGCGTAGCGGGAAAAGCCGAAATACGGGTCGATCCGTGCGGCGGCTTCGGCGATATCGTCGAGGAACAGACTGCACAGGTGGCGGGCCCGGTCGTGCCGGTCGAGTCCGCGGAAATTCCAGCCGAACTGTTTTTCCTGTTCGTAGGCGCGGGCAAGGTGAGATCCTTCAGGAAGCGCGCCGCGCTTTGAAAAGCGTTTAGCCAGCGACGGATTTCTGTCCTGCAGAAATTCCATCACATCGCTGATGACGGCAGCGTACTCTTCGTCGAGATTCAGGTGCGCGAGGCCGTCAGCGGAAAAAAGTTTGAGTAGCAGTTCAAGCGACAGATCAGCCTGGGCCGCCTCCTGCCCCTGCGAGCGCAGCCACGCCGTTAACATCGGCACGGCGGCATACGGCGTATTCGGCTGCAATAATGGCGGGGTAATCAGGAGAGTTTTCATGGCTTACAGCATATCCAGCAGACTATAGATTCGAAGCATACTATCCATCAAATCCGCCGAATACAACCTCGTCATTTATTGGTCTTTTTAAACCTCTCCGTTGTAAAAAATCCCAGACCGACTTGCCCTCCGAAAAATTAATGATAGATAATACGACGTTCGATCCGATAAAAATACATGTAAATTGTTTGCCACAATAAAACACAAGAACCTCAAAGGAATCCGAACCCTGAAAAAGGAATTTTTTAAGATCTATGCTCTCGCTTGCGGCTAAGAATCTTCCAGGGTTTGGAAATGAAGTTCAGAGTAGAGTAGAGAGGTTCCCGCCCTGAACGGACGGGAAGCCTCCCCCTCATCAAACCGGACGTGCAGTTTTCCCGCATCCGGCTTTCCCTGTTGTTTCATCATTGGTCTCTCGA
>JBILEA010000175.1:0-5863 GCA_044352355.1 Pontiellaceae bacterium | reverse complement strand
GCGGACTACGGAACGCCCGTTGTTGTTTGCGACTTCGGAACGGCGCTGACCTTTGACATCGTCACAAAGACCGAAGGCTATGTCGGCGGAATTATTTGCCCCGGACTGCCGCTGATGTTTGATTATCTGGCCGAAAAAACTGCATTATTGCCACATATCAAACCGGTTAAGACGACGCATGTGGTCGGCAAAAGCACGGAAGAGGCGATGCACATCGGTGCGCACCTCGGCTACCTCGGCATGGTGAAAGAGATTCTGGCACAACTTCGGAAAGAGCTGGGACATCATACTAAAGTCTGTGCCACCGGCGGATTTGCAAAATGGGTATTTGAAGGTTGGGATCATCCGGTTCCGGTCGACCCGCAACTGACCCTTAAAGGGCTCGCGAGAATCGCTACGCTTAACTGATTACATCCTGGCCTTGCGCAGGAGCAGCCAGAGGAAGAACGGGCCGCCGAGCAGGGAGGTGATAAGTCCGGCCGGCATTTCGACCGGGGCGAGTAACGTACGCGCCAATCCGTCGCAGATAACCATAAAGGCCCCGCCGAGCAGAATGACCGCCGGGAAAAGTTTCCGGTGGTCGGAACCGATCAGCTGACGGCACAGGTGCGGAACCATGAGGCCGACAAACGCGATGGGCCCGCAAAAGGCGACTGCCGCACCCGTCATCAGGGAGGCAGAGAAGAATAGTAGTTTTTTTGTACGGGCAACCTGTACGCCGCGTGCGTTGGCCAGTTCTTCGCCAATCAGCAAAAGATTCATTTCGCGCGTCAGCAAGGCCGCAATGAGCAGCCCGATTGCAGTGAAGACGGCTAGATTAACGGGTGTGGCAAATCCGACTACTGAAAAGCCACCCATCAGCCAGCGGATCATCCGGAAGGTTTCTCCAGGATCGCTGAAATACTGCATCAGCAGAATCAGGCTGGAGAAGAATAGATTCACTGCTACACCGGCGAGTAATAACGTTGCGGAAGAGAATCCGCTTTTGACTCGCGCCAGTCCATAAACCAGCAGTACCGTACCTATCGCGCCGAAAAATCCGGCAATCGAAGTTCCGGCAACACCGACGAAAAGAAGCGGGGAACCCAAACGCATCCAGAGAGAAGCGCCCAGAGCCGCGCCGCCGGAGACACCCAGCGTATCCGGTGTCGCCAGCGGGTTACGGAAGAGCGCTTGAAAAATCATCCCGCTCGATGCCAAGGCAATCCCCGCCAGAAACGCCGTTAGGACTCGGGGGATTCGCAGTTTCATTAAAATTTCGCGACCCATCGGGTCATGCAGGACATCGGTGCTTCCAACCATTGGAAATACGATGAGCGCCGCGAGGCACAGCAGAATCAGGATGGTGAATTTCAGTTTCATTAGGATCAAAATAATTAGGGACAAAATAATTTCAAGCAGTTGGCGTTTCGCAAGGAGGTAAAATGAACAGCTGACCGGCACAGATTAATCCAGTGAAGATTTTTTAGTTCTGTGCAGTCAAGAAACCGTTGAAGGTGCATTTGATATGCAGAAGGATTCTCTGTAACGGATGATATGCAAAATGACTCTGCCGGAGATAGCAGTGGAATATTTTGCTGACCCAACAGAGACCCTCCGCTTTTAATCGGCACGGGGCGAATTACGCTTTCTGCGCCTCCAAGCAAATGACAAACCGCTTCTTTATAAAGAGCTGTGTTTAGAAAAAGCCCCCAGTCTTCGAACAGTTCAAAAATAGTTGATTTTAGATGTTGTGCAGGTTCTGACTCATGAAGCCAGCTTTCCGGATGAATTGAAAATGCGCGTCGTTTGTCTAAATCAAGACCGGTTGATACGAACTCATAGGTCACAGATGGTGGTCGGAAATTAATGATTTTCCCATGTTTAATGTTTGTGAGAAACAGATAATCCAAAGTTTGTATCCGGTGATCCGATACAATGGCGTTGGCCGCCTTTAATTCGTAAATGGCACCCCGTTCTAAGAGCAGATCAATATATAGATTTTTTGAAAACGTTTTATGATTCAGCTGGAGGACTACCTCTGTTTCTAAAGTCAAACCGTTTGCCCGGCAAATTGCGGCCAGTTTGTTTTTGTAAATTTTCTCGTCATAGAACCTGCCCAATTGATTATGAACCTCGAAGGCCAACTTCATGACTTGAAAATCCAGATCATGGAATTTCTCCTCTGAAATAGTTTCTATCAGTTGTTCTAAATGAACCGGCATGAATTATTTTGTCCTTAATTATTTTGATCGTGAGTCATGATTCGGAGGCGGGAGCTAGGGTTTCTTTGCGGACGAAGGCGGTTTCAAAAAGTTCTTCGAGCGGTGCGGGCTGAATCAGCTCCTGCGGTGTGCCGGTGAAGAGGGTTCGCCCGGCTTTTAAGGCAACAATGCGATCGCTCCAGTATCCGGCACTGTTGAGGTCGTGGTTAACGGCTAGAATGGTGGCACCACATTCGACATTTATTTTTTTTAACAGCGTCATCACTTCCGACTGGTGACGCCAGTCAAGAAAGGTGGCCGGTTCGTCGAGCAGCATGACCGGTGCTTCCTGAGCCAGCGCGGCGGCGATATAAACCTTTTGCCGCTCGCCGCCGGAAAGGGTGCGAAGCGTGCGGCTTTTAAATTGAGCTGTACCCGTTATGTCCATCGCCCGTTCGACCGCTTCTTCATCTTGTTTTTGCGCAGGGGAGAGGGCTGATAGATACGGATACCGGCCCATCATCACAAAGTCGTAGACCGCAAGTGGAAATTCAATATCGTGTGTTTGCGGTACATAGCTGACCTGTCGCGCCAAGGCACGGCTGTCATGTCCGTAGCACTCGGTTCCGCTGATTTTAGCGGAACCTTTGTATGGATACATGCCTAGCAGACAACGAAGCAGTGTTGTCTTGCCCGCACCGTTTGGTCCGATGATGGATACATATTCCCCTTGGGTAATATTGAACGAAACACCGCGTAGAATCGGTGATCCGTTCAGCTCCAGTGCCAGATCCTGTATTTGAATTGCGGCAGTCATAGTTTTAAAATCAAAATAATTCAGGACAGAATAATTTTCCAACATCCGGAAGTAAGAATCATTTTGTCCATAATTATTCTGATCCATTTTCCAGTCTGATCGCTTTGACGAAATCCTGAAGAAGCAGAACAAATCGGGGGCCGGGAATAAAGGCGTAACTGTTGGTCATCGACACCGCACGGTACGGCGCCCAATCATTGGCAACGTTTTTTCTAAGATTCGGTGAAATGTCTATGATGACATCGGGACGCATCACGGCGAGGCCTTCCGGCGAAATTTCCGGATATTTCTGTGCGGTTTCCGTGCAGGCGTTGCTTCCGCCAGCGAGTTCGATCAGTTCGTCAAAAAAAGTTCCTTTGCCGGCGATATACATCCGGCTCAGACTTTCGTCGTGCCCGACGCAAACCAGCACGCGCTTTCCACCGCTGGTCCGGATAGTAGAACTGTCAGTCAGTTGTTTTTCCAGAGACTGGAAAAGCTTTTGTGCGGCGGTTTCTGCGTTGCAGGCTTTGCCGATGGTTAAAATCGACTGCATGATTTCACTGATATGTTCGTGCGCTACCCCTAGAAATGGAACGCCAAGTTGTTTGAGTTGCGCGGCAATATCTTTCTGCGTCTCAAGTCCGATAACCAGATCGGGTTGCAGCGCGACGATCATTTCCCAGTTTGGATCGTAGGTGCCGCCGACGGACGGTTTCTGCGCGGCTTCCGGCGGGTACGTGGTGTAGCTGCTGACCCCAACGACGGCATTGCTCAAGCCGAGTGCGTAAAGAATTTCACCGGTATTCGGTGCTATCGCCACAATGCGCAATCCATCGTGTTTCGGTGCACTCCGCTCCCCGCACCCTGCAAGGAGCAGGGCAACGACGAGCAATGCTGTGTTTTTCCTGACCATTAGAATTTTACGCCGAGCCCGGCTTTATAAGTTCGTTCAGGGGCGGGATAGTATCCGCCCCATGAGACGAGATGGTTGTATTTGGTTTCGAAGATGTTGTCGATTCCCGCGAAAACAGTCGTTTCATATTTTCTGATGGGAAGCATGTATTCCAGCAGCAGATCAAAAACGGCATATTCGGACTGTTTATTCGCGCCCGTGTTTTCATTATCACCGGATTGATACATTGATCCGACGTAACCCATGTGTGTGTTGAAAGTCAGCGCATCGGTCAGGAAAAGCGCGAGATTTACGTCGAGCTTGTTCTGCGGAACCCAAGGGATCTCGTTGCCGTTATTCACCCCGGCAGTGAATTCAGACTGAAGCCAGGTGTAAAAGGTATCCAGTGCAAAATAATCGTTTTTATAACCGGCGTACAATTCCATGCCGCGATGGGTGGTTTCGTCGAGGTTCTCATTAACCCATAAAGCATTCGCAGCAATTTCATCTTCCATATCGGTCTGAAACACCGTCGCCTGAAAAACCAGATTGCTGATAGGCGTAAATTCAACACCAGTTTCATAGTTGATGCCGGTTTCCGGCTTGAGATCCTTGTTGAAAAAGTCAGCGCCATATCCCCAATAACTGGCTTGTTCGTCAATAAAGGGATATCGGTAGGTTCGATCAATTCCTGCGAACACCTTTAACGTATCAGTCGGTAACCAAGTGAGCGCCGTTTGCCACGCTTCTTCTGTGCAGGTTTTCGAATCGTCGTAGGGAGATAATGCGTCCTTGTGGCGGGCATTCACATTATTTTCTTCTATGCGGAAGCCACCGCTCAGAAGCAGTGTGTCGGTTAGACTAAGGGTGTCGGCGATGTACCCGCCAATAACTTCTTTGGTAAGTTTAGTATCGGTGTTTTGGATAGTACGGTCTTTGTCGGCGTACTTTTTGAGATTGAATGTTTCTTTGGTTAGATCGATGCCGGAAATCAGTTCGTTTTCCATACCCGCGAGCGGTATAAGGACTGTGAACTTTGGGGAGAGTGTGTAGGTGTTTATTTTATTATCAGAATAGGTAAACCATGTAGCGTTATCCACCTCAAGGTCTTTCCTAGACAATCCGCCATCAAGATTGAAAATCAGTTCGTCGGTCGGGAGTGCTTCAATACCAGACTGAATGTTGAAATACTTTTCACGGGCAGCATTATTTGGATCGGTTGACTGTCGGCGATCCTGTTTGATTTCAGCCAAGGAAAGATCGCCGGGCAACTGGTGCTGTTCTTTAACTGTCGAAAACTCAGTGTAAGCGGAAAGCTGTTCGTTGATGTTTCCGCTTAGGCGCAGGCTGCTGGACGACGTGTCATAGCGGGAACGGTCGCGGTAACCACCGCCGGACTGGTGTCCGGCCGTGGCAACATAACCGAGTCCATCCAGATTTCCCGATGTGACCGCGCTCTGGTCATACGCCTCATAGCTTCCGGCGGAAGCCTGCAGGATGGTTTCGGGAATTTTCGATCCGTCGCGGGTGATGATGTTGATGACTCCGCCGACTGCATGATCACCGTACAGCACGGAGTTGGGGCCGCGCACAACTTCAATTTTATCAACCGCCTGCATCGGAATTTGCGCCCAGTTGACGCTAGCCATGTCCGGACGGTTCAGTTTACGCCCGTTTAGAAGAACCAGCACTCTTCCGTGCGGGTTATCACCGCCGAATCCGCGAATGTTCACACTGGCCTGTGAAGGATTGTCGGCATAGTTACTGAAAAACAGTCCGGCCTTTTTCTGCAATGCTTCTGGTACTGAAATATAATGTCCATCGGCGATGTCCTTTGCTGTTATGACGGTTGGGTTTCCCGGGACATTGCGGATATCACTGGCACTGCGTGTGGCAGTGACAACAATACGTTCTGCCTCCGTGACGGTGTTGGTGGTTTCGGCGGAGGCTTCGGTGAACAGACAGCCGCGTATTGCGGCCGCGAGGATA
>JBILEA010000174.1:0-5864 GCA_044352355.1 Pontiellaceae bacterium | reverse complement strand
GATGTGTCGGATATTCCCAAGACTCTAAACCAGACCACGTTGTGTGTCGCCTATACCAATGTAGCCACACCCAATACCTATATTAATTTTCACGACTCGGCTTGCTCATCGTGGTTTCATGAAAATGAAGACCGCTCCCCGCCATGTGTATTCGCGGGAGACGTGATGGAGACGGGATCAATTGATGTGTTCGGTGATGGATTCGACAGTATATTTGTCGCCAAACGGGTTGCAAATAATCTGATTAATGTCGAATTTTACAGCAGGAAAGGCTATAAACTTAAAAATACAGAAACCATTACCGATTATTCGTCAACAAAGGGGTCGCCGGTTGCGATTGTTGCTGGGAATTTTATTTCTGAAGTTTCTGGAAGAGGTGACCCGGATGAGCTTCTAGTTATTCGCAGAAACGCAAGCAATCAGCTCAACTTTCTTTTCTATAAAGCAAGCTTTGCAGCCGATAATATCATATTTGAGTATTATCAGTTGGATAATACAGCAAACGATTCCTTGATCAGCACGCTGCTGAGCACGGCGTCGCTTTCGGGCGCAAACTTTCTAGATGCAACAGGATTACGAGCCTCCAATGTTATTTATACCAACAGCGCACGCATGCGCGACTATATTTACTTCCTTGAGACCTCCGGGTCGAACGTAGTTGTCAAGACGAAGCGCGGCGGTGGGCCAAGGAGCTGGATTTTGTCACATGGAGGAAGGCACTTGCTGGCTTTTGATTATGCGAAAACGCAATCGGATATGCTAGGTGTTGTGTCGTCCTCCGGAGGAAACTGTTCACTTAAAATGTATGCACCCGGGGTAACAAGTTTAACGTATACCGTGACAGCGTCATCAATGAACAGTATCCCGTATTCAAATGTTGGCAAGGTGACAGCCTTTGGTGGTGCACTTCCGTATTTTGATTCACCGTATTGACTCATTAGTGTGATGACGGATGGCATGGGCCGTACGGAGCCGCAGGGTGTCGTGCGTGTTGATCAGGGAGGAATTCTGAATATTAGTATTACACCTGATAATTACTACTTTATTGCTGAAGTAAACAGAAACGAGGTGTCAGTAGGAGCGGTATCGAATTTATATTTGAATAATGTGACTGAGGAGGGGGCGATTGATGTTCGATTTGCTGCGGAAGTCGCTGCTCGGGGAACTCCACATTGGTGGTTGGCCAAATACGGACTGACTAACAGCGTAATCGGTTTCAATGAGGCGGAGAGAACCGATCCGGATGCCGACGGGTTTGATAATAATCGGGAATGGATTTGCGATACCGATCCGATTGACGGGGATTCCAGATTCGTTATTTTTGGAAAGGGAAGCAATCATGAGATGACTATCCTAATTCCTTCATCACCGGATCGCACCTACACGCTCTATCAGACAGAAAATCTGCAGATAGGGCGATGGATAGAAGTCGATTCAAAACTTGGAACCGGAAGTTTAATTGAATTCATTTGTGTCGCAGATGTTCTTACAAACACTCTATTTTTTAGAGTGAGTGTAGAAGCTCCTTAACCTGCTTCGATTCCTCGCTACTTTGCTTGGAAACAGTTTCGTTTTAATAAATGGTTTTTTCGGTGTGCATCTATTAAAATTCCGGCCATGAGAGGGTTGATCAGAGAACCCGCAGTGGCGGGCATGTTTTATCCGGCTGATTCCGGAGAACTGCGCCGGATGATCGAAGGTTTTTTGGCGGCGGCGGAGCCGGGGCCGCATCCGAAAGCGATTATTGCGCCGCACGCCGGTTACATCTATTCCGGCCCGATTGCCGCCAGCGGTTATAAGCGGATCAATCCCGAAGGCATTTCGCGCGTCGTGCTGATCGGACCGTCGCACCGTGTTCCCTTGCGAGGTCTGGCCGGGTCATCGGCTTCTTTCTGGCGCACGCCGCTTGGCGATGTGCCGGTTGAATGTCCGGCGTTTGTTTCGGTGAACGATGCCGCGCATGAGCAGGAACACAGCCTCGAAGTGCAGGTGCCGTTTCTTCAAACAGTGCTGGGCCATTTTACTCTGCTTCCGCTGGTTGCCGGCGAGGCTTCCGCCGAAGAAGTTGCCGAGGTGCTGGAAAAATGCTGGGGCGGACCGGAGACGTTGATTGTGATCAGTTCCGATCTCAGTCACTACGAAAACTATAAAACCGCCCGGGCTATGGATACGGCGGCATCCGAGGCGATTCTGGCGATGGATGAGCGCGGGCTGGATTACGACAACGCCTGCGGGCTGATTCCTGTCTGCGGACTGCTGCATCTGGCGAAACAGAAAAAGCTTCGCGCCGAGCTGGTTGATCTGCGCAATTCCGGCGACACCGCTGGTCCGCGCGACCAGGTGGTCGGTTACGGAGCCTTTGCGTTTTATGGATGACCCGCCCCCGTCGTCATCGCGACAGCTCGAAATGAAGACTGGATGCGTAGAGTTCAATCGCGAATGAACGCGAATCTGCGCGAATCGGATAAGATTTTTGACCGCAAAGAAAGAAGACGCGAAGCAATTCCCGGGACGCGCCCGTCGGAAGCCGGATCTACGGGCTCCGGCTTTACTGAATGGATATTTGAACCGGGCGTCGCGGTGTGGAGCCCGGTATCGGTTACTGCTTGAGCAGAATCGCCGGGGTCTCGATCTGGATCATGTTGGTATGCTGTGCTTCGTTCTGATGTCCGCCGCCCACAAAGACGATGAGGTCGTCCTGCGTGATCTGTTTTTCTTCAATCATTTTGAGCAGACAGACTTTAACCAGTTCATCGGTGGTTTGCGGCATATCAATCTTGGAAGAATAAACTCCGTAGCTGAGCGAGAGCTGGCGGACCGTGCTCATTTGTTCTGATAAGGCCAGGATCGGGACTCGACCGCGGTATGAGGCGCAGATGCGGGCGGTTATACCGGCCCGGGTGCTGGTAACGATAGCTTTTACCGGCAGGGCGGCAGAGCAGGAGACCGCCGCTTTGGCCAGATGGTTGCGCGGCATTACCTCGGCGCTTTGCTGATGCACCGGTAGCGTGGCCAGCAGGGATTCTTTCTGTGATTCAACAGTATGAGCGATATTTGCCATCATTTGAACGGCTTCGATGGGGAATTTGCCGTAGGCGGTTTCGCCGCTGAGCATGATAGCGTCGGTGCCGTCATAGATCGCGTTGGCTACGTCGCTGACTTCTGCGCGGGTGGGGCGGGGATTATCCACCATGGATTGCAGCATTTGCGTGGCCGTGATCACCGGCTTAATCCGCCGAATGCAGGTTTGGATCATTTGTTTTTGGACGCCGGGAACTTGTTCGGCAGGGATTTCAATACCGAGATCGCCGCGGGCCACCATGATGCCGTGTGCGACATCGAGGATTGATTCCAAGTTGTCCACGCCGGCGCGGTTTTCGATTTTTGCGATAATTTTGATCGGGCTGCGCCGCAGGTCGAGAATGCCCTGAATAGCTAGAACATCTTCGCGGCAACGGACAAAGGAGTGTGCGATGAAGTCCACTTCGTTGCGTGTGGCCCAGTCGATAAATTCGGCATCCTTTTCGGTCAGTGCAGGCAGATCCAGTTTAACGCCCGGGACGTTGACCCCTTTTTTATTTTTAATCTCACCGTCGTTGAGTGCGGTGCAGACCAACGTGTCGCAGGTTTTTCCGGTGACGGCCAGAGCCATCAGCCCATCGTCAATCAGAACGTGACTGCCGATCGGGACTTCTTCGGCAAAGCCGCTGTAGGAGACTTGAAATCCGTTTACCGGAGTATGGAATGTGCCGATTTCAATTCGGTCTCCGGTTTTAAGCTGGATGGCTGCTGTCATGTTGCAGGTGCGGACCTCCGGACCTTTGGTGTCCAGCAGGATGCCGACGCGATCGGACACGGCGCGAATATGGGCGACAATTTTTGCGGCCACTGGGATGTCTAAATGCGCCGTATTTAGACGAACGACATCCATCCCGCTTTCGATGAGCTGTTTAATAAAATCAGGGTCACACCGGTTTTCGGCCAATGTGCAGATAATCTTAGTCTGCTTGTTGCGCATAAACTCCTTTTCGATGGCGGAGCGTTTTAACAGATTCCTTTATGAGAACTAGCTTTAAATCGAAAAAAGCGCTAAAAGGGAAAGAAATATGAAAGCAGAATATCAGCAGCAATTGCTTCAGATCGCCCGTGACGCGATCGTACAGACATTGGAAAGTCCGCGGAAGGTTCCGGTATTTGGAAAATTACCGGATGAATTGATGCAAAAGCGGGCGACGTTTGTAACTCTGACGATTGGCGGGCGGTTGCGCGGCTGCATCGGTATGCTCGAAGCCTGCCGTCCGCTGGCCGAAGATGTGTCAGAAAATGCCCGCGCCGCCGCCTTCGAAGATCCGCGCTTTCCGCCGCTGACTCAACCGGAGCTCAAAAAGCTGGAAATCCATATTTCCATTCTTTCGCCATCCGAAGAGATGGCATTTTCCTCTGAAGACGATCTGCTCCGTCAAATTCGTCCCGACGTCGATGGACTGATTTTACAAGAAGGGTTCCGGCGCGGAACATTTCTGCCAAGCGTCTGGGAGGATCTTCCAGAAAAAGAGCTTTTCCTGACGCATCTTAAGTTGAAGGCGGGGCTGCCGGCGGATTACTGGTCGGATACCTTGCGGGTTTTCCGCTATACAACCGACTGTTTTTCCGCGTAACATGAAGGGCATATGACAAAGAAACCGGTCATCCTTTTTGCGATTAACGGGCTGGGCATGGGGAACAGCACGCGCTGTCATGTGGTGATTCAGCGGCTTGTCGCTGAAGCCGAGGTCCACATCATTACTTCGGGAAATGGACTGTTTTTTTTCAAGGATCGTCCCGGCATCGCATCCCTTACCGCCATGCCGGCACTGGACTACGCCTTTTCCGGCGACGGGGTTAACGCCATCGGAACGTTGACCTCGGTACGCACCCTGCATAAGAAGCTTGGTGAAAAGAAAGAGCGGCTGGAGATATTGCTCGACCGGCTTAAGCCGGATCTTGTGGTAACGGATTCTGAGTATGTCATCCGTCCTGTGCTGAGCCGTCGAATTCCGCTGGCAGGTATTAATAATTCGGATGTGGTGGTGTCGGAGTATTTCCGCCGCAAAAAATTACCGGCCACTATTCGTGCGCATTTCTGGGGGATTGAATATTCCGATTACCTGCTGCACCGCATGAAGTGGAATATGGCGATCAGCCCGTCGCCCTTTGCCGATAAACCGCGCAGCGATGTTTTCAAGCGGATTGGATTGATTGTGCGTGATGGTGCACGTGAAACCGCGATGGAGCGCACTGGGAAGCCCGCGCCGCTTCCGCAGGAAATTGATCGTATTGTTGTTATGCTGAGCGGATCCTCCTTTGCCTCAAAGATTGCCGGTGATTTGCAGATATTGCCGTGGAAGGTGGATGTGATCGGGCGCGAGGGTGTTAGCGGGGGTAATGTCACCTATCACGGAAAAATCCGCGAGAGTCTCGAATTCGTTCGCCAGGCCGGAGCGCTGGTCATTAATGGCGGCTTTTCTTCGGTGAGCGAAGCCGTTGCCATGATGCGTCCCGTTTATGTCATTCCGGTTCCTAATCACGCCGAGCAACTGATGAATGCGCTGATGGTACGCGACATCGGGGCGGGGGATGTGGCCGATGCGGGGACGATCGTTCAGCGGCTGATGGAGGCTTATCGGCTGAATCGCTGGGTGGGGATTAAAGAAGAGCGCTCTCCGGTTAATTTTAACGGTGGCGATGAGGCTGCCGCGCTGCTGCTTCAACTGCTGCACGGAGCGAAAGCATGATTCTCTGCGCCGACGACTTCGGAATGACAGCTGATATAAACCGTGCAACGGCGGAGCTGTCACGCAACGGTAAAATTGATGCGGTTTCCT
>JBILEA010000173.1:0-5868 GCA_044352355.1 Pontiellaceae bacterium | reverse complement strand
GTTGATAATGTGGATGCCGCGGCACCTGTTGAAATATCGGATGACGAAGGGGTTTGGCTAAAATCAACCGTTGGAACCGGCATTTCCCGCGATACGCGCGATCAGTTTTTTATTCCTACCAAAGGAAACTTCAGTTCGGCCGGTGTCGAGCTGTCGGGCGGTCCATTTGGTGGTGATGAGAGCATCTATCTGCTGGAAGCCAAATCGTCCCAGTTTTGGCCGGTATTGGATGACCATGTTTTTAATCTTAAAGGTGAGGTTCGTACGGTCGATAGTTATGGTAGCGGAAACGTGCCGATTTTTGACCGGCTTTTCCTTGGCGGACCACGCACCATTCGCGGGTTTAAGTATCGGGATGTCAGTCCGCGCGATAAAGCAACCGGAGATGAACCGATCGGCGGTCTGAGCAGCTGGTACGGCACGGCGGAATATACCGTTCCGGTGTGGAGCAAAATTCGCGCGGCGGTTTTTTATGATATCGGCGCGGTTTCTGAGACCTCTTTTGACTTTTTTGGTGCTGATATTAATTCCAGTTACGGTATCGGCGCGCGCATTGACCTGCCGATGTTTCCATTGCGGTTAGATTATGCAATCCCGCATATTACAGATAAAAGCAACGAAGGCGCGGGCGGACGATTTAGCTTCCTGCTGGGTTATTCATTTTAACCGGAAGGGTTCCTGATATGAAAAAAGTTTTATTTTTAGTTGGTGTTGTCTTTTTATTGGGCGGTACAGCCGGTGCGGCAGACAAAATCGTTTTTATCGATCTCGAACGGGTTTTTGACGGCTTCTACAAGACCCAGCTGGCTAAGGCAAAGGTTGAAGCTCAGCAGCAGGATATCGAAAAAGAAAAGCAGGTGATGGTTGACGAAATGACAGCCATCAGCGGCGAAGTTGATTCCTTCAAGAAAGCGGCGCGTGATACCACGTTGACTGAAGAAATTCGTGACAGTAAACGGTTGTTGTACGAAGAGCGCTTGCTTGCCATGCGCGCCAAGCAAAAGGAAATTGAAGAATTTACCGGACGGCGGCAACAACAGCTTCAAATTCAAGTGACCCGCATGAGCGCGACGATCATGGATGAAATTCGTCAGACGGTTGTGGATTATGCGAAAAGTGAAGGACTTCAGGCTGTGGTTGACAATTCGTCTCGTCGCGCGGCCATCGGGGTTTTTATTTATACACATCCTGATCTTGAAATCACCGAGGCCGTTCTCGGTGTACTCAATAGTAAGCGGCCTGATGTGATGAAAGAAGGCGACTTGTTCGATGAGGAAAAGAAACCGGAAATTAAACCTGCGGAGGCTGGCGGCAAGTCATGAAACTTTCCGAAGTAGTTGAAAAGGTGGGCGGCAGGCTCGAAGGCGATGGCTGTATCAATATACTTGGCGTAGCAGGTATAACCGAGGCTACTCAGGGAGAGATTAGTTTTATTGCCAATCCGCGCTATGCATCCGAGGCTGCTGTTACAAAAGCATCAGCAGTTGTTGTATCTGAAGATTGGAGCGAGGCTTGCTCTGCGGCGCTGATTCGAGCCAAGAATCCTGATGAGGTTTTTGCAAAAGTCGCGATGCTTTTTTATACGCCGCCACCCCGCCCGGCATTAGGGATTCACCCATCTGCCGTGGTGGCTACGGATGTAGAGATTGGTGAAAATGTTTCGATTGGAGCCCTATGTGTAATTGAAGCGGGCGCAAAAATCGGAGATGGAACGGTTATTTGTCCGCAGTGTTACATTGGCCGCAAAGCAGTTCTTGGCAAAGAGTGTTGGCTTTATCCGCAGGTGTCCTTGCGCGAAGAAGTGAAGATCGGTAACCGGACGATTGTACATAATGGAACGGTCATCGGCAGTGATGGGTTTGGCTATTCTGTCGATGGGCAAGGTGTCCGTACCAAGATTCCGCAGATTGGAATTGTTGAGATTGGTGATGATGTTGAAATCGGTGCCAACGTAGCGATTGATCGCGCCCGATTTGGGAAAACTCGCATTGGCAACGGGGTTAAAATCGATAATTTGGTGCAGATTGCTCACAATGTTGTGATTGGCGATCACGTTGTTGTAATAGCTCAGGTCGCCCTCGCGGGAAGCGTTCATATTGGGGACAAGGTTATCATTGCCGGACAGGCTGGTATCGCGGGCCATCTTCACGTTGGAGCCGGTGCGATTGTTGGTGCTAAAGCAGCTGTAACTAAAGATGTAGCGCCTGGGGAGTATGTTATCGGCGTTCCGGCTATGCCCGCTGCAAAATTTAAAAGAACTCAAGCAGGAATAATGCTTCTTCCAAAACTTAAGGCGCGTGTTACTGAGCTCGCAGAAAGAATCCGTAAATTGGAAGAGCGCAGTTAGGCGAAACAGTTTTGTAGTAAAAAAACGCATCAACAGACAAAAATGTCTTCTCGATGATTTTTAAAGCACTATTGAATTAAGTTTATATTAGGCGTAACCATTTGATAACTAGCAGATTGTAGTTTTTAAAATCAGCACGTCGTTTTCAGGAATAGTTTTTGCTAACTAGGGGTATAATTTTTTACCCGAAGTGAATATTTTTTTGGAACTACATAATAGGAGAAAGAAAATGGCGAACCCGACCGATATATTTGGTGGAAATGTATTCAGCATGAAAGTCATGCGTGAACATCTGTCTGAAGAGACTGTTAAATCACTCGAGAATACAATTAAAGCGGGGAAAAGTTTAGATGCGGGCATTGCGGCCGAGGTGGCTGAAGCGATGAAGGAATGGGCGATTGCTAAGGGTGCAACGCACTACACCCATTGGTTCCAGCCTTTAACCGGTTCTACCGCAGAAAAACACGACTCCTTTATTGTTCCAGATGGTGAGGGTTCTGTGGTTTGCAAATTTTCTGGCGCCGAGTTGATTCAAGGCGAGCCGGATGCCTCTAGTTTTCCGTCGGGAGGTCTGCGTGCTACGTTCGAAGCTCGCGGTTACACCGGATGGGATCCGAGCAGTCCTGCGTTTATTAAGGACAATACGCTTTGCATACCGACCGTGTTCTGCGGCTATCATGGCGAAGCTCTCGACAAGAAAACTCCGTTGTTGCGCTCTATGAAGGTTCTCGACGAACAGGCCTGTCGCCTCGGAAAACTTTTCAAGGTCAAAATTAAGCAGAAGGCGTACGCGACACTCGGTGCTGAGCAGGAATATTTTTTAATCGACGAAGAACTCTATCATGCACGCCTGGATCTTCAGCAAACAGGGCGGACGCTCTTCGGAAGCTGTCCGGCGAAGCACCAGCAGATGGAAGACCATTATTTCGGTGCGATTAAGACGCGCGTACTGGCTTTCATGGAAGAATTGGATGCTGAGCTTTGGAGAATGGGCGTTCCGTCCAAAACTCGTCATAACGAAGTTGCTCCGGCTCAGTTTGAAATGGCTCCGGTATTTGAGGAGCTCAATTTAGCTGTCGACCATAATATGATTGCCATGGAAGTCATGCGCAAGACGGCTGAAAAACATGGCCTTGTCTGCTTGCTCCATGAAAAACCTTATGCGGGCGTAAACGGCTCCGGTAAACATAATAACTGGGCACTCTGCGGCCCGGACGGCAAAAACTGGCTCTCCCCCGGCGATAATCCGCATGAAAATGCCAAGTTCATCACGATGATCTGTGCATTGATCAAAGCGGTTGATACGCATGCTGATCTGTTGCGCTCAACGGTTGCAACAGCAGGGAACGATCATCGTTTAGGTGCCAACGAAGCGCCTCCGGCGATTATCTCCGTTTTCCTTGGCGATCAGCTGACGGACATTATCCAGCAGATCGAAAAGGGCGGAGCAAAGAGCTCCAAGGATGGCGGATCCATTCACCTTGGTGTGGATACCCTGCCGACCTTGCCGCGCGGAAATACCGACCGTAACCGCACGTCACCATTTGCTTTTACTGGTAATAAATTTGAGTTTCGTGCGGTTGGTTCTAACCAGAGTTGCGCTGGTGCGAACGTGGTGCTTAATACCATCGTGACCGAAGCACTTGATGAAATTTGCACACGCCTTGAAGCCGATGTCAAAGCGGGTAAAGAGTTCAATGACGCTTTGCAGGCTGTCCTCGCGGGCATCATCAAAAAGCACAAACGGATTCTTTTCAACGGCGATAATTACACGGCTGAGTGGGCCGCGGAGGCTGCAAAACGCGGACTGCCGAACGTCAAGAAAACGCCTGAAGCACTTGAAGCGCTTGCAACGCCGAAAGCGGCCAAGCTTTTCGAAAAATATGGTGTATTGACCAAGAAAGAACTTCATTCCCGCTACGAGATCTATAAAGAAACCTATGAAAAGGTTATCGAAATCGAAGCGGGCGTCATGAAAACGATGGTTAAAACCATGATCCTGCCTGCTGTTATAGCCGCACAGGGCGAACTGGCAGACACCATTGAAACGGTAAAAGCCTGTAAGGGCAAGACGACCGGCGCACAAGCGATGCTCAAGGCAATTTGTGATGAAACCGAGGTGCTTTTCAAAGCGGTGGATGTGCTGGAGAAAGCACATGGCCCGGCTAAGTTGATTGCGGCCATGGGTAAAGTTCGTCCATCCGTTGATGCGCTGGAGAAGATGGTCCCGGAACAGTTCTGGCCAATTCCTTCTTATGCCGAAATGTTGTTCATGATGTAAAATTCATCCCGACATTGAAACCAAGAAAGGCTCCCCGCGAAGGGAGCCTTTTTCGTTTGTTGCGGACGCGTGAAGGTCAGCGTCCGATAAAATGACTTTGGCTGAAGAGGTCGATTCCCAGATAGCTTTTGACAAAGTAGATGATAAGCATAATGCAGATGCCAACGCTTAGGGCCAGGACGCCCAGCGCCAGCATCAGAGCTAGAATGTTACCAAAAAGCGGCGCCCCGTAGCGGAAGGATTGCTGGGCGATAACGCGCAGGCGGTAAAGCCAGTAGGGCGCGCTGTAGACCTGTTTATCAATATCTTTCTGGTCGCGCAGTAACTGTTGCTGAAGTGTTTCGATGTCATACTGGCGCACGGCTTCGCGAACGGCATGCTGGATGTCGGCCGGTGAGGCGGGCTTCTTTATGAAACGGAAAATCTGACCATGGTTGATGGCTTTGATGAATAGGTCTGTTTCAAGCGCTGCACTGAAAAGAACGCTTTTGATCTGAGCGTTACGTTGTTTTAGTGTAATTAGAAAATCGAGTCCGCTTTGACCGGGAAGGATGTGGTCGCATAGAATTGCTTTTACGTGGCGGCCACGCAGGACTTCGACCGCTTCTTCGGAGGACCCCGCCTGATAAATAATGTATTCCTTCTGGAGTACTCGGCAGAGCACTTTCAGCATGAAGGCGTCATCATCAATGATCAGGACGGCATCTTTTTCTTTTGAGGCAAACTCTTGGGTTTTTTCAGTCATTGAAACCGAGCTCCTTGCGCATTAGATGATAGATTTGGTGTATCTTTGTCAAGCCTGCGGGCAGTTCTCTATTGGAGCAGATGGCTGCGGCAGAGTCTGCATCCTGAGGCTGGTAGCCGTGCATGCCCTTGATTTGCTTAACACCCATGAAGCTGGGAACCATTTGAACCCCCGAGTTCATAAGGAAAATCAGCTCACCGTACATTCCGTCTGCGAACCAGATGCCTTCGTGTTTCAGCTCGTCATCGGTCAGAATCCGTCCCTTTGAGTGGCTGCCCAGCAACGCCGTTATTTTTTGACGGGCCGCATCGTTCAGGAACCAGAACCGCGCCATGGTCGAATCGTAAAATGCGACATAATCTTTATTCCAGCGAAGGCCGGTTTTCTCAATATCGGCGATTAGATCGCAGCCTTCGGTGATGTTGTGCATGCCGTGGTCGGTGAAGACATACCATGACACTTCCTCATACTGTTCTTCTGCTGTCGCAATCAGCT
>JBILEA010000172.1:0-5899 GCA_044352355.1 Pontiellaceae bacterium | reverse complement strand
AGTCCGAATATTTTCCCCCACTCAAACTTTCCTTCGACCGGCGCGACCATCTGGTCGTACTGATCCTGCGGAACGGTATGGCGCCCGCCGTGGACGTGAATGACGTACGGAACGTTCCGGATGCGGGCAACGGTACGGGCAGTCCCTCCGAGCCGCCGTCCGACGTGCGTGTGAATCAGTGTCAGATTTTTTTGGAACAGCAGGGCGAAGAAAAGCGGAAGAGAGAGCGGGCTGCCGCCTTTGAGGCGTAACGCCATTTTTGCCTCTTCAGTGAGTCCGAACCACGGAAAGCAGTAGCGGAAACGCCGGACGGTGACGTTATCGATTTTTTCCGCGCCGGTTTTGGCGAACATATCGGTGCAGAAGATCGGACTATCGAACCCGTTTTTTTCAAGTTCGCGCGCCAGGTTAAAAACAACCGTTTCGGTGCCGCCCCATTTATCGGGTACGAACCGGCGCATGACGTGGGCGATGGTGCCGTGAAGTTTGCTCATGCGCGGAATCTACCCAATACGGACGTCTGACGGAAGAGTTTTCCACTCGATCCGGCGTGGATAAACCCGTGCCCTGTTTTTATCAAAATAATTATGGTCAGAATTATGGGAAGAGAATCCTATGCATGAGTAAAAATAATTTTGCCGAAACTCTCGTTTCTTATCCCTGTGTGAGTGGCATAAAGTAAACCTTTCTTCCACACCCACACACCTACACATTCCCAAACGTTTTCAATCCTCTGTCCTCATTTTCCCTCTTCCAGGGACGCTCTATGTCCCTCTGCGTCTGTCAGGATGCTCTGAATAACCGGCCAATGGGTGGCTGGAAAATAAACGGGAGGAAGATTATGTCAACGATAGTAAAAGTATTCGCGGTTCTCGACTACAGGATTCAGGTTGAAATGACCGGCCAGGCTCCGCGAAGCGAGCCCTGATGGCGCGTCAGTGCGAAAAATTCTGCGGATGTGATATCCGGATTGACCGGATTTCCGTCGGCATTGAGGTAGAGGCAGCCAGCTTCTTCGGGCGGAAGTTTTGTGATGAGTTCCCGTGCATCTTCCGCCGCGCCGATCCATTTTCTTTTCAGCTCGTGGATATCGAGCGGTTCGCGCAATTCCAGCCGGTCAATATCCTGCCGGGTATAGGCGACATGTCGAGCTGCGTGATCCAGCAGAAAGTCGGGGGTGAAGCCCGGGTCTTTTCCGCAGGCGGCCCAGCAAAGAGTTCCCAGCGACAGGTAGTGGTCGTGGAGGTGAAGAATGTCCACAAAGTCGCGGACTTCGTTGCGTCCTGCCAGTGCCAGTATTTTATTGGTTGCGGCATCCGCATCGTGCAGGCGGTAGCCGCAGCAAGGATCCTGCTGGAGCGGAAAGAACCGGAAGGCACTGTCTTGTGCCCATTCGATTTTCAGCTGGCTGGTACCAGAGGTGACCACCGCGCGGCAGAAAGAGGGAAGACGTTGCTGCCATGAAAGACCGTAGCCCGCTTCGAGCAAGGTGTTCGCATCCTGCTCGGCATAGTGCAGAATGTTTTCTTGCCGGTCGTGAAACAGGTCAATGTCTTGAGAGAAGCGGGGGGTGCGTTCGGTTCGGTGAATGACCGTCGCGCCTGCGAGATAACTGTCCGGATTCCGGTTGGCGGCGATAAGGCGCAGGATTTCAGATTGGATTTGGCTTAACGGCATAATTTACCGGCGAGGAGAAACCCCGTCCGCCCCCCGTTTTGGCGCAGTCCCCGGACAATTTCAGGCAGATCCTCAAGCGTTACTTTCATGTCGCGCTTCAGATACCAGAAACACTGACCGTAAAAGTTGAGGAAGGCACGCTGTGCTTCGCGCACGCGCACCATATTGCGGGCATCCTCCGGCGAGAGCGTTCGTCGGCTTTTGGTGCCGCCCTTGCGGCCGATTTGTGAAAGGTAAGCACTGACTGGATCGTCTGTTTTCATCTTGGCCGCATCGTAAGCGGTTTATGTTTTTATATCAAGTCTGGAGTGAGTTGGGCTCGCTCCGTTTTTGGACGTGATTTCGGTTGCCGGTTTTTCGGAGTTCGGGTTTTCGCCGGAAATAATCCAAAACCTTCTTTAGGACTTCAGATTTTTTCAACGACGATGCGGTTGCCGTGCACTTCAACGATGCGTACGGCGGAGCCCTCATCGATGAATTCGCCTCTGGTGATGACGCTGACGCGTTCGTCGCCGAAAAGCGCGCGGCCGGCCGGATGCAGGTTCATTTCTGCTACGCCTGTTTTGCCGGTCAGGTCGGCATGTTTCGGAATCGTGGTTCTGCCGGACTGTTGATCAAGAAGCATTGGACGGAAGATGCGTGATTTGGGCAAATATTTGCCAGCTAAGAATCCGAGTACAACCGTGCCGACCAGCCCTAAAGCCAGATTACCGATGGCGTGTTGCAATGTACCATCGTCGAATGCCGGCCAGAAGTGGCCCGGCACCTTCCATGTCATGGCGTTGAGCAGGGAGACTAAAATCAATGCAATGCCGCTGATGCCGAGTACGCCGAAGCCGGGGGTGATGAAAATTTCGATGAAGAGCAGGCTGAATCCGATGATGAAGATGATGGCATCTTCCATGCCGGCCAGTCCGGCGATGTGGTGACCGAAGAAAAAAAGTGCGAGAGCTGCCGCGCCGGCAATACCCGGCAGGCCGAAGCCCGGCGTTTTGACTTCGATATAGATGCCACCCAGTCCGATCATCAGCAGAATCGGCGCAAACGCGGCGATGAAGCGCGCGATCCGTTCCGCCGGTGTCACTTCAAGTGTTTTTATTTCCGCATCCGGCAGGCCGGCTTTTTCCAGCATGGCCGCGACATCTTTGACGGTGCCTTCGGAAAGAATGCCTTCCGCTTCACTGGCGGTCAGGGTCAGTAGTTTTCCTGCCTTGCTTAGCACATTCGTTCCGACCGTATATCCCAGTTCGCGCCGGACCATGGCTTCGCCGAGCTGCGGATCGTGTCCGCCCTGTTCGGCGGCGGCACGCACCAGCGCGGCGACCGAAGAGGTCATTTTTTCTTCGATAGCTTCCGGCATTTTTTCAATCCCGCCGAACGGACTCATCATCAACGGTGTGGCCGCGCCGATCACGCTGCCCGGAGCCATGTAAATGTGTTTTGTGGCCAGCGCGATGATGGCTCCGGCGGAGTAGGCGTCTTTTTCGACGAAGGTATAAACCGGTACGTCGATCTGCCCGATGAGGCTGATGATTTCGCGGGCCTCGTTTACGCCGCCGCCGGGCGTATCCATGATAAAAACGATAGCATCGGCTTTTTCTTTCTTCGCTTCCGCGACGCCGCGCCGGACGACGTAGAGCAGGGCGGGCTCAATCTGTTTCTTGATCGGAATCTGATAAATGAGCGGTTTTCTTGTCAAAACGGGGGCTTGATCCTGTGCATTTCCAAACGCCGGAAGCGTTAACAGCAGGCCGATCAGAAATCGGAGCAATGGATTGAGGGATTGCTGGATTACTGCGGGGTAACGGGCTTTTTGTCCGTTCATCCACTGATCCATTAATCCTGTATTCCTCTGGATGCATCGTGTCAGTTTTGCTTTCATAGCGCGTATACTATTTAGCTGCTGTGTTTAATGAAAGAAGAAAGCCATGTCACCGTTTGATAGGAAAATTGCTGAGCTTGAAGCGATTGAAGTGCCGCAGACAAAAAGGCCTGATTTTGAGGCATTCTGGTCCGAAACAATTCAGCGGTGCGAAACCGTTCCGTTGAATGTTAAGGGGATCGCGGATACTGAAGTGCAGGATTTGACATTTGAGGGTCTCGACGGAACGCCGGTTCATACCTGGCTGCTGCTGCCGCCGGAGGCAAAAGAGCGAAAAGTTCCCGTGCTGATTAATTGTCACGGCGCAAATCGTAGCCGCGGCAAGCCCTCCAATTTTTCAGCATGGCTTGAGGCGGGTTACGCGGTGATTTCTCCGGATTTCCGTCTTCAACGCGGGATTACCGGATCGGTTACACCATTTGACGGTGACGGAAAATCCGGCTGGTGGACGCTGAATCTCAACGATTTGATGCGCAGTTATCTCTATTGCGTTTGGACCGATTTTCTGCGAGCTATCCGGCTGGCCCGTGAAACACCGGAGATTGATGACCGGCGGATTGCGGTTAGCGGACACAGTCAGGGTGGTGGAGTGGCATTAGGTTTGGCGGCACTTGATCGGTCCGTCGCGCTGTGCATGGCGGACGTGCCGAGCAGTTGCTGGATGGAACGGCGGATTCTGACCCGGAGCGGCGGTGGAGCTGGAATTGCCGATTACCTGGCGGCGTTTCCTGAGCGCGCTGAAACCGTTCATCGCAATATATCGTATTTTGACAATATTAACTTGGCGCCGGATGTTACTTGTCCTGTACTGGTGTCCTGTGGTCTACAGGATGAAATCTGTCCGCCGGAATGCACCTATGCGGCGTACAATAAGATCCGTTCCGTAAAAGAGATGGCGGTTTATCCGCACGCCGGGCATGAAGGCGGCGGTGCAGAGCATCAGTTGCGGAAACTGGAGTTTATGAAGCGGTTTTTTTGAAAAGGAAAAATAAATGGAAAACTGGTATCTGTATATTATCGCCGGGATTACTGCCGGAGTTATTAGCTCACTGTTCGGTGTCGGCGGGGGCATTTTGATGGTTCCGATTCTGGTTCTCGGGTTCAGTTTCGGGCAGAAGAGCGCTCAGGGCATGTCCCTGTTCATTATGCTGCCGATGGCGCTGGCCGGAGCTATTCGTTATAAAATGAATCCGGATATTCCAATTAATCTGCCGGTTTGCGCACTGATGGCACTCGGCGGTGTCGCCGGAGCCATGCTTGGAACGCATCTGGTGTTTAATATTTCTCAAGTCGTGCTCAAACGCATGTTTGCGGTGTTTATCATCATTACCGGCATCCATATGTTTATGAAATCATTGTCCAAACCGGATGCAAAGGAACCGACGCAGACAGACGGGACAGTCATCCAATCCAACAAACCGGTGAAACATGCAGGATAGGATAGTAAATCCGGTTGCTTGCAACTGGATGGCAACGAAAAATAGGGGCGGGTTAGATCAAAATGATTCGGGACAAAATAATGAGAGAAACAGATCATCAGAATTATTTTGTCCTAAATTATTTTGATCAGATTCTTTCTTTGGTTGCGGTTCATCGTGATTCACCATGAACGGCGTTGCTGCGCTAGGTTTTTTGTGGCTATTGAACCGTGATTGGAAACAGTCAGTATGTTGAATATTCAACTCAATGAACGCTCGATGCAGGTGGAAGAGGGTGTGACGCTCTTTTCTCTGCGTGACCGCGTGAAGCCCCATGCTGATGTGGTGATACTCAACGGCGCGGCGCTGAGCGAAGATGCGGCGTTGAAAGAGGGCGACGAAGTCAGTCTGATTACGCGCGGCGAGATCCCGTCTGCCGGAGAACTCGAAGCGTTGATGGCGTCGCGTCACACGCCCGGTGTTCATGCCAGAGTAAAAACTGCCACGGTCGGCATCGCCGGACTCGGTGGGCTGGGCTCCGCCATCGCCGTCGCGCTGGCGCGTGTTGGCGTTGGCAGATTGATTGTCGCCGACTTTGACGTGGTGGAACCGAGCAACCTCAACCGCCAGCAGTATTTTACCGATCAGATCGGCATGTTGAAAACCGACGCGTTAGTTTCCAACCTTCGGAAAATCAATCCCTATGTCGAGGTCAAGGCGCATGCCGTCAAACTGACACCGGATAATATATTTCCAATATTCGGAAACGTGAACGTGATGATTGAAGCGTTTGACCGCGCCGACCAGAAGGCGATGCTCATGCAGGGTTTTGTGGCACAAAAACCGGACGTGCCATTTATCGGCGCTTCCGGCATGGCCGGGTTCGGGCCGGAAGAAACCATCGGCGTCAAAAAAATGGGTC
>JBILEA010000171.1:0-5920 GCA_044352355.1 Pontiellaceae bacterium | reverse complement strand
TGACAAATGGTGGGACAACACGTTGCCGGTCATGATGGCACGCGGCGGCGATTTGGGCGATCCTAATGCCAGTGGTCAGCATGCCTCCCGCGACAAACAGAAGATTGCCGTGCAGCCCGCGAAGAAAGTTCCGGCGCCAGCACATGACGATTCGCTTTTTTCCCGCATGGATGCTGACGGCGATCAGAAGGTGACCAAAGCGGAATACATTGGAATTTTTCTGCCGACGTTCGGCCAGAAAGACGCCGATAAAGACGGCATGCTGTCTGAAAGCGAATTCAGTTTTGCAGCATTCAAACGGGCGGATACGAATCAGGACGGAAAGTTGACAGTTACCGAATTTGAAGCACTGTATTCCTCGCAGTTTGATGGCCGGGATAAAAACAACGACGGGGTGCTCACGGCGGATGAAATGTAATGTAGAACGAGCGTCCCGCTCGTTCAGGCAGGCGGCCTGCGATGAACAAAATTGAATCCGGTCGCTTGCCTTGCTTTCTGTGCAGGAAAAATAAATGAGGTCGATTGGTTCAATCATTGCCGCCGGCGTATTTTTGTCGTCATTGGCTCTCTGTCAGGGAGCCGAAGAAGACCGGTTTCCTGATTTCAGCTGGGACACGGTGCCTCGTTACATGCACGTGCGAAAGTCCACTGCTTTCACGAAAGAAGAAATCCAGTATCTGGCAACCTTTCCCCTGATCACCTTTGAAAAAACAACGGGGATGAAAGACTCCGGCAGTACCGAGAAAGGAACCCTGAAGGCGGCGAAAGCGGTCAAGCAAATCAATCCCCGCGCGAAAATCTTATACTACCGGAATATTCTGGTTCATTATCCGATGTACGATGCGGATGCGGCGCTGAGGTCCATCCGCAAGGCTTTTCTCGCCGATCAGAAAGGAAATACCAAACTGGTGCGGGGAACCGTACAAGCCTATGACCTGTCAAACCGGGCGGTTCAGTCGTGGTGGCTGGACAATGCGAAAAAGGTCTGTTCCTCAGAATATATCAATGGTCTTTTCGTCGATGGAAATATAAAGGTTCTCGAACCGGACTATCTTGCTGGTGCAGTAGGTGCTACTAAGAAAGCGTCTGTCGGGCAGGCCTACAATGAAATGATGAAAAAATTGCCGGAGATGCTGGGCCCTGAAAAGCTGATTGTTGCCAACATCATCCGGGCGCGCTTTCCAAGGTCTGGACTCGAATACATGAATTATTTTGACGGTTCGTACATCGAGGGATTTGAACATGCCACCGGCGGACTTTCCCGTGAAGAGTATATGGCTAAAGGCATTTCTGCCGTTCAAGCCGAAGCACGCAAGGGGAGAATTATTGCCTTTACTATCGGCATGGGAAAAGACAAAGGAGATGCGGAGCTGGGCACGGATGAAGTCCGTGAGCAGGCTTCCAGCTGGGATGCTGTTCGGCAACGGTTTGTCTATTCACTGGCTTTGTATTTAATTTGCGCCGAAAAATACAGCTACTTCATGGCCTCCGACGGGTATGGCGTTGATAGCGGCAGCAACCTGTTCTGGATGAAAAGTATTCCGGAGTATTCCTATCCGTTAGGTGCACCGAAAGGTTCGGCGGTGAAACGCGGCTACACTTATATCCGGGAGTTCGAACACGCCAGTGTATTAATTGATGTTCAAAAGGAGCAGGCTGAAATAATTTGGGAAAAGACAGGGGATATTAAGGATGAATTTTAAAAGTATAATAGCCTTGGTTTGTGCAGCCGGTCTGGTCGGTGGCCAAAGCCGTGCAGCCTCGGTGCTGGATATTTTTTCTGACTCCGGCCTAAGTTCCGCAACAGGCGCGGCTGTCTGTTCATTTGACTACGAACGCTCCGGCTCGAAGTGGATACCGGGCGTGGATGAAAAAAAGGTTTTTCTGGCCTCCATGACTGGTGATGGCTGGCGGCTCGGAATTGGTAAAGGTGGGCAGATCTACTCGTTACGCGGTACGTTTGGTGAGTCTATTCCTCCGCAACGAGTGGAGTCGCCGTGGAACGATGAAGTCTGGCAGTTTGTTATCACCAATGAAAAACTGATCGGCCCTCTGCAGGACTACCAGAACGCCAATCCGGCAATGCGAGAAGTCACCACTCCGCTGATGTATTTTATCCATCAGGCCGGCATTTATACCAAAGGTGCCGGATTTGACGGCGGCTCGGTCCCTGCGCCGTTTTATTCGCCGTGTCTGCGTAAACGCTGTCACGGGGTCAGAACGCTTTTTTCGTCATTTCTGGTTTTTCAAAACACCTGTGGAACAGAAGATTTTTAGCAAGAAAAAGCAAAAAGGGGTCCGAAAGCGCCGATTAAAGCCGGCAGAGAGTAGAGAATGAAAGAGTCTTACAATGAAGGCGTAGCGGGTCTGATCCGGGTACATAGGTAACAGATATGTCAGGTACATAGGTAACACTTTATAATCGAGCCATGGAGGTGATTCATGGCGTGGAAGAAAGTGTTGGTTATGGAAGAGCGATGCGGGTTTGTGTTGCTGGTGGAGAAGCGGCAACAAAGCTTTAGTTCATTGTGTACAGAGTACGGCATCAGCCGGAAGACGGGCTATAAGTGCCGAAGCGGCCGAGCGGGTTCTTGCTTCAGGTATGAAGGCCTTGGGAGTGACGGACGAATCTCTGGCGAACCAGATTAAAGGCAGCCCGGAAAAATATGCACTCGCGTGGCTGGTGCGGAAAAACACCTGCGTGCGCAACGGATGGATCAAGGATCGGTTGCAGATGGGATCAGCCACCAACTTTTCCGCCTATCTTCGCCGGATTGAAACGGCAAAGCAGGAGGAATGGGGCTATGTTGCGTTTCAGCGGATCAAAAACATGAAAGGGTAGCGGTCTGGGGGGCGGCTGCTTTCCGTTTTTTCATGGATTCAGTAAGGAAACTCCGCCGGGCTCCATGTCGCTTGTATTCATCGGTACCACAATCAGCCCGTGAGCGCGCGCTGTGGCGGCAATCAATAAACTGACCATCAGCCGGATCTTGGCCGGTCCCCACTCGCCTCCAGTTTGATTTATCAAACTTGGCTTCAAAAAAATTCACTTTTTTACGCCACAGGGATATTTTTGCTTTAATTATTTCATAGCCAACAACCTATGAGTATTTGAGCGCGCAATCTGTCCTGCGGTTCTGGCTCGTCCGTTTTATTTTTCTCCTAATCTGGAAGAGAAAACGCGGTTTTTTATTAGCAATCTCCTTAATCAGCAGCAGACGGGCTGACTTTTAGTCATAACCTGTTTTTGGCTCCGGCACCCGCCGTTTGATTTCTTCTCTTTGTACGTGGACGACAACACATAAACACTTAACCAAAAGGATCCGTATGCTGCTCTCAATCGTTAACCTTGCCGCTTGCCGTACCAAAGAATGTCTTCCGTGGGAAACCTCCACTGTCGCACCGCCCAAACCCGACTGGAATAATCCTTCAGTTGATCACTGTTTCTATTCCGGACTCGAAGGGTTGATTCCTTCGGCCCGGATTGATTCAAAAAATAATCAGGCTGTTTTCCTTCATTGGCTCGTGGTCGACTTCGACGGTCAGGTTGATCAGCATGCACGCGCCACAGTTTTGGAACGCTGTGGAGATTTCAAACCCCAGTATATTTGCCGAACTTTTTCAGGGGGTGCCCGTTTGCTGTGGAAACTCGCAACTCCGTTCCCGCTTCACCGGAACGATCTCACCGTAAAACTGCTGAAGCACCTTCACAAAAAATTAAAACTGGCCAAAATCCTTATCGGATTGGACTCTGGTGCCTTTGAAGATCTCTGTAAATACTACGAAGCAGGTACGAACTGGGTCCATCTTTCCGATGATACGATTCCAGCCGAGTTCATGATGCAGTGGGCCATTGAAGCCACGCACAATTATTCGTGGAACAAATTGGGCGTTGTCATCCCGATGGACAAAGTGGCCGATGAAGTTGAAAAGCAGTTCCCCGGCAGATGGGATGGCGAGTTTTCCATTGGCGCACGCGGAGTTCGGTTCTGGGACTCGTCGGCAGATAACGAGACCGCAGCAGTAGTACGTGATTCCGGCATGCAGTGCTTCACCGGGGGGCGGGCTTTTGTTCCGTGGTCGGTTATTCTCGGGCGGCAGTTTGTCAATCAGTTTGAAGCCGACCGGGTAGGGGGCGCTGTTTCTGACGTCTATTTTGATGGGCGCGAATACTGGACGCAGCTTTCGAGCGGTCAGTGGCAAGCCACCAACAAATCTGACATGGCGCAGGATCTAAAGGTGGAACGCGGACTTAGCGCTGCATCTTCACGAGGGGAAACCTCCAGTCAGGTTGACCAGGCAATGACGCGTATTCGAAAACAGCAGTTCATCGCCTGTGCCGCCCCGTTGATTCATCGTCCGAAAGGTATTGTCTGCATCAACGGCCAGCGGGTGTTAAACACATCTACCGTCGAAATGTTCCAACCCGCCAGCGTGGGACAGGCTTCCAGCCTGTCATCTTCCGGTGGAGCCGGTCCTATGTCCTCCGACTCAATCACTCCCACACTCAATCACTCCCATACTTCCCAAGCGTTCCCATGGCTCGCCTCTTACTTCAACACGCTCTTCGACCCGGTTGAGCAGTTGGATTATTTTTACGCATGGCTTCGTCGTTGGTATTCCTCGGCGCTGGATGGTCGTATGCTTCCGGGTCAGGCGGCATTTTTTGCCGGCGTTCCGAATACGGGGAAGACGCTTCTTT
Source organism: Pontiellaceae bacterium (assembly GCA_044352355.1). Lineage (GTDB taxonomy): Bacteria > Verrucomicrobiota > Kiritimatiellia > Kiritimatiellales > Tichowtungiaceae > Tichowtungia. The sequence continues at coordinate 1,218 of JBILEA010000171.1, read as the reverse complement.
CTAACGTTATCCTCTCCCGGATTTTTGGCGGGCACATTGACGCCAGCAGTTTTCTATCCGGTGAGGATAATTTCAACAGTCACTTGTTCAACAGTGCTGTCTGGGCAGTAGACGACGTGGTGCCGCTGACCGATTCCAGATCGCATTTGAAATTTTCCGCCTTGATCAAAAAGATGGCAGCCAATCGCATGTTTTCCGTCCGGGAAAAATATAAGGTGGACAAGTTAATCGAATGGAATGGACGGGTGGTGGTGACCTGCAACACCGATCCGGAGTCTATTCGTATCCTTCCCGATGTGGATTTATCGAACCGGGATAAAATCAACCTGTTCCGGATTGCCGACCGCGACACCTTTACCTTTCCGCGGGATGTGGAAGAAATAATTTTTGCGGAGTTGCCGTTTTTCTTGCGCTGGCTTCTCGACTGGACACCACCGGAGCATGTGCTCGGTGATTCACGCTATGGTGTTCAAACATACTGCGAAGCGTCTCTGTTTGATTCAGCCCGGCATTCATCCAGTGCCTATTCGTTTCTGGAGGCTCTACTTAAGTTTTTCGAGGGACAGTCCGCATCGGTTTGGGAGGGTTCCGCGACCGAGCTTTTGTCTGCCATGTTAAACGACGCTGACGGACTTGCGGTAATCGTTTCCAAGTACACCACCCGTCAGGTGGGTAGGGAGTTATCCAAACTTTCATCACAAGGCTACTCCATTACCCAAACGCGGTTGGACATCAAACGTATTTGGACCATCCATATCAAGCAGCTGTCAAAAGGAGTTGTTAATGGGAAAGCCCCCTTTTGATGACAAAAAACCATCTGACATTGACGTGAAGAAAGTATCTAAAACTCCCGTGGGCTCCCTGCGCCCGCGGGCAATCACTCCATGGTGCTATATATCTATATTTATATTTATAAGGATAATAATGTCATGATGGTTATAAGCAGTCGTATCAGGGCTTCCGTCGCTGACGACCTTGCTGACGTTCTGCTTTATGGTCATCTCGTCAGCCGGTGCAGCGCCTCCGGAGCCAATTCCCCGCCAGCCATCACTTCCGTTTGTCCCGTTTCCTTACAAAACCGCCAAACGCAATCGCCGCCACTCAACGTAGAATATGCCTCCGGCTTGTTCATCCCACGGTGTTTGTTTTTCTGTGGATGCGGACGCCGGCCGCGTCTCTTTATTTCCCCGGTCTGTTTTTGCTGTTTTCTGATCTCCG
>JBILEA010000025.1:0-19453 GCA_044352355.1 Pontiellaceae bacterium | reverse complement strand
TCTATATTTCGGCGGTCGATAACATCCTGAAGGCGGACGGGGATTATCCAACCATTGGAATTTTGATTTGTAAGTCGAAGAACGATACGGTGGTGGAATATTCCCTGAAGGATGTTCATAAGCCGATGGGTGTCAGCGAATATTTGATCACGCAGCATTTACCGAATGAGTTGAGATCGTCGTTGCCGAGCATCGAAGAGATTGAAACGGAGCTGTCAGAGATCAATGGGAAACGTAACGACGGAAACGTTGATCTCAATTAATTTTTATCGGAGAGAAAAATTATGCATAAGGTTTATCACCGCATTGAACAGATTGCCGGCAACGTCATTGTGGTCAGCGCTGAAGGAATTGTTTATGGCGAGCTGGCTCAGGTCGAGTCCGGATTCGGCACGTCACTGGCTCAGGTTATCCGCCTTGAAGGTACCCGTGTTTACCTTCAGGTGTTTGCCGGCGGACGAGGCGTATCAACGGATTCAAAAGTCCGTTTTCTCGGACACACGATGCGGATTCCATTCTCCGAAAATCTGATGGGTCGCGTTTTTACCGGATCCGGTGTACCGCGCGATCATGGCCCGCAACTGACCGAAAACATGATTCCGATCGGCGGGCCGTCGGTGAATCCGGCCAAGCGCATTATTCCGCGCAACATGGTGCGTACAGGGATTCCGATGATTGACGTGTTCAACACGCTGGTCGAATCACAGAAGTTGCCAATTTTTTCTGTCGCCGGTGAACCCTACAACGAACTGCTCGCGCGCATTGCACTGCAGGCTGAAGTGGATGTAATTATTCTCGGCGGCATGGGGCTGAAGCACGATGACTATCTTTACTTCCGGGATTATCTTGAAGAAAACGGCGCGCTTTCACGTTCAGTGCTTTTTGTGCACACGGCGTCCGATCCGACGGTGGAATGTATGCTTGTTCCTGATATCGCATTGGCAACCGCTGAGCAGTTTGCGCTAAAAGATAAACGTGTGCTGGTTCTTCTGACGGATATGACCAACTTTGCCGACGCGATGAAGGAAGTCGCCATCACGATGGAACAGATTCCTTCCAACCGAGGCTATCCCGGCGACCTCTATTCTCAGCTCGCCTCGCGCTACGAAAAGGCCGTGGACTTCGAAGGCGCCGGTTCCATCACCATTCTGGCGGTCACCACCATGCCGGGCGATGATGTGACCCATCCGGTGCCCGACAACACCGGCTACATCACCGAAGGGCAGTTCTATCTCAAGAATGGCCGCATTGAACCGTTCGGCTCGCTGAGCCGCCTTAAACAGCAAGTGAATGGTAAAACGCGCGCTGACCACCGCACGATCATGGACACCATGATTCAGCTTTATGCTTCCTACAAAGAAACGCTGGAAAAGCAGTCCATGGGTTTCCGTATGAGCGGATGGGACAGCAAGCTGCTGAAATATGGTGAACGCTTTGAAAAAGAAATGATGGCTCTCTCGGTGAATATTCCGTTGGAAGGTGCGCTCGATCTCGGATGGCAGATTCTGGCCGATTGTTTTGAGCCGCAGGAAACCGGAATTGCTTCAAAGCTGACCGATAAGTTTTGGCCGAAGGGATAAATCCGCAGATGAACGCAGAATGACGCAGATGAACGAAACGCCTGACAAACGAGATGAGAAGACCTATGCAATCATTGGAGCAGCGATGGCTGTGCACAATGAGTTGGGATGCGGGTTTCTTGAGGCGGTCTATCAGGACGCACTGGAAATAGAGTTTAAAAAACGGGGAATTCCGTACGACAGGGAGAAGAAGTTAGATGTTTTTTACTGCGGAGAAAAACTCAATTCTTTCTATCGTGTTGATTTCATCTGTTTCAATGAAGTTATTGTGGAGACCAAAGCAACAAGCAAAACATCGGGAACGGAAGACGGACAGGTTATCAATCAGTTAAAAGCTGCAAAACTTCATAAAGCACTTTTGATTAATTTTGGTCAGCCGAAACTGGAAACAAAACGACTGGTTCTCGATCTGCGTGAATCTGCGTGAATCTGCGGATCAATTTAATATGGCGAAGATCAAATATACGAAGAACGAGTTGAAGGCGCAGAGGGATTCGCTGACGCGCTTCCGGCGCTATTTGCCGACGCTGTTGCTCAAGAAGCAGCAGTTGCAGCTCGAAATGCGACTGCTGGAATCACAGATTGCCGCCAAACGCGCCGAAGAGGAAAAAGCGCGCGCTGATCTGGCCTCATGGGTGAAACTTTACTCCGAACCGTTCACGGTGAACCGTCATGGTGAACCTTTTGATTTTACGCCTTATATCAAAGTTACCGAAATTAAACGTTCCAGTGGCAATATCGCGGGTGTCACCATTCCGCTGTTTGAAAGTCTGCGCTTCGAAGACGCCTTGCCCGACCTGTTTGAAACGCCGGCCTGGGTGGATAGCGGGATTGATTTGCTTCGTCAGCTTATCCGTTTACGGATTGAGCGTCAGGTAATTGAAGAACAGCACCGTCTGCTGTCAGATGAACTGCGCACAACTTCTCAACGTGTGAATCTGTTCGAGAAGGTAAAGATTCCGGAATGCCGCGAAAATATTCGCGTCATCCGCATTTTTATGGGCGATCAGCAGACCGCCGCCGTTGCCCGTTCGAAGATCGCCAAAGGCAAGAGTGTGGAAAAGGTGAGGTCGGCATGAGGAAGAATGGAATAATGGAATGGTGGAATAGTGGAGAAAGGCAGAGAATTGCCTGTTCCTGTGTTTCGGTATTCCTATCTTTCCGTATTCCATCATTCCATTATTCCATCATTCCAAGGATGTCCCGATGATAGTAAAAATGAAAAAATTGACGCTGCTGTGCACGCGCGCTTCGCAAGAGGAGACGCTGGCGGCACTACGCGATCTTGGTGTGGTGCATTTACAGCCTATTCAGCCGCCGGAAGGGGCCGATCTGGAAACGGCCCGTAGTCAGTTTGATCATCTGCAACGCGCGCTCGAAGTGCTTCCGAAACACCCGCACGTTAAACCGTCCGGCCAAACACCTCAGGAAACTGTTGAAGCGGTATGGGGTCTGATTCATCGCCAGCAGGCTCTGACGGAACAGATTGAGACGCTTGATATGGACGTCCGCCGGTATGAACCGTTCGGCAGCTTTTCGCCCGAAACCGTTCACGATCTAAACGCCAAGGGTGTAACCGTTAAGTTATATAAAACGGCGATTAAGGCGATGCCGTCTATTCCGGACGGAGCACAGTTTATTGAGCTGAGTCGGGACCGTGCCACCGTTTATTTTGCATTGATCGGACTCGTTGGTCTGTCGGTTGAGGCCGAGGAGATTGCTTTACCGGAACTGTCGCTGGTGGAACTGCGGGAAAAACTCGCAAGGCTTCAGGAGGAGCTGGCAAAAACCGAGAACGAATTTAACGGGTATGCCGGCGACCGCGCTGCGGTTGCAACGCTGGCTGATGAAGAGCAAGACCGTATTCATTATCTTGAAGCACGCACCGGTATGGGTTCTGCAGAAGCAATTGTTTACCTGCGCGGCTTTTTTCCGAGCGAAAAGGAATCCACTGTCCGCTATGCGGCAAAAGCCAACGGCTGGGGCGTACGGATTCAGGATCTCGACTCCGGAGATGATGCTCCGACCTTGTTACGCAATCCAAAATGGGTCAGCCCGATTCAGGCCGTCTTTAAAATGATCGGAGTCATGCCGGGCTACCACGAAGTGGATATCAGTGCGCTGTTTCTGATTTTTTTCAGTATCTTTTTTGCGATGTTGGTTGGGGATGCCGGGTACGGAGCTCTTTTTGTTCTTTTGACTGTATTCGGTAAGCTCAAGTTCCGCAAGGCACCGCAGGAGGTGTTTAATCTTCTCCTGATTACCGGTGTTTGCACCATTGTCTGGGGTGTGTTAACCGGTTCGTATTTTGGTCTATCCGACATTCCCGCTCCGCTCAAACAGTTGCGGCTGGGCTGGCTGACCGGACCGGAGGCTGACAAAAATATCATGCTGTTATGTTTTATGCTGGGAACCGTGCATCTGACGATTGCTCACGCTTGGAACACGTTCCGGATCATCAATACGTGGCAGGCACTGGCGCAGATCGGATGGATCGGCTCGACATGGACGATGTTCTTTACCGCCCGGAGCTTGGTTCTTGGCGCTCCGTTTCCTCCGGTGATGCAGTGGGTGCTGGCGGTCAGTATCGTGCTGATTGTATTGTTTATGAATCCGGCACAAAAAGTGAAAAGCGAGTGGTTCAATTATGTCATTCTGCCGCTGAACATCGTCAGTAATTTTGTGGATGTGGTCTCTTACGTCCGTCTGTTCGCGGTTGGCTCAGCTTCTTTTGCTTTAGCAAGTGCATTTAACCGTATGGCAATGGATATCGGGTTCGATAGTTTTCTGAGTGGATTGGGTGCTTCGATGATTCTTTTCTTTGCACACCTACTGAATATTTTGCTGTCGGCAATGGGCGTCATGGTTCATGGGGTCCGGCTGAATACACTCGAATTCTCAGGGCATATTGGGGTTCAGTGGGCAGGGCGGAAATACAATCCGTTCCGAAAGATTTCACAAACAGACGTATAAAAAGGAGAAAGTGATATGGATGCAACAATGATGAAAGCGTTGGCAGAGGCCGGTGGTGTGGCGGCTCTAAGTCTGGCTGCGATCGGTTCAGGGATTGGTGCTGGTGTCGCGGGGATGTCCGCCGCCGGGAGTTGGAAGAAATGTTACGCACAGAATAAAGCCGCTCCGTTTATTTTGGTCGTCTTTATCGGTGCACCGCTGTCGCAGACGATTTACGGTATGATTTTGATGAATGCCATCAAAAATGCCCAGTCGTTTGTCAGCTGGCCCGCCATGATGATGGCCGGGATACTGGGCGGCATTGCTCTGGGGGTTTCCGCATTGTATCAGGGTAAGGCTGGCGCGGCTTGCGCTGACGCGCAGGCGGAGACCGGTCAGGGATTCGGTAACTACCTGATGACAATCGGTATTGTTGAAACTGTGGCCCTTTTCGTGTTGGTGTTCAGTCTGGGCACGCTAAAGTAACGGGAAATCGTCTCGACGTTTCAATGTCTTCGCTCCAATGTTTGGAACAAAATGTTCCAGACATTGGAAAAGCGTTCGAATAACGTGAAATAAGCGTCTCTAATCGTATTTTTCACGATTATGGTTGCCAATATCGTGAACTAATGTATGTTTTTGACGCATGGCCAACAAGCTGTCCATATTTAAACGGGTTCAGGAATTGCGGCAGCACTATTATCAGTTCGCTGTCGGCAAAGAAGCGTTATTAAAGCTTTTGAGTGAAGCGGAGATTGCGGAGCAGGTTTATAACTCCAACGCCATCGAAAACAGCACGTTGTCACTTGATGAAACCGAAAAGATCCTGCTGCAGATTGATCTGGATCGTTACATTTCCGAGCGAGAACTTTTTGAGGCTAAAAATCTGGCGAGGGTTGTTTCGTATATCGACACCAAGGCCAAGGAAGCCGTGTTGGATTCCGAAATGATTTTACTGCTGCACAAGATGTTGCTTTCAAATATTCGCGATGAGGTTGCGGGCCGCTTCCGTCAATCCGACGAATGGGTTCGGGTTGGAACGCATATCGCACTGGATCCTGCTTTAGTTGCGTCGGCGATGCGCGAGCTGTTCGTCGTGTACGATTCCAGCCCCGGTGAAAGTATTATCAAACGCATTGCTCGCTTTCATTTAACCTTTGAACATATTCATCCGTTTGTGGACGGAAACGGGCGTATCGGCAGGGTGATCAATAACTATCTCCTCATTCGCGAAGGCTATGTTCCAATCAACATCAAATTTGTTGACCGCGGTCGTTATTATGATGCTTTCAGTGAATTCGATTCCGGGAAGAAAACCGCGATCATGGAGGAGTTGGTCGGGCGGGCACTCACAAACAGCTATCACAAACGGCTGGCCTATTTGGAGGGACGGCAGATCATCACGCTTTCCGAATATGCGAAACAAAATCAGATATCGCACTCCAATCTATTGAATAAGGCGAAGCGGCAAACCATTGAAGCGTTTCTCGAAAAAGGGAAATGGAAGATCGGTATTTAACCGTGAGAACGGTTTCCATCTTTGGAACAAAAAGTTCCAGACATTGGAGCCGTTAATCGGTAGGGTCTTAAGACGTTTGAAAACGTAGAACAAGCCTTTGGCTTGTTTAAGCAACCGGGACGGTTGCTCTACATTGGATAAACTATGAACCTGCAGGAACTCAATCAGATTAGAGAAACGGCACTGGCGGAAGCTCGCGCGGCGGCGGATGCTACCGCGCTCGAAGCGGTACGCATCAAGTACCTTGGCCGTAACGGGCTGTTACCCGAAGTGATGGCTCAGCTCAAAGAAGTGCCGAATGAAGAGAAGCCTCTTTTCGGCAAAGGAGCCAACGCGCTTAAAAATGAACTGGCCGAGCTGATTAAGGAACGGCAGGGCACGCTGGTTTCCAGTGTAAAATCCGGCGCGGCCTTTGATCCGACATTGCCGGGCCTCTGGCCGGAACTTGGCTCTGAGCATCCGATCAGTAAAGTGACAGCGCGCATCGTCGAAATTTTTCAGACCATCGGCTTCACGGTCGCTGACGGACCGGATATCGAAACGGTCTGGAACAATTTCGACGCACTCAACACGCCCGCCGATCATCCGTCGCGCGACGAGCAGGATACGTTTTATCTCAATAGCGGCGATCTGTTGCGCTGCCACACCTCACCGGTGCAGGTGCGCTACATGGAAAGCCATACGCCGCCGATTCGTATCATTGCACCTGGTCGCTGTTACCGCCGTGATACACCGGACGCCACGCACAGCGCCAATTTCCATCAGGTCGAAGGGCTTTTTGTGGCTGAAAAGGTTTCGATGGCCGATTTAAAGGGCACTCTGGCTTACTTCGCTAAACAGTTTCTTGGTGACGAAGTGAAAATCCGTTTTCGTCCGCACTTTTTCCCATTCACCGAACCGAGCTTCGAAGTCGATTTCTTTTTCGAAGTCGGCGGCAAAGCGCGCTGGATCGAAATTCTCGGTGCGGGAATGGTCGATCCGAATGTTTTCAAAAAGGTCGGCTACGATCCGGACAAAGTCACCGGCTTCGCTTTCGGTATGGGAATCGAGCGCCTCGCTATGATTATGTACGGCATCAAAGACATCCGCAATCTCTACGAAAACGACGTGCGTTTCCTGTCGCAGTTCTGATTGAGAGATGAGTATTTTGTTTTCAACCGCACAGGAGCTTGTTGCAGAATGAAGAAGATCGGTTTTGACAACGAGCGGTATCTGGACGAACAGAGCGCTTATATTATTCAGCGGGCAGAGCAGTTTCACAATAAACTCTATCTCGAGTTCGGCGGTAAGCTGATGTTCGATTATCACGCCGCACGCATTCTGCCCGGATTTGATCCGAATGTTAAAATCCGGCTGCTTCAACGATTGCGGGATCGGGCGGAAATTATTCTCTGTATTTATGCGGGGGATATTGAACGCAAAAAGATGCGGGCGGATTTCGGGATCACTTATGACGTCGATATGTTACGGCTGATTGATGATTTGCGGGAGTGGGGGCTGTCGGTGGCGGGGGTGGTGATTACCCGGTTTGATGAACAACCGGCAGCGATTCAATTTCGCAACAGGCTGGAACGGCGCGGCGTACGGGTGTACACCCATCGCGCGATTAAGGGCTATCCGACCGACGTGGATCGGATTGTCAGTGAAGAAGGGTATGGCGCGAATTCTTTTATTGAAACGACGAAGCCTATTGTTGTGGTGTCAGCCCCCGGTCCGGGAAGCGGCAAAATGGGGATATGTCTAAGCCAGCTTTATCACGACCACCGTCGGGGACTTTCTTCAGGCTACTCAAAATTTGAAACCTTTCCTATTTGGAATCTTCCGCTTAAGCATCCGGTCAATATGGCTTATGAAGCGGCTACTGCGGATCTCGGCGATTTTAATATGCTGGATTCGTTTCATTTGGAGGCGCATGGCGAAAAGGCCGTAAATTATAACCGCGATGTCGAAATTTTTCCGGTGCTCAAGCGGATTCTGGAGCGGATCACCGGGGAGCGTTCTATTTATCAGTCGCCCACGGACATGGGGGTGAACCGCGCCGGATTTGCCATCGTGGACGACGGGGCGGTGCGTACGGCCTCGGTGCAGGAGATCATTCGGCGCTGTTTCCGGTATCGCTGCGAATATGCACTGGGCAATGCCGACCAAAAAACCGTTGAACGCATCGAGTTATTGCTGAAAGAGGCCGGGGCCGAGACTGAAGATCGTCCGGTTGTTCTGCCGGCACGCGAGGCGGCAGTCCGTGCGCAGCAACATGATAAAGGCCGTGATGGTATTTTTTGCGGTGCGGCATTGGAGTTACCGGATGGCACCATGGTGACCGGTTGTAATTCGCCGTTGCTGCATGCGGCCGCCGCAATGCTGCTTAATGCACTTAAGGTGTTGGCAAAACTTCCCGACGAAATGCTTTTGCTCAGCCCCGGTGTGATTGAGTCCATTCGGCATCTTAAGCTTGATCTGTTGGATGGACACTCGCCCAGCTTGGATCTGGAGGAAACGCTGATTGCGCTCAGTGTCAGCGCCGCCGGGAATCCTGCCGCGCAGATGGCAATGGAAAAACTGCCTTTACTGCGCGGATGCGAAGTGCATCTGTCGCATATTCCTTCGCCGGGCGATGAAACCGGACTGCGCCGTCTGGGGGTCAATGCCACCAGCGAGGCTGACTTTGCCGGTCACAGTTTATTTATCACTGGTTCATAATTAAGGAGTAAACTATGCCGAAGCTGAGCGATATCGATACCGTCATGATTATCGGGTCCGGGCCTATTATTATCGGTCAGGCTTGTGAATTTGATTACTCCGGAACGCAGGCGTGCAAAGCGCTGCGTGAACTGGGCTATAAAATCGTTCTGGTTAATTCCAATCCTGCTACGATCATGACCGATCCCGGCATGGCGGATGTCACCTACATTGAACCGCTTAATGTGGAAACACTCGAAAAGATCATCGCCAAAGAACGGCCTGACGCACTGCTTCCCAATCTGGGCGGACAATCGGCCCTGAATCTTTCCTCCGATCTGGCCAAACAGGGCATCCTTGATAAATACGGCGTTCAGATTATCGGCGTCAAATTGGACGCGATTGAACGCGGTGAAGACCGTATTGAATTTAAAAAACAAATGGATCTTCTTGGTATTGAAATGCCGAAGAGCACGGCGGTTTACACCGTGGAAGCTGCGGAAAAGATTGCGGAGGAACTGGGCTATCCGGTGGTGATCCGCCCCGCCTACACCATGGGCGGAACCGGCGGAGGAATAGTTTACAACCTCGAAGAACTGCGGATTATCGCGGCACGCGGCATCGCCGCCAGCCGAATCGGACAGATTCTTGTTGAAGAATGTGTTATCGGCTGGGAGGAGCTTGAGCTCGAAGTCGTGCGCGATGCCGATAACAAGTTGATCACAGTCTGTTTCATTGAAAATATTGACCCGATGGGCGTGCATACCGGAGACTCCTTCTGTTCGGCTCCGATGCTTACGGTTCCGCAGGAGCTTCAAGAGCGGTTGCAGAAAGCGGCGTATGCCATCGTTGAATCCATCGGCGTGATCGGCGGAACCAATGTGCAGTTTGCGCATGATCCGGTCAGTGATCGCATTGTCGTTATCGAAATCAATCCGCGCACCTCGCGATCCTCTGCGCTGGCCTCTAAGGCGACCGGTTTCCCGATCGCGCTGGTTTCCGCCCGGCTGGCCGGCGGCATGACCATGAAGGAAATTCCTTACTGGCGCGACGGTTCGCTCGATAAATACACACCGTCCGGCGACTACGTGGTCATCAAATTCGCCCGCTGGGCCTTTGAAAAATTCAGAGGCGTTGAGGACAAGCTCGGCACGCAGATGCGCGCAGTCGGTGAAGTGATGAGCATCGGCAAAAATTATAAAGAGGCGTTCCAGAAAGCGATCCGAGGGTTGGAAAACGGGCGGTATGGGCTGGGCTTTGTCAAAAACTTCAATACGTTGCCGCTTGAAGAACTAATGGCGCGACTGGCCGTGCCGACCAGCGAACGTCAGTTTGTTCTCTATGAGGCGTTGCGCAAGGGCGCCACGATTGAAGAGCTTCATCGTAAAACCAACATCAAAGCCTGGTTTCTGGAACAGATGAAGGAACTCGTAGAGCGTGAAGAAGAGGTCTTGAAGTGGAAAGGATCGAAGTTGCCCGACGCACTGCTTGCGCTCGCCAAAAAAGACGGGTTTGCCGATGCTTATCTGGCGAAGATCCTCGGCGTTCCGGAGAAAATTATCCGCGATCAACGCAACCGCGCAGAGATTCATGAAGGCTGGCACGCCGTGCCGGTCAGCGGTGTCGAGAATGCCGCCTATTATTATTCCAGTTACAACGCGCCGGATACGGTGGCGGTGTCTTCTAATCCTGATAAGGTGATGATTCTTGGCGGCGGCCCCAACCGGATCGGGCAGGGGATCGAATTTGACTATTGCTGCGTGCACGCCGCCTTCACGCTGCGCGACTTGAACCACGAAACGGTTATGGTCAACTGCAACCCCGAAACCGTTTCGACCGACTACGACACTTCCGATAAACTTTATTTCGAACCGCTGACAGTCGAAGATGTTCTTCAGATTTACGAAAAAGAAAAACCAAAAGGCGTTATTTGCCAATTCGGCGGGCAGACTCCGCTCAATATCGCCCGGCAGCTCGAAGAGGCCGGCGTGAAAATTCTGGGCACTTCGCCTGCTGTCATTGATCTGGCCGAAGACCGGGATCAGTTTAATCAGGTGATGCAACGCCTTGGTATTCCCATGGCCGAGAGCGGTATGGCGGTGGATGTGAACGGTGCAATCGAAATTGCCGCGCGCATCGGCTATCCGCTGATGGTGCGGCCATCTTATGTTCTCGGCGGACGCGGAATGGAAATTGTTTACGACGAACCCATGCTTCGCGACTACATGTCCGCCGCCGTTGACGTCACCCCGGACCGTCCGATCCTGATCGACCGCTACCTCGAAAATGCTATTGAAGCGGAAGCCGATGCTATCGCCGACGGCGAAGACGCTTTTGTGCCCGCCGTAATGGAGCACATTGAGCAGGCAGGCATTCACTCGGGTGATTCCGCCTGTGTGATTCCTCCGGTAGGTATCCCGGAAAAGCACATCAAAACCATTTACGAGTATACCCGTACCATTGCCAGAGAAATGGGTGTCGTCGGTCTGATGAATATCCAGTACGCCATCTGCAACGATGTCGTTTATGTTCTCGAAGCCAACCCGCGCGCTTCGCGTACCGTGCCGCTGGTATCAAAGGTCTGTGGAATTTCCATGGCGCGCATCGCCACCGAAATTATGCTTGGGAAAAAACTGAGCGACTTCAACCTGCAGCGGCGGCCCATTCCGCACTTCGGGGTCAAGGAAGCCGTCTTTCCGTTCAATATGTTCCCCGAAGTGGATCCGGTGCTGGGGCCTGAAATGCGTTCGACGGGAGAAGTGCTCGGAATGGACTCCTCCTTCGGGCTGGCGTTCTATAAAGCGGAAGATGCCGCCGGCAGTAGACTGCCTGTCAAGGGAACCGTTCTGTTCACCGTCGCGGAACGGGACCGTTCAAAAGAGGTGGCTGATACGGCGCGGCGTTTGCAGAAAGAAGGGTTCACGTTGTTGGCTACCGGAGGCACGGCTGCTTTTTTTAAAGAAAACGGAATTGATGCGGCGACCGTTCTTAAAATGCATGAAGGACGTCCGAACATTGTGGACGCAATCAAGAACGGAGAGATTCAGCTGATTATCAACACACCGTCGGGCAAACTCAGCGCAAACGACGATTCCTATATCCGAAAATCAGCCATTAAACACAAAGTTCCGTACATCACTACCGTCGCGGCTGCGGTTGCGGCCGCTGAAGGGATTGCCGCCCGGCGGGCGGGCGAAACGCCGATACGTTCATTGCAGGAATGGCATGCTGGAATGTACGCCGCGCAAAACCGCGCAGGGTAGAGGCCTGAAGTGTATTTTCCAGAGGTCGGAAAACGATCCAACCTCTGGAAAATGTTACACGTGGTAGTCCTGAATCGGTTTAACGCCCCAGTCTTTTCCATTAATCGCTTTGATGGCGCCGAGCGTGGCGCGGGCACCGGATTCGGTGGTGACGATTGGAATGTTCCGTAAAATACACTCCGAGCGGATCTTTATTTCATCCATGCGGGAGACCGGTCCGCTGGGCGTGTTGATGACCATGGAGATTTTGCCGTCCTGCATAAAATCGATGATGTTCGGATGCTGTCCGCTGGCGAGTTTACAGGTTTCAGTAACAGTCAGCCCCTCCGCACACAGCGCTTTGGCGGTGCCTTCGGTGGCGGTTAGCGTGAAACCAAGGGCAACAAGTGCTTTGCCGATTTCGACCATCCAGCCTTTATCGCGGTCGGTGGCACTGAGGAATACACAACCTTTGGACGGGAGCATCTGGCCGGCGGCGATCTGAGCTTTCCAATAGGCCATTTCGAATGTTTTATCGATGCCCATTACTTCGCCGGTGGATTTCATTTCCGGGCCGAGGATCGGATCGACCCCCGCAAATCGGTTGAAGGGGAAGACGGCTTCTTTGACAGCAAACCAGCTCAGTTTTGGCCGGAATCCAGCGAGACCCAGCTCCTTGAGTGTTTTGCCGACCGCGACTTGGGTGGCGATTTTAGCCAGCGGCACGCCGGTAGCTTTGGCAACGTACGGTACGGTACGTGAGGCGCGCGGATTAACTTCGATAACATAAATATCGCTGCCTTTTACCGCCATTTGCGAGTTCATCAGTCCCTTGACGTTCAGTTCGAGCGCCATGCGGGTGCAAGCCGCTTCAATTTCGCTGATAATTTTTGGATCGAGTGAGTAGGGCGGGATTGAGCAGGCGCTGTCACCGGAATGAATTCCGGCGGCTTCGACGTGCTGCATGACGCCGCCGACGTAAACGTCTTTGCCGTCGCAAACGAGGTCGACGTCGATTTCAATGGCGTTTTCGAGGAACCGGTCGATCAGCACCGGATGGCCCGGACTGGCGTTGAACGCGGCGTGGGTGAACGGAACGAATTCAGTTTCGTCGTAGGCGACCATCATGGCGCGACCGCCGAGCACAAAGGATGGGCGAATCATGACGGGGAAGCCGATGCGGTGCGCGATCTTCAGCGCGTCGTCCATTGTTTTGGCAGTACCGCTCTCCGGCTGTTTGAGGTCGAGCTTGATGATCATCTGGCGGAAGAGTTCACGGTCTTCGGCCATGGCAATACTCTTGGGCGAGGTTCCAAGGATTGGAACACCGGCGGCGAGCAGACGGTCGGCCAAATTGAGCGGAGTCTGTCCGCCCATCTGAACGATCATGCCGAGCGGCTTTTCCTGTTCGTAGATGTTCATCACATCTTCGAAGGTGAGCGGTTCGAAATAAAGTTTATCGGAGGTGTCGTAGTCGGTTGAAACGGTTTCCGGGTTGGAGTTGACCATGATCGCTTCGTAGCCCATTTCGCGCAATGCCTTGACGGTATGCACGCAGGAATAGTCGAATTCAATTCCTTGGCCGATACGGTTCGGGCCGGAACCGAGCACGATGATGCTCTTCTTGCCGGTTTTCCGGATTTCGTTGAGATCGCCGTAGCTGGAATAGAAATAAGGTGTGGCGGCTTCAAATTCACCCGCGCAGGTATCTACCAGACGGTAAACTGGAATGACGCCGGCCTTTTTGCGCTCTTCGCGGAACGCCAGCGGGTCTTGACCGCGCAACACCGAGATTTGAGCATCGGAGAAGCCGTTGAGTTTGATTTTCCGCAACAGGTCGATGTCGAGAGGTTTGTCCTTGGGTGCGTCGAGAATTTCGCGCTCCATTTCGACGATTTGCAGAATATTGTCGATAAACCATGGATCAATCTTCGTGATCTCGGCAATCTTCTGAACGGTATAGCCCTGTTTCAGAGCAACCTTGATGGCAATGCAACGCTCGGTCTTCGTGCGGGTCAGCCATTCGTCGAGTCGATCAAGCGGGACTTTGGCTTCGGCTTTCAAGTCGAGACCGTCTACGCCGATTTCCAAGGATCGGAACGCCTTCTGAAGGGCTTCTTTAAAGTTACGGCCGATCGCCATGGTTTCGCCGACCGACTTCATGCTGACGCCGAGGTGCGCGTCCGCCGATGGGAATTTTTCAAAAGCGAAGCGCGGCATTTTGACGACGCAGTAGTCGATGGATGGTTCAAAGCAGGATGGCGTCTTTTTGGTGATGTCGTTCGGCAGTTCGTCGAGCGTGTAACCGACGGCCAGTTTGGCGGCCAGTTTGGCGATCGGGAAGCCGGTCGCTTTGGAAGCCAGTGCGGAGGAACGCGAAACGCGCGGATTCATTTCGATAATCGCCATGCGGCCGGTTTCAGGGTGGATGCAGAACTGAACGTTCGATCCGCCGGTTTCAACGCCGACGGCACGCATAACTTTAATGGAGGCATCGCGCATCGTCTGATATTCGCGGTCGGTCAGCGTTTGAGTTGGTGCAACGGTGATGCTGTCGCCGGTATGAATTCCCATCGGATCCATATTTTCGATCGAGCAGATGATGACGACGTTGTCCTTCTTGTCGCGCATAACTTCCATCTCGAACTCTTTCCAGCCGTAGACGGATTCTTCGAGCAGCACTTCGCTGCTGAGGCTGGCTTCCAAACCGCGTCGCGCGATTTGCTTCAGCTCCTCCATATTATTGGCAATGCCGCCGCCGGTGCCGCCGAGGGTAAAGCTGGGGCGTACAATAATGGGAAAGGGAAGTTCTTTTTCAGCGACGTGGATTGCTTCTTCCAGATTATGAACGTGGAAGCTTTTAAGGGTTGCGATACCTGCTTCCTTCATGACGGATTTGAAAATGTCGCGTTCTTCGCCGCGCATAATGGCATCGTAGTTGGCGCCGATCATTTCGACGTTGTACTTTTTCAGCACGCCGCTTTTGTACAGCTTCATGGCGGTATTGAGTGCCGTTTGGCCGCCGAGAGTCGGCAACAGCGCGTCGGGCCGTTCTTTGATGATGATCTTTTCAACGGTTTCCGGAGTGATCGGCTCGATGTAGGTCGCGTCCGCCGTGGCCGGATCGGTCATGATCGTGGCCGGATTGGAATTGATCAGCGTGACACGGAATCCCTCTTCGCGGAGCGCTTTACACGCTTGCGTTCCGGAGTAGTCGAATTCGCAGGCCTGGCCGATTACGATTGGGCCGGAGCCGATGATCAGGATGTGATGGATGTCAGTTCTTTTTGGCATAGAGACCTCTGAAGTATGAAAGATGAAGTATGAACTATGAAAATGGTATTTTTGGTTAGAAATATGAAAGATGGGTTGTGAAGTATGAAAGATGAATTATGAAGTATGAAAACGGTATTAAACTCCTTTAGATTTTTTTACCCAGGTCACCATGATGGAAATCAGTTCGTCGCACTCTTTCCATAATTCACCGATTTTATCGTTAGTTACATTGCAGCCTTCGGTCAGCAGTTCGAGCCAGAGCTGTGTTTCGTCGGCTTCCTGAAGACAGGTTTCCAGTTTTGAAATAAATTCCGCAGTGCTTCGCGCCCGGTAGGCCTCTCTGAAATTGGCGGCGATTGATGTGCCTGAACGGAGCATCTGCTTGCCGCAGACCTGTACCGAAGCTTCTTTTGAAAGAGCCGCATATAAATGAATAATTTCTACAGCGAAAGTTTTTGTCCGTTTCCTGAAGTCATAGTTTTCGCTGTTTTCATTCATATTCATACCGCGTTCATCTTTCATAGTTCATCATTCATCTTTCCATCCCTACTCCCATTCGATGGTAGAAGGCGGTTTGGATGAAATATCGTAACAGACGCGGTTGACGCCTTTGACTTCGTTGATGATGCGGTTGGAAATTTTATCCATCACATCATACGGCAGTTTGTACCAATCGGCGGTCATGCCGTCGCGGCTTTCCACGGCACGAACGGCGACGACGTTTTCGTAGGTGCGGTCGTCACCCATCACTCCGACAGTCTGGATCGGAAGCAGTACGGCGAAGTACTGCCAGACATCGAGATGGTTCGGCATTTTCATGATTTCTTCGCGGACGCGCAGGTCGGCCTGCTGAAGAACGGCGATGCGCTCGGGCGTTATGTCGCCGATGATGCGTACGGCGAGGCCGGGGCCGGGGAAGGGTTGCCGGTCGACCACGTAGCTTGGCAGGCCGAGTTCGCGTCCGACTTCGCGCACTTCATCTTTGAAAAGTTCGCGCAACGGTTCGATCAGATCAAATTGCAGATCGGCGGGCAGTCCGCCGACATTGTGGTGACTCTTGATGGTGGCTGACGGGCCGCCGATCGGGGAGACGCTTTCGATGACGTCGGGATAGAGCGTGCCCTGTGCGAGATATTTGACTTTACCCGCGAACCCGCGCGCTTTTTCGGCGAAGACGTCGATGAAAATTTTCCCGATGATTTTACGTTTCTTCTCGGGGTCGCTGACGCCTTTGAGTTCTTTAAGGAACAGTTTGCCTTCGCGGGCGACGGTGAGGTCGATGCCGAAGGCATCGCCGAAGAGTTTTTCGATTTCTTCGGTTTCCCGGTAACGCATGAGACCGTTATCGACATAAACGCAGTGGAGCTGCGGGCCGATTGCTTTGTGGAGCAGGGCAGCGACGACGGACGAATCGACGCCGCCGGAAAGACCGAGCAGAACGTGGTCGGTGCCGACTTTGGCGCGGATGGCGGCAACATTTTCTTCGATAAATTTGCTCATTTCCCAGTCGCCGGCGCATTTGCAGATTTTGAAGGCAAAGTTCCAGAGCATTTCCTTGCCTTGCGGCGTATGGACGACTTCCGGATGGAACTGCACGCCGTATATTTTACGTTCCGCATGTTGCATCGCGGCGTAGGGGCAGTTGTCGGATTTGGCGACGGCTTCAAAACCTTTTGGCAGGGCTTCGACTTTATCGCCATGACTCATCCAGACCTGCAACTCCGGTTCCAAACCTTGGAACAGCGGGGAGTCGCCCGTGATTTGCATGGCGGCTTTTCCGTATTCGCGCTTCTGGCCGGGGTGGACTTTTCCGCCGAGTGTCTGGGCGGTGAGCTGCATGCCGTAGCAGATTCCAAGGATTGGAATATTCAGGTCGAAAAGGGCGGGGTCACATTTCGGCGAGTCGGCATCCGGTACGCTACAGGGTCCGCCGGAAAGAATGATACCTTTCGGGGCGCGTTTGGCGAGGTCGGCGGCTTTGGTGTCAAAGCGGATAATTTCGCAGTAAACCTTCTGCTCGCGGATGCGGCGGGCGATCAGCTGCGTCACCTGTGAACCGTAATCTAAAATGGCAATCCATTCAGTGTGTTTCATTGTTCTTCTTTCGTAATTCGTAACGAGTAATGCGTAATTCAGGTGATCAGCTCTTTAATATGCTCAATGGTAATGCTGACCAAGGTTCCGTTTGCATCAAATTCACCCATAATATTTTCATTCAGATCACGCGTTTCCTTAACGTCGCTGTCGCCGAATTTAAGCAACAGGGTATCGGTGTCGCTGAAATATCTGGTTTTCATTTCAACCCCGTTTCCTGCGTGTAAGGCGTCCTGCGGTAAATCCGGTCAGCAACATAAGCGGGATCAGAATGACCGGTGATACGCGCACCGGCCAGAAAAGCATCTGGAGTGTGACCGCCTTGAGGTTTTGGAAGCTGATGATCAGCAATAGAACAAAGAGCGTCAGTAGGGTTATGTTTTTCCAGTTTTTCATCACTTTTTTTTCCGCGTTTTGTATTTTCCCGGCGATTCCGCTACGGCCAGCGACGTTTTGGGCCGTTTAATTTCGTAAACATTTTTTCGCGTTGCCATCCATTTTTTTATCATGGCTGGATTTTCGGTGGATGGACGTCCGGCGATAAGGCTTTTGATGCTGATGTCTTCATCGAGTGCTTCCCAGTGGAGGCCTTCTCCAGAACAGCAAAGGCTCCATTTGCGGCGCTCTGCCGGCGTTCCGTACATCAGCCGGGGGTACCAAGCCGTTGGCACGGAAATCTTTCGTCCGTCGGCGAGTTCCACAGTCAGAAATTCGTCGGTGACGGAAACATCCACAGCGGGAGAAATCGAAATCTCAGTTAAAGTCGGCATTACTTTTTATTCTTCTCCATCAGCACCATGAACTCTTCAAAAAGATAATAGGGGTCGTGCGGACCGGGGCAGGCTTCGGGATGATACTGCACGCAGAACATCGGCAGTTTCTTGTGCCGCAGGCCGGCCACCGTGTTGTCGTTGAGGTTGATGTGGCTGACTTCGGCAATTTCCGGATCGATGGTGGCTGGGTCGACGCAGAACCCATGGTTGTGCGAGGCGATTTCGACTTTGCCGGTGCGCAAATCCTGAATCGGCTGGTTCGCGCCGCGGTGGCCGAATTTCAGTTTATAGGTTTTTGCGCCGAGGGCCTGACCGAGCATCTGGTGTCCAAAGCAGATTCCAAAGGTTGGAAGTTTCGATTCAATCAGCTCTTTGACTGTGGCGACGATTTGCGGAACGCCAGCCGGATCGCCGGGGCCGTTAGAGAGGAATAGGCCGTCGGGTTTGCAGGTTAGAATTTCTTTAGCCGAGGCCGTATTCGGGAATACATGGCACTCGCAACCGAGTTCATCGAAGATGCGGAGCTGGTTGGTTTTAATACCGCAATCAATAACCGCCACACGGAAGCGGGCGTTCTTTTTGCCGCCTTCCGGGTAAACATACGGTTTTTGTGCGCTGACTTCAGTAGAAAGGTCGTGACCGACGAGTCCGGCGGAGTTTTTGGCTTTCTGTACGAGGCTCTTGCAATCGAGGTCTTCGGTGGAAATAATGCACTTCATGGCACCCTTGTCACGGATATGGATGGTGACGGCACGCGTATCAATCTGGTCAACGCCGACCACGCCAGCTTGTTCCAAATAGTCTGGAAGGCTCATCGTGGATCGCCAGTTGCTGGCAATCCGGCTGCATTCGCTGATGACGAGTCCTTTAGCGAAGACGGCGCGTGATTCAACATCTTCGAGATTTACCCCGTAGTTGCCGATCAGCGGGTAGGTCATGGTGACGATTTGTCCGTTATAAGAAGGATCGGTCAGGATTTCCTGATAGCCAGTCATGGAGGTGTTGAATACCAGTTCACCGTAGAATTCACCGGATCCGGCAAAGGCCCGGCCCGTGAAGCAGGTGCCGTCTTCGAGTGCTATGATTGCTTTTTTCATTTTTATGTCCGCTTGAAAGTTTTGTGATTTCGCCAAAATTCCGGTCATAATCACAATCCGAACCGAGCCTTGCAACCCTTTTCCTGCTTCAGAGGGGGGATATTTTTCAAGGGCTGTCGTGTTGCATTCAAACCTTCCGAAGGCGTGCGTTGAAACTTCCACCCCGTGCGTTGAAACTTCCGCATCGTTTTCACCTTCCCTTACGCTCCGGTGTGTTCTCGTACCGGAGCAACACGATCGG
>JBILEA010000170.1:0-5937 GCA_044352355.1 Pontiellaceae bacterium | reverse complement strand
GAATAGATGGACAGCGTCAGCCCGAAGGGTTCCTGCACATAAGCGCTTTTACGATCCGGCTCAAGACGGGCGAAAAGAATTTCGGACCAGCTTTGCGGTTGCGAGGCATCGCCGGATGTGGCAACAATCTTCAGTTCGCCTTGCAGAGTTTTTGTTTCCTTGTCTGCCGTATAATCAAACGGGCCGATTTTAAACGTGCCGGTCTGCTGAGGAGCAATTTGAAAGCTATAAGTGGTGAAGCTGTCTGTTTTGCCGTTAACCCAGCTGGTGTGCTGCGACTGACTCACGCCGGAAAAACGCAGGCCGGGAACCTCCGGCAGGGCTGGCGGTTGCATTTTTTTTGCATTCCGTACTTCAATACTCAGCGTAGCCGACTCACCCAGCTGAATCAGCGGCGGCTGAATCGTCATCGTCGCCTCAAATGCCGCGGCATTGAAAGCAAGCAGTCCGGTTAACGTCATTAATCTGAAATCGTAAATCTTCAATCTAAAATCCCCTTACCAGTCTTTTTCCACCCGGACGGGCCCGCCCAGAAATGGTTTCAGGTTTGTCCGTTGATCCTGCTCATCCTGTTTCATCGCGTCAAGCAGCTGCTGAGCCTCTTCCTTGCTCATCTCACCGGCCTGTTTAGGTTGAGCCGGTTGCTGCTGATCCTGACCCTGCTGTTGATCGGCCTGATCCGGTTGATTCTGGCCCTGTTCTTGTTGCTGGTTCTGTTGCTGGTCCTGCTTCTGGTCCTGTTGCTGGTCTTGCTTCTGGTCCTGCTGGTTTTGATCTTTATTCTGCTGATCCTTTTGCTGCTGCTGTTCTTCGATCAACTTCTTTAATTTCAGGAGCTTTTCGTCCTGTGGGAATTTTTCGAGAGCTTCCGCAACCAGATTGCTGGCGACCGGAGTGTTGCCGTAAATATATTCTTTGGCAGGCGGATTGAAAAGTTGCGTCGCGGTTTGTGCCGAAGCGGTGGCGCATAGTGCGATGCAAATTAAGATGGATGGATAACGTTTCATGGCTTTAGCGGATTGGAGGGGTAAACAATTTCAATAACTTTACGGTTGTTCTCATTGAACTGCTGGAATTCCTGCGCCAGTTTTTCATCCAGATCGAACGCCCATTTACGGGCTGGTTTGTCGTCCAGCATGATGTCAGCTGCTGTTTTATATTCATATGCGGCGATGGCCTGTTTGGCTTTTTCCATGTCGTCTTTGGTTTCTCGTACTGCTTTTGATAACATCAAAAGTTGTTTATCAGCCTGTTGCTTAAGTTCTATCGCCACCCGATTGTCGGGCGAATAGTTTTCAAAGACTGGTGCCAGAATATCTTTGGCCTTCTCGTAGTTTTCTTTGGCGGTCTTCGCTTTGAACTCCTTCAACAAGGCGTCAGCTTCCTGAATCAGTTTCGTTGAACTGCTGATGCGGGTAGAGACGATCAGATTGATGGAACGTTCGAAATTCTGTTTGGCGGCTTGATCATCCGGTTTGAGCGCGAGAGCCAGTTCAAAGAGAGCCGCGGCCTGTGCTGCTGTGTCATAGACCGCATTGGTTTGAGTTGTTGTTCCGGCCAGCAGCGCGGTGCCGCGATTGTAAAAAGCCTTTTGCTTCAGCTTTTCATTTTGAGTCAGCGCGGCCGCTGTGGCGTACGCTTTTTCCGAACCTCGGAAATCCTTCTGCCGGTAGAGCACGTTGCCGCGGTTGTAGTTTCCGATATCCGGAAACTTTTCAGCCAGTTGATCGATTGCCTGAAGCGCATTGGTGTAATCGCCCTTGCGATAAGCCTTTTCCCAGTTGGCCGCTTCCGTTCCCTGAGTGGGAAAAAACAGCAGAAACAGCAAAAGCAAAGCGGGGCGGAACAGCCCTTCGGCCAGCAGGAAAAGCATGGCGGCGGCGGCGAACCAGACGAAGCGTTCTTCATATACTTTGGCCAGTCGGGATTCCTGTTCGTCACGCTGCAGATCGGAGATGCCGAGTTTATAAATCCGGTCGAGGCCGAAATCGCCCGGCGCAGAGCGTACATAGAATCCACCGGTTTCGCGTGCCAGTTTTTCGAGCAATCCCTCGTTCAGCGAGCTTTTGACAACCCGGCCCTGCGAATCTTTCATGTAGCCTTCGCTTGAAGGGATCAGCTCGCCCGACAGTGTGCCGACGCCGATACAGAAGAGCTTTATGTTTTCCTTGCGGAGCTGCTCTGCCATGCGGGCAGGATTCCCCTCGTGGTCTTCCCCGTCGGTGATCAGGATGATCACACGGTCCGCCTCCGACTTGGTGTCAAAACTGTCCGCCGCTGTTTTCAGCGCCTGCTCAATAGCGGTTCCGCCGCGCGGAATAATGCCGGCGTAGAGGTCGTCGAGCATCATCGTGAAGGCGGCGTAGTCAATGGTGACCGGGCATTGCAGGAAGCTACTGCCCGCAAAAGCAATCAGTCCGATGCGATCGCCTTTCAGCTGTTTGACGAAATCGCGTACCGCCCATTGTGCCTGTTTCAGGCGGTTCGGTTTGATATCTTCGGCCAGCATGCTTTTTGAGGTGTCGAGCACAACGATAATGTCGAGTCCGCGCTGTTTAACCTCTTCCCAGCGCGAGCCCCACTGCGGACGTGTTATCGCCAAGCCAATGCAGAGTAGCGCGAGTATCCGCAAAATCGTGCGGCGGTATCCGTGTTTTTTGCGACGGCCCGGAATGACCGTTTCCCAGGCACTGGAAGCAATCAGTCGCGCCAGTCGTGCGGCGCGCGACCGGTGCATAAAAATAAACAGTCCGATCAGTGGGATGATCAGCAGAAGCCATTTGATAAATTCTGGAGCGCCGAATTTCATTCAGGAAGCCTCCCGAAGCGTGAGAGGGTTACTATTTTTTCCAAAGACAGGAAAAACAAGGCGGCGAGCAACCAGCTCCCGGCCTTTTCTTCGAAGCGGGTGTATTGCAGCATTTCGATTTCGGTTTTTTCCAGTTTATCGATTCGGGCATAGACCTCTTCGAGCGTCTTTAGATCACGAGCGCGGAAAAATTCAGCCTTGCTCAGTTCAGCAATCCGCTTGAGCGTGGTTTCATCAATTTCCTGCGGTGGCATGGTGAAAAAGCCCTGTCGAACCGGCATACCGCCGCCGATGCCGATAGTGTAAATTTTAATGCCGAGCGCGGTGGCGGCTTGTGCGGCATTTTCCGGTTTTAGTTCACCGCGATTATTTATGCCGTCTGTCAGTAAAATAACGATACGGCTTTTTGCTTTGCTTTCACGCAAGCGGTTGACAGCCGACGCAATACCGTCGCCGATTGCCGTACCGTCTTCGAGCATGCCCGTGCGTAATCCGCCCAACCGTTGTTCCAGCCAGCTGTGATCCAGCGTGAGCGGTGCAATGGAGTAGGGGAGCGCGGCGAAACCCACCATGCCGATCCGGTCATCTTTGCGTTTGCTGATGAAATTGCTGATAACCTGTTTGGCGGATTCAATGCGGGTTTGAAGCTGTCCGTTGCGTGAAAAGTCAGGGGTCTCCATGGAGGTGGAGAGATCGAGCAGCAGGACGATATCGACGCCTTCCGTATTAACGCGACTTTCCTGTAACCCGCGCTGCGGGCGGGCCAGCGTAACGATCAGACAGGCCAGTCCTAGAACGTAAAGCGCGCTCAGCACCGGTTGCAAACGCACGGCCAAACTGACGGGCAGTTTTTCCAGCAGGGCTCCGTCCGGGAAATTGACTGCCGGTCCGCGGCGGCGGGCACGCCACCACAGCAGCGCCGGAATCAGCAGCAACAACAGCAATAAATATGGATGAGCAAATCTCATAATGCATTAACCTCAAAAGAGCGCAAGGAACGCAAAAAGTAGAATAGAAATAGAACTTAAAATTCCAGAGGAAGAGGGTGGATAATCGCTCTTTACAAATTTCTGAATGAAAAATTTATAGGAACCGAAATTGATCAGAAGACCATGCTCTATTTTTGAACCTTTAAGGTAATGGATTAGTTGCGCTTTATGCTCATCGGTGATTGTTCTTGTCGCTTTCAGTTCAACAATCAGAGAGTTTTCAATAAACAGGTCTGCGAAATATTCCCCGATTTTTGTACCGTCTTCATCGTAGATAGTCAGTTGGTGCTGTTGCTTAACATCAAGTCCGAGTTTTCTCAGGCGATGAACCAATGCGTTTTCATATACTTTTTCCAGATAGCCGTTTCCGTGATGCTGGTGGATTGCGTAAGCCGTTTCGCGAACCTTATCACATAATGCCATGACTTGTTTTGTATCCATCACGCAACTCCTTTTGCGTTCTCTGCGTTCTTTTGCGGTTCCGCATTTTTTTCTTTGGTTTGTTCAACAAACTTTTCAACGGTGTCGAAAGCATTTTGCATCACATCCTGCTGTGCATCGGCGCGGGCGAATTTCACGAGGTCAGCCTGAGTCAGAAAATTATGCAGGGTTTGTTGTTCTTTGATGGCCAGCCGGTTGTCGGCGGTCATGGAACGTGCCAGCTCTTCCGTCGTAGATTCAGGCGCATTAAGACTGAACCGGTTTTCGAGGTAGGTACGCAGAATCAGCGAGAGTTCTGTGAAGAACGGCTCCGGCATCCATTGTTTTTTGCGCAGAACGTCGAGCGCCTGTTTGGCAATGATATGTGGAGGCTGGGGCGGAACGGCGGATTCTTGTGCCGTGTTGCGTTTACGGAGGAAGAACAGGGTTGCTGCGCCGGCAATCAGCGCCAGCAGGGCAATGGCCAGCGGCACCCAGAGCTTGCGTGCAAGTTGTAACGGCGGTTTAACGATGTCCTTGATGTCGGAAAGCTTGGTCGCGTTGGTCGCGTTCAGAGAACTTTGGACGTGCAGAATCAACGCAGGTAATGCCTGTATTTTTTGTTCGCCACTGGAAAACGTGCAGACGACCGGGTTTGTGGCAATCGTCCAGTCGCCGAGGCGGAAGGAAGTCAGTTGGTAGATTTCTTCCGACTCCTGAATGGTTTTTGTGAGCTCTTTACTGGACGAAGCCCGTCCGCGAACGGCCACGTCTTTACCGTTTCCAATGTTTGGAAAATGGATGGTACTGCCGGCCGGGTGGCGGGCTGTTAGTGTCAAGGTGATCGCATCGCCGACGTAGATTGTATTGGTGCTAAGGACCGCCTGTGCAGTGAATCCGCCGACAGGAAGCGGTTCGACTGGCTTTCCGCATCCGGAAAGTACTGCGCATAATGCCGCGCATATCAAATATCGAACATCAAATCTCATCTTCTCCGGCTCCGCTGTCTGAAAAATTTCATGAAGGCTTTATCGTACGGTTCGTCGGTAAAGAGCTCGATGGTGTCAATACCGGCCCGGAGCAGCGTGCGCTGTAATGTTTCCCGCTGTTGTTCCTGGTTGATCAGTAACGCACTGCGCACAGCGGCGCTGGACGTATCAACGAGTGTCCGCCGTCCGCTTTCCGGGTCGCGCCATTCGATTAGCCCCGCTTTCGGCCAGACGCGCTCGTGCCGGTCGGCAATGGCAACAGCAATCAGATCGTGCCGGCGGGCCGTGATTCTGAGTGATTTATCGCATTCTGACGGAAAGATAAAATCGCTGATCAGAAAGGCGACGGCTTTTCGATGCGTGGTGTGGTTGAGAAAATCAAGCGCAGGCCGTGCGTTGGTCTGCCGGCTTTGAGGACTGTGATAAAGTACTTCCTGAATGATGCGCAAGACATGCGATGCGGTGCCTTTGTGAGGCGGGATATATTTTTCAACCCGGTCGGAAAAAAGAATTAACCCGATGCGGTCGTTATTGCGTGTTGCTGAGAACGCCAGCATGGCGGCCACTTCGGCGGCCAGATCGCGCTTGAGCTGACCGGCGCTACCGAAGTCGTTCGAGCCGCTGATGTCGACGAGCAACATGACGGTCATTTCGCGCTCTTCGACGAATTTTTTGATGTGCGGTACGCCGGTCCGGGCGGTCACGTTCCAGTCGATGGCGCGGATGTCAT
>JBILEA010000169.1:0-5971 GCA_044352355.1 Pontiellaceae bacterium | reverse complement strand
GTAGCTTTTCCTGCATGAAGACATTATCGTTGGATCTGCGTGTAAGGATTCTGGCATCCTACGATGCCGGAAAAGGAACCCGGCAGGATATTGCCGACCGGTACGATGTTTCATTGGGGATGGTGAAAAAGCTCTTGTCCCAGCGTAAACGGACCGGCGACATCGCCGACCGGTACCATGTGTGCGGGCGCAAGCCGTACTTCACCGAAGAGCTCCGGCTCCAAATAAAGAACCTAATCCGGAAGCAGAAAGACATCACGCTGGAGGAACTCCGGGAGTCCCTGAAGCTGAACTGCTCTCTGCCTGCCATTCATTATGTTCTGAGGGATTTGAACCTGACCTTTAAAAAAAACGCTGCACGCCAGCGAGTAAGAGCGCGAAGACGTGGCAAAGGCCAGAGCCGAATGGACGGCCGGACAAAGACAGGAAAGTTGCCAGTGTAGATATCTGTGCATTTTGATTCGGTGGTGAGCTCTTCTGAAGTGCGGTGCTGCCGTTTTCTAAACGCCGCGAAGCGATTTGAAACGAAGTGGAAAAATAATTTACCAACGGTAAATAAGGAACGCAGTGAGTGGTTCAATGGTAACCGATAACGTTTTTTCCAAAGGAAAAGTTCGAGCTTGTGGGTGGTAAAAAAAAATACTCATTAGGTTAATTTCGTATTAGGTGGCGCTTGATCGTATTGAGAAAAGAACCTGATACACATCCGCAGGCTCGATCAGATTTTCTTTACCCCACATCGGTTGCAGGACGACGGGCTTGCCGTCAACGGTTGTCGTTTCATAGCGGCCGTGTCCGATCAGCTTGCAATCCGTTTCACGCGCAATGAAGAGTTCTTCCGGTAAAGCCTCTTCGTTTGCGAGTACCGATTTGACGCCGAGCATCATCGGTCCGTGACGGAAGGAAAAGTGGTCTTTGGAGTTGTTGACGCATTCATGGCTGTCGAAGGTGTAGAACTTCATTTCAGAATCGAAGATCAGCTCATCGCCGGCTTTGAGATCAACCGTAACGGTCACAAAGCCGTTTTCATAGGCTGTCTTGATCACGGTTCCGTTAACAAAAACCTTGGAGGCCGCACCGGAGGTCCAGGTCTCGGGGGCGAAGAGTTTCAGCGTGACCGCACCGGCAGTGTTTTCCAGACATTGGAAAATTACCTTTCCTGACGCAGGATAGTTCGCTTTTTCATGCAGTTTCAGTGTGCCGCCTTCGAGTTTCAACTCCGCTTTGCAGGTGTGGAAGTACGGGACAGTGACGGTATTGCCTTCGGTGTAGAAGGTGTATTGGGCTGCCCGGGAGAGCCCGTCGCCGCCGCGCATGTTGCAGCACCAGAACACCTCGTAGGTCAGGGCTTTGGCAAACAGGATCGCCTGGTCACTCGCCTCGCTGTCGGTGCCGCCGGTTTCTTTCGGCGGTTTTACTTTGGCGCCGACACAGAGGTCGGTGCCGAACGCACCGTTGGCCCGTTCGGCGTGAGCGATCGCGTTATAAAAGATATGATGCGCGTCGCGCAGGTATCCCTCTTTACCGGTGGCTTCCCACAGTTCCTGCGAAATGATGAACGAGTCGATCACGGCGCAGGGCTCGGTCCAGCGCGGCAGGCCGAACCAGTTGTAGTTGGCGTAGTGATCGGTCCATGCTTTGGTTTTGTAGAGTTCAAAGGTTTTGATTGCCAGCTCCAGAAACTTCGCTTCTCCGGTCAGCCGGTGGTAGCGCAGGATGCCGCGAATACCCGACAGTGTGGCGTGGGTCTGTACATGCAACTCTTCGCGCGGCAGAGTTTCGTAGGAGTGAATCATGTTTTCGATCAGCGGTTTGATTTCCGGGAGTTTGAGCAGCTCATAGGCGGCGGTGGCACCGTCGAGCGCAATGAAGGCACATCCGCAGTCGGAGGTACCCGCATGAGTCTTCGTTTTAGACTGCTTGTGCGAGAGAATCCAGCGCGGATCGTCATACCGTTGTACGGGATCGATCGGATAGTTCCGGTAGTTTCCAGTTTGGGGAATGTAGAGACCGTGAACAATGCTTTTGAGGATATTCATGGCCTTTTCAGTCTGCTTCGGGTCGGAATCTTTTTTCCAGTTCACATATTCAACCAGAGCGCGAATCATCCAGCTGTGCCCGGCCATCGCCTGTTCGTGGGTGACTCCATCAGGATAGACTGGGCCGATGTATCCCTTTTCGTTAATCCGTTGCGGAAGCCGCTCGAGAATTTCATCGAGAAACGCCGGTTCGCGTTTGGTGGCCTGCGCATGCATGGTCAGCGCCAGCATCGTGCGGCCCTCCCAGTCGGCCGGCCAGGCGTGCTGATCCATCTCAAAAATGGTCTCTGGCCAGTACTTCCCGGTTTCGAGGCGGGTAAAATTCAGATTGGCGCGCATCGCCAGCTCGCCAGTCATAGTCAGTTTATTCAACGGAATATTTTTCATGCAGAAATCCTTCAGATTGGGTTCAGTAATGCGTCCATCCTGCACGCAATCAAAATCCGGCGCTTTCAAAAAACAACCGTTTGAGTGGATTTTTCATTCATTACGCCGATTTGAAATAAGCTGTTGCAAATCAGTAAGATACGACGAAAAGAGAACACAAAAAAGAATGTGTTCACTATAAAAAATCATGCAACGTATTACCGATAAACCGGTTGCACATTTTCAGGCCCGATAAAAGATGCCGTTTCGTGTTCGGTTGTGTTCGCTTTTTACTTCGCACGAACGAGGTCGCTTTCCCGCTGGTCGAGTCCCGTATGCGGGAGCGTGGGTTTTTACTTTTATGAACACAGGCTCTCACTCCGGTTGATAAACGTATCGTCAAAATGGGTTTTTCTCCCTTGCGGCGTACAGTCTGTTGCAGTAAAACTTCCTGCATACAGAGTCTTTGCTGTTGTTATCATTCAGCAAGGCGTAAATCGAAACCCAAGAAACAGGAGAACCTCTATGGCCATGACAAAGTCCCAGATTATCGTAGCAATCGCCGAAAAATCAGATATCACCAAGGCGCAGGCAGAAGCCGCTTTGAATACGCTCGTTGATTTGGCCTACAAAGGTGCCGGAGAAGGCTTCACCGTTCCTGGATTAGGTAAACTGGTCAAGGTGGATCGCGCTGCCCGTACGGGTCGTAATCCCGCCACTGGAGAATCGATTCAGATTGCCGCGAAAAAGGTTCTTAAGTTCCGCATTGCGAAAGCGGCTAAAGACGCCATTTTGAGTTAAGCAGGCAGTCGTTTTGCTATGATGATGAGATCCGGGGCTCGATTGGCACGGATCTTATTTTTAGCAGTTGAAGTTGCTGTGTGGGGCGGCATGCGTTGCCGCATATTTTTATTAGAGGATCTGTCTCCCATCCCGATCATTGCGGACAACAGGTTGCCTTTATTCAGGAAGTAAAAAAATGTTCAAGCCGGTTGCCAGTAAAGTGGATTTTGCAGGAATGGAGGAGGGGGTGCTCGCCTTTTGGCAGGAGCACGGTACGTTTAAAAAGTCGGTCGAGAACCGCTCGAAAAATTCCGAGTTTGTTTTTTATGACGGTCCTCCGTTCGCTACCGGACTTCCGCATTATGGTCATTTGCTCGCCGGCACCATCAAAGACATTGTTCCGCGTTATCAAACGATGCGCGGACATCGCGTCGAACGCCGTTTCGGATGGGATTGTCACGGGTTGCCGATCGAGGCACTGGCTCAAGAAGCTCTGGGGCTGGCTGGTGCGCCGGCCATCGTTGAGGCAGGTGTTGGAGTTTTTAACGAACAATGCCGTTCGATGGTCACTAAATATGTCGAAGAATGGGAAAAGACCGTTACCCGCATGGGGCGCTGGGTCGATTTCAAGAACGATTACAAGACCATGGACAAGGATTTCATGGAGACCATTTGGTGGGTGTTTTCCGAACTTTGGAAGCAGGGGCGTATTTATAAAGCTCACCGCATTATGCCCTATAGCTGGAAGCTTAATACGCCGCTTTCCAATTTTGAGGCCGGGCGTAACTATCAGGATGTGCAAGATCCTGCTATCACGGTGCGTGTGAAGTTGAACGGATTTGAAATCGCCAACGCGTTCGCGCTGGTTTGGACGACGACACCCTGGACGCTGCCTTCCAATTTGGCGATCTGTGCTGGCGCCGATATCGATTATGTCGCTGTGCGTGATGCCGGGAGCGGTGACGTTTATGTCTTGGCAGAGGCGCGCTTGAGTGCCTACTACAAAAAAGAGGGCGAATACGAAATCCTCAAAAAATATAAAGGTCGCGATCTCGAAGGGCTGACCTATGAACCGCTTTTCAATTATTTCAAAGACAATCCGCGCTCGTTCCGTGTTTTGCTCGACGGCTTTGTCAGCACGGAAGACGGTACTGGTATTGTGCATATGGCCCCAGCCTACGGCGAAGACGACTATCGCATTTGTCGCGTTGCGGACATTCCATTAGTTGAACCGCTTGATGGAGATTGTAAGTTCACCGCACAGGTTCCTGATTATAAAGGGCAGTTTTGTAAGGATGCCGACAAGGCCATCATTAAGCGGCTTAAGGACGAAGGAAAACTGGTTCACCAGTCCACGATTCAGCACAGCTATCCGTTCTGTGAGCGTACCGATACGCCGCTGATTTATCGTGCCATTGATGCGTGGTATGTCCGCGTTGAAGATCTGCGCGACGAAATGCTGGCCAATAATGCGCAAGTACACTGGATGCCTGAATATGTTGGTGAAAAGCGCTTTGCCAACTGGCTGGCCGATGCCAAGGATTGGAACATCAGCCGCAACCGTTTTTGGGGTTCCTGTATTCCGGTCTGGGTCAATGTGGATGACGCAACTGACACAATTTGTATTTCATCCGCTGCAGAGCTGGAAAAGCTGTCCGGACAAAAGGTCACCGATCTGCATAAACATTTTGTTGATGATATTCTCATCAAAAAGGATGGTAAGACCTATAAGCGCACGCCGGAAGTGCTCGACTGTTGGTTTGAGTCCGGTGCCATGCCGTACGCTCAGCAGCACTATCCGTTTGAAAATAAAGAGCATTTTGAAGGCAACTTCCCGGCTCACTTCATTGCCGAAGGTCTCGATCAGACGCGCGGCTGGTTCTACACCTTGATGGTGCTGTCCACCGCGCTCTTCAAAAAACCGGCGTTCAAGAATGTTGTCGTTAACGGGCTGGTGCTGGCTGAAGACGGACTGAAAATGAGCAAGCGGCTCAAGAACTATCCTGATCCGCTGAAAGTGGTGCATGAATACGGTGCTGACGCGCTTCGCCTCTACATGATTAACTCGCCGGTCGTAAAGGCCGAGTCGCTGCGCTTTTCCGAAGAGGGCGTCAAACACGCGCTGCGTCACCTGCTCATTCCTCTCTGGAACTCCTACAGTTTCTTCGTCACTTACGCCAACATTGATCAGTGGAAGCCCGGCAAAGCGAAATTCGGCGAAAGCACCAACCTGCTCGATCGCTGGATCGAAAGCTCGCTGGCTAATCTGTGTCAGGAAGTGACGGCGGCGATGGACAACTACGACTTGCAGCGTGCCGTCCGTCCGTTTGTGGCTTTTATTGAAGATCTCACCAATTGGTATATCCGCCGCTCGCGCCGCCGCTTCTGGAAGAGTGAAGATGACGGGGATAAACAGCAGGCCTACGCTACGCTTTATCATACGTTGATTGAGCTTTGCAAAATCGCCGCGCCATTTACACCGTTCATCGCCGAGGAGATCTATCGAAATCTCACACAGTTCAATTCGTCGCAGGTCAAAAAGTCGAACGTCGAAAGTCAGGAAGCGGATTTTGGACGTTCAGACCTTCAGACACCGGACTTTCCTGAATCCGTACACCTCTGCGACTTCCCGACCGCGGACGGCGCTAAGCGCGACATCGCACTGGAAACCCAGATGCGCATTGTGATGGACGTTGTTAGTATGGGTCGCCAGCTTCGTAAAGATCGTGACGCAAAAGTCCGCCAGCCTTTGCGCCGCTTAGATGTGGTCAGCCGTGACAGCG